>CAYJUS010000001.1:0-462 GCA_964373435.1 uncultured Candidatus Saccharibacteria bacterium
ATTTTAATTATTTTTTTCTTTTCTCCTGTTAACTACATATTTTTTTTCAATCTCGCTTTTTATTATCCCCAAATCAATTTTTTGTGACACCCCCACGCAAATTGCTGCGAGGGCATTATATATATTGAACTTGCCACGGAGCTTTAAATGAAAGGTGGTGTTTTCAACGACAAATTCTATACCGTCGGGTGTTAAACTATATCGTTGAGTGGTTAGGACTCTGGCTGTATTTCGAGTTTCGGACGGTAATTTTTCGTTTTCTACACGGTATCCATATTTCTCATCTGCCCTAAACCGCAGAAAATACCCGGCATTCTGGTCATCCAGATTTACAACAGAAACCCTAGGGGGGTCAGACCCCCCTAGGGGGGTCTGACCCCCCTAGGGTTTAGGGGGAACAAAACCCTGGGATAAATTTACCTTGGGGTGGGTATATTTTTAAAAATAAACAATGGGGTGGAT
>CAYJUS010000001.1:472-45711 GCA_964373435.1 uncultured Candidatus Saccharibacteria bacterium
ATTTACAACAGAAACCCTAGGGGGGTCAGACCCCCCTTTCGTTTGCGGCTACCTAACCCTTGGAATAATTTACCCTTGGTTTCCTTATATTTTTCAAATGACCCATGGGATTCGATATGCTCCGGCGTCAAATTAGTAAGTACGGCTACGTCAAAATCAATTCCCCAATGTCGCCACTGTTTAATTCCTTCTGAGGTAACTTCGATTATCGCATACCCGCATCCTGCGTTTACCGCGTCTCGCAAAAATTTTTGTAACCTGAAACGACCCGGCATGGTCATTTTCAAGGTGTTCTGCCGTTCTTCGTCATTAATTGCAAATCGAATGGATGATAAAGAAGCGACTTTCCCCCCTGATTCACGAAAGATACGGTGGCACATATCGACCACCGTTGATTTTCCGTTTGTCCCGGTAACTCCAATGACAATAAGTTCTCGTGAGGGAAACCTGTATAAAAACGCGCCCGCGGCCGCAAGCGCAAGATGATACCACGACAATAAAAAACCGGGAATCAATTGTCGCATAAAAACCTTCATTCTATCTCAAACATAGCACGCGCTCTCAAAATCGCAAAGAATCAATGTAACGAATTCGGGCCCGTTACGTCGGAAAAATGAAAAGGCAGAACATTCATTCTGCCTTCTTCGTTTATGATTTATTCCTCTGTACCTAGAAGCCTAATTTTTCAGGCAAGTAGGGGTAATCCAAAGGTCACCTCTGAAACCATCAAAGTGTGTATAGGTTAAGCAAACTTTCGCTTCTGCCGGTCTATAATAAAGTAGCCCCAATGCCGGCACAAACTCTCCTTCGATGCGGGATCCAACACAGAGATAACCGAGGCTATTCAGAAGGCTATCGGAATCGCAAATGATGAGACATACTGCCTCTCGCACGGTAAGCCCCCGTCTTTGTTCTATTAATCCGGTACAAATGAGTTCTTCTGCTTCAAACGCACTCATGCCTTCGGTAGAACCCGTACCTGCTTCGGCATCAACATCATATATCCAGTAGAACAGTGTTCGGGGAGTTTCTACTACACTCTCAATGTTGTTCTCGTTCATAAGACATTCGCCTCTTTTGCCGTCAACCAGAATAAATTTCATGAGTCTCGCGAGGGGGAGGCAATTTACCACGAGAAGATAACTTTCGTGTCCCGGCTCGGGATCAGGAATGTTTTCTAACGCGGTATCGGTGTCCATCCCAAGTAAATCGGGAAGAAAATATCCTTTATCGCATGCGTCCATGTACTTTCGAAGGTACTCTTCTTTAACCTTTCGAGGGTCAAATGCGGGCTGCTTTTCACATCGGTTACGCAACTGGTTAAAAAATTCGCCTGAAATTCCCGCTACGTCCCAACGTGCAACAAGGACCTCTGCCACTTCTCGACCATACCCACGGTTTATGAACGTGGTTGTCATCTCACGAACCTTGCTTTTGGTAAGACTCTCCAATGACCTTTTCTCTTCTTTTGTTAAAACCATTTCTGAATTCTCCGTTTCTGTGTTTTCTATGATTCCGCGAAGCGCTCGGAACCATCCGTCGCCATGATCGCGCTTAAACACCGCGATCCATTTGACGAGCTTCTCTTCTTCGTTCGAAAGACCCTCTTGCTGCGCTCTCTGCGCCGCTTTCGTGGGTGTCGACTCCTCTAGCCCGATTTCGAAAAGAAGATCGGCTTTGGGATGCCGAAGTGCTTCACGTACCTTCACCATAAGATCTTCTCTAGACCTCATATATACCTCCCTTGTCCTTCCGTAGCTTTATGCGAAGGAGGTTAACTAAGGCAGGAGGCCGAGCCCCACCCCGAAAGCGAGCTGTTCGCCCAGTGCCAAAGGAGCCTCGGCTCGCCCCCGCTGAGCCACAAGCTCGCGACATTGCCGCCGCCGTGGCAAGAGCCAACCGCAAAGACGTTATGGTCTTTGAGAGCCCCTGAATCTGCTATGGCAAGACAGACGACTTCTCGCGCGGTGAGCGCTTGTCTTTTCTTTCTTCCAAAGGATTTTTGCGCATCAACCGGTTTCTTGCCGCATGTGGCCTTTCCGTCTTCAACATCATACCGCCAGTAAAAAAGCGTTTTGGGAACTCCCACCACATCTTCAATCTCGTTCTCGTTGAGAAGACACTTTCCTCTCTCGCCGTCAACCACAACGAACTTCATGAGTCTCGCGAGGGGGAGGCAATTTACCACGAGAAGATAACTTTCGTGTCCCGGCTCGGGATCAGGAATGTTTTCTAACGCGGTATCGGTGTCCATCCCAAGTAAATCGGGAAGAAAATATCCTTTATCGCATGCGTCCATGTACTTTCGAAGGTACTCTTCTTTAACCTTTCGAGGGTCAAATGCGGGCTGCTTTTCACATCGGTTACGCAACTGGTTAAAAAATTCGCCTGAAATTCCCGCTACGTCCCAACGTGCAACAAGGACCTCTGCCACTTCTCGACCATACCCACGGTTTATGAACGTGGTTGTCATCTCACGAACCTTGCTTTTGGTAAGACTCTCCAATGACCTTTTCTCTTCTTTTGTTAAAACCATTTCTGAATTCTCCGTTTCTGTGTTTTCTATGATTCCGCGAAGCGCTCGGAACCATCCGTCGCCATGATCGCGCTTAAACACCGCGATCCATTTGACGAGCTTCTCTTCTTCGTTCGAAAGACCCTCTTGCTGCGCTCTCTGCGCCGCTTTCGTGGGTGTCGACTCCTCTAGCCCGATTTCGAAAAGAAGATCGGCTTTGGGATGCCGAAGTGCTTCACGTACCTTCACCATAAGATCTTCTCTAGACCTCATATATACCTCCCTTGTCCTTCCGTAGCTTTATGCGAAGGAGGATTTCCAGGCACACTGCCTAAATTTTAGAGAACAGGTCAGTATACCAACCCCCCAAAAAATAGTCAAGCTATTGACATATTTCTCGCTTCTGATATATAATGATCGGTATCCAAAAAAGGAGGTACACATAATGTTTGGACGGAGAAATAGAAGTCCGGACCTTGTAAAAAAGGTTGATGAGCTGATGAAAGATATCGCGGAGGCGCAACAGTCAACGACGCAGGATCAGTCAGAAAAAGAAAGAGAGCTCACTGTGGGCCTTATTGCGGGATTGGTAGGGGTGACTGTAACCGAGGTTTTGAGACAAGCGTTCACTAAAAAGAATTACAGAAAAGCCGCAAAAGCGATCGCGATCCGAGCCGGAATTTCTCTCGCACTTTACGCACTCGCGCGGCGAACCGTTTTCAAAAAAAACAAGTAGGGACAAAGACGCAAAAAGAGCAGGAATACCTGCTCTTTATTTATTCACGATAAATGATAGTCGCGCGACCGTCGCTCGGTTTGTCTCTCCAGTTTTGCTTGCTTATGCGGTCGCTTTTTTCTTGAGGAAACTCTGTGAAAAAACTCGAGACAAAGTTTTTCGCTCTGTCCCACGACGTAACAAGATGGCTGTTGACATCGAAGTCTTTATACTCATGATGCGCGCTTGCAAGAATCACGGGCACGCCTCCGCTTTTCCCCGCATCAAAACATCTTACGTGGAAACGTTCGCCCCGCTCTTTCGAAACCTCCCAGTCACACTGAAAACTCATGAATTTGATGCGAGAATGAATCAGTAGATATTGCCCGGATCCTGTCATGGAAAAACGCCATCCTTTCTCTCGAAACAATTTCTTGAGTTCACTTGATGAAAACCCCACAAACATGAGATTCACCGGGTCAAGTGTTTTTGTCCAACTGATGCCGAACGAGTGCACGGAGGCATTCACGGTACACACCATGAACGTGTAGGGAAAAAATTTCACCGTACCTCGCTCCCCTATTTGCATCCCGACCCTATGGGGAAAAAGAATTGCGAAAACCAATGGAGATAAAAAGAACGCGGCAATGTTTCTTACACACGCAATAACAATGTTTCTTATACGCGCAATGCTCTCTCCGATACGGCAAATGTCTTTCATTCCTCGCACCTCGCATTTTCAAAGAGTGGTGGCTACTCAGGAAACCCTCTTTCGTAGCTTCTGAATTATTGTATACAGGGTATACCACAAGCGGTCAAGCGGGTAGTCGTATGTCCCCGCATATCGCGCTTCGTTTCCGCCGAACCCCCGCTTGAAACGAGTGACGCCGGGCCACTTTTTTTCCGAAACCCCCCACAAGTCATATTCCGTGCATCCTCGCCTTTTCGCCTCCTTTATTGTCTCCCAATGAAGAAGGTAGGGCGCCATACTATTGCGATAGTCGTTGGATGAAGCGCCGTGGAGATAAGTTGCACGCGGGCCAAAAAATATCGTAATGTTTGCCGCAAGGATAGTCCCTTTATATTCTGCGGTAAATAGTTCTCCGACGGGATCGCTCGGGGAGGATCTGACCCTCCCCGAGAGGCCAGATCCTCCCCCGACTAGCATATTCTCGTAATATTTCCTTGTATGGAGGTGGAACCCGTCTCGTTTCACGGTTTCCTCAAACAGCGGCCAGACACGTTCAAAATAGCCGTTTGTTACGCTCTCGTTTTTAGATACCGTCACTTCTTTTCGCTCGGCAAGCCGGATATTATACCGCGTCTTGGGACGCATAGAAGCAAGAATCTCCTCTTCGGATTTCGTGAGATCAAGGATAATGGTTTCCCGCGGCTGAACGTCTTTGGAAGATTCGCGAAGGCCAACTCTCTTTAAAAACTCTTTTATTTCTTTCGTCGCAGCCCACTCGGGATCCATCCGAAAAAAGATTGCGTTTTCTCTTTCCGCAAGCTGTCGTACCTCGCGCAGGAAAATTTCAAAAACGCCAACGGGTTTTTTGAGGGAGAGAAAATCTACAAGAGGACCTCGGGGAGCGTAGAGAAATGTTTTTCCGAACGGAAGCGGATGGGTAAGGACAAGCGCGGCCATACGCCATTTGTCGTTTCCCCTCCCTCGGAACTTTTTCTCTCCTGTAAAATCAACTGTGAATGATCTCTTCTCGGTTGCAATGATAACGTGGGCGTGATTGCCCGCTTCATTTTGAAAAAGACCCCAGTCATAAGACTGGAGAAAGGAACCTGCGGGACTCGCAGAAACAAACGTGTTCCAGTGTGTCCTGAAATGGAGCTGCATATTATTTTTTTGTCTTCCCTAAGATTTTTAACGCTTCTTTTACGCGCCCTTCGATGTTGTTTTCTTCTGCCGAAACCTGCGAGAGGGCTTCGCGCGCGTCACGCGCGGTGTACCCCAGCGCAACCAGCGCATCGATCGCATCATGCCGTTGGCTTAATTCCTCGGGAGCTATTTCTTTTTCTCCCGCTTCCCAGTCCTCTACTTTCCCCTTGAGCTCGAGAATGATTTTTTGCGCGGTCTTTTTCCCGATTCCGGAAACCTTGATGAGGAGTTTGTCATTTTCGCTCAAAATTGCTATTCTTAAATCTTTGGGGCTTGCGACGGAAAGCACGGAGAGCGCGCCCTTGGGGCCAATACCCGAAATCCCAATCAGCAACTCAAACATATCGAGTTCGTCTTGAGAAGAGAATCCGTAAAGATCAAGTTCGTTTTCCCGCACGTAGAGATAGGTGTAGAGCTTCACGGGGTTTCCCGCTTCAGGGAGAACATTTCTTGTTTCGCGCGAAACGAACACCCTATATCCCACGTTCCCCACGTTTATCACCACGTATTCCTCGCGCCCGTCTTCAATTGTTCCGTAGAGACTGCTTATCACTACTTAATATTACCGCTTTTATACGCTTCCTTCAATTGATTATGAGATTCCAATTAACAACCGACCTGCGATTGACTTCGGACCAGCAACGCGCAGCCGAAACGCTTACGAAAGGAATCGCGTCCGGTTTCAAAAACCAGGTGCTTTTGGGCGTTACGGGGTCGGGTAAAACCTTTACGGTTGCTTCCGTCATTGAACGAGTCCAGAAGCCGACACTCGTAATCTCGCACAACAAAACCTTGGCCGCGCAACTCTATCAGGAATTCAAGGAATTTTTTCCGGAAAACGCGGTCCACTATTTTGTAAGCTACTATGACTACTATCAACCCGAAGCATATATCCCGCAAACTGATACCTATATTGAAAAAGACGCAAAAATAAATGACGAGATCGACCGATTACGGCACGCCGCCACCCAAAGCATTCGTACGAGGCCCGATACGATTGTGGTGGCATCGGTCTCGTGTATTTACGGGATAGGAGACCCTGAAGAATACGAAAAGGTTGCGCTTGAGATAAAGAAGGGGGAACACGTATCGCGAAAAAAGATAATCGAAAAACTGGTGGAGCTTCAATACGCGCGAGACAATATTCTCGCGGTTCCGGGGAGCTTTCGCACGCGAGGCGAACAGGTAGAGATCGCTCCCATTACGGGCGACAATATAATCAGGATAGCTCTTCGCGAAAACGAAATAGAGTCGATCACACGCGCTCATCCCCTCACGGGGGAGACAACCTCGCACACCGACGCGATACAAATTTTCCCCGCAAAACATTTCGTGACCCCCCAGGAGAAACTTGAGCGTGCGCTCAAGAATATTTCCCGCGAACTCGAGGAACGACTGGAGGATTTCAAAAAAGCGGGCAAACTTCTCGAAGCGCAGAGAATCGAAACGCGCACGCGTTTTGATATAGAAATGATGCGCGAGACGGGATACTGCGCGGGAATCGAAAACTACTCGCGCCATTTGAGCTTCCGAAAACCGGGAACCCCCCCTTCGACGCTTCTTGACTATTTCTCCTTCGACCCCTTTCGACTACGCTCAAGACAAGCCGCTCAGGACAAACCTAAAGATTTTTTGCTTGTGATTGACGAGTCGCACATGACGATTCCCCAAATCCGCGGAATGTATAACGGCGACCGCGCGCGAAAAGAAATACTCGTCGCACACGGCTTTCGCCTTCCCTCTGCGCTGGATAATCGTCCTCTCACATTCGAAGAGTTTAACGCCCTACGGGGAGAAACACTGTATACATCGGCAACGCCGGGCCCCTATGAGCTGGGAGAAACAAGAACGCATATCGTCGAACAGCTCACGCGTCCTACCGGCATTCTTGATCCTCCCGTGGAAATCCATCCCACAAAAGGACAAGTCGAACACCTCATACGGCGCATTCGGGAACGAACAGCGAGGAAAGAGCGGGTTCTCGTTACGGTTCTTACCAAGCGTCTTGCGGAAGACCTCACTGAATTCTTGCTCAAGGAAAATATACAGGTGCAGTATCTCCATTCGGAAATCAAAACGTTGGAACGCCCAGAAATACTACGCGATTTACGGCTGGGAACGTATGATGTCATAGTGGGGGTTAACCTCCTGCGGGAAGGCCTTGATCTTCCTGAAGTTTCCCTTGTTGCGATATTAGATGCGGACAAAGAAGGGTTTTTGCGCAACGACACGACGCTCATCCAAACCATGGGGCGCGCCGCGCGGCACACGAACGGCCAGATTATCATGTATGCGGACACTACCACCCAATCAATGAAGCGAGCAATCCGGGAAACGGATCGACGAAGAGCATATCAAAAAGCCCACAACAACCGGTACGGCATTGTTCCCACACCGATAAAGAAGGATGTCCGCGCGCCGATTGTTGAAAAAGGGGAGGGAGGTATAAAAGAAGGGTTCAAAAAGATGACGTTCAAAGAGCTTCAAAAAGAAATGAAAAAAGCGGCGGAAAGTCTGGAGTTTGAACGGGCGGCAGAAATACGAAACATGATAAAAAAACTTGTCACGTCATAACCCCCGGAATTGGGTATTGTACGGGGAAAAACAAAAAACCGGGGCGGTTTGTCTTTTCTCAAGACCCCAAGCCCCGGCTTTTATTTTCTTTTCGAATCTTCGTGTTTGTTTTTGAAAAGTTCATATTCATGTTTTCCGTTGTGTTCTTTCCTGAATAATTTTTCTATGTGTCGTTCAAGTGAAGAGATGCGTGTCTCCGGCGAAGGAGTTCGTCCGGGTCCGCTATTATCTCGCGGGATCTCAAACCCAAGAAGCTCCTGAATGCGCCGTACAAACTCTTCGACGCGAAATTCCGCGGTTTCGGCGTGGACGAGACCGTGCGCGGTTTCCGTCTCTTCGCTCGGGAGAAGCGGAGCGCTCTCGATCACGAGACGCGATCCTTCCCATCGAATACGGTTTTCCTGTATCCAGATGATTTCGAGGTCGTCCACCCTGCGGCTGGATTTCCTGAACCCGTAGTGGTGCATAAGATGTCCTCTGTCCGATGACTCAATGCCCACCATCTGCTTTACCAAAAGTCCGCCTTTCACGCGCAGGCCGTGGTTCAGCATGACGCGATATTCGACAGAGCGCGGCGTGGGGCTTCCGCGGCCGCACGCGCACTGAATTTCTTCGTGGGAAAATACCGCCCACCCGCCGAATGATTCGAGAACCGCCTTAAGTTCCTGTTCGTTGGAAGAGAACGTTTTTGCATGCGAGCTTGTATCCGCCGCGATCGCAGACACCAAAGGAAACCGAGTGGTCGGATCCCAAGGAACCGCGCAATTTAGATATTGGTCGTTCACCCGTTTAATGGTTTCGCGCTCGGCAACCAATGCGAGGCACAGTGCCTGTGCGGGGAGAAACCGAACCCCTTCTTGTTTTACGAGTTCGCGCCCCAAAATGTCGATGCGCCGCGTCAGCATCCGAATCGACCTTCTCCAATCAATAAACTTTGGCGGGGTGTAGTCTTTTAGGTTGGGCAGATGAATGGGTTTATCCTGCTCTGGTTGATCGGAAGTTGCCATCCCTTTTCTAAGCCAATTGTAACGGGGGAAAATGTCCTCGAGCAGCGTTGTAATGCTCACTATCCTGTCTCCTCTTTTTGGATGTCAGAATGCAAAAATTTTAAAGAACCTTTATATATAACATGCACAAAGATATTTGTCAACGAAAATGAAAAAGCCCGGGCACGTTTAGGTGTACGGGCTTTGATGCTATGAGTTCGACTATAACTCTGATTCAGTCTCTCCTGTCTCTTCAGGTGGCTCGCCCTCCTCGTCTTTGGGAGCTGCAAGACTCCTCATTCGGGGAGAAGCCGGGGGGAGCGCCCGCCGCGCGTGCTCAAGCTTTCGCTTGCCCGCTTCGAGCAATCCCTTAACGTCGGCAGAGGCAATTCGATATTGATCCACCATCTTCGCCCCTTCGAGCGCAACGGTGACGGCTTCCAGAGAAAGCTGGATGGTGGCCACGATCGCATCTTTTGCGGCGTAAAGCGATTGATCCGTATCGAGAAGCTCTTTTGCGGTATCCCGTATTGCCGCGATCGGCTGATGAACGGTGGTAAACTGGTGGTACTGGCTCACTGCTTTTTGGAACACCTCGAGCGCGGCATAACATACCTCGCCCATTGTGCGGGCGACTCCCTCGGAGAGGTCGACGGTGGCTTTAAGCTCCTCTATGAGCTCCTGTCTCCTGGTCTCCCTTTCCTCTTCTGTAAGGATGTCGAGTTGCGCATCCAAAAGCATCATGATCTCGGGGTCAACATCGATCTCCGAGCGATCCGCAAGGAACTGGTGCAGGCGTTGGAGGTCCCATTTTTCTGTCTCCGCCTGCCTGATCTGTTCCCTTAGATTCAAAATCTCTTCACGGTATTCCACCGCATCTTCTGAGAGACCTCGAAGCGCTTCTTGCGTGCCGTCAATGCCGCCGCGCATCCGCTTCTCTATATATTGGAGAACGTCTTCTTCCTCTCCTATCGCATCAATCAACCCCTCAGGGAGGCGGTCGAAAAGACTTCTGGGAACAATGGAACGGACAACTCGCGCAAAGATTCCCTTGCTTCGGTCTCCGGGAAGGTGAAGATCCTTCCGGATCCAGTCATCCAGTTTCCCCATCCCTCTTTTGTAATCTGTCAATCGCGCGATCTGCTGTTTCAACGTAGGATCTCTTCGTCTCCGGAGCGAAATTAACGCTCTGCTCTCGTTTTGTCCTTTGCCTCTTCGATCCCGACGACGCATACTTCCCTCCTTTCTCTTTGTGTG
Organism: uncultured Candidatus Saccharibacteria bacterium; assembly: GCA_964373435.1. Lineage (GTDB taxonomy): Bacteria > Patescibacteriota > Minisyncoccia > JAHCSD01 > JAHCSD01 > CAYJUS01. Next base: position 10,414 of record CAYJUS010000001.1, read on the forward strand.
GTGTTAGTAGTATCCGCGTCTCACGGTTTCAAGGGGAAACCAATCGTTGCCATAGGCACCCTTGAGTTTCCCCCGAAGATACCGGTAGCTCCAGCTTTTGCCCGCCTTTGGGTCGTGGTCTATCCCGTTGTTAAGCGCTTTCCAAGCGTTATTTGCCGCAAAGACAACCAACCCCGCGGGATTCCACGAAAGCGCGCGTGATACCATTGATCTTCCGAGCGCCCGGCGCGCAATGATCTTTTCAAGCGCGAGAAGTTCTTCGTTAGTCAGGCTTCTCACCCGTTGGGGTGAGTAAGAAAAGTATTCATTCGCAAGCGCTAAAAAAGTCTTGGCAAAACGCACCTTCGAGCGGGACATGCGTGTATCAGTTTTTTGTCTCCGCTCTGCTTCTTTCAAAGCGCGCGCCTCTTCCATGTTTGTCTGAATCTCACAGACCACCCGATCCCGGGGATTTTGGCGGATTAAGCCCTCTCTTCGTCTCGACTCTTCAGCCACAGCCATATCCCTCCGACAATAAGCGCGATAACGAGCAGGAAAAAGAGCGGCGGGAAGATAATGCTCAAAACCAATCCCAAAATCAACGGAAGCACTTTAACGACAAACAGCAGTCCTCCGACGACTGCCGCTGCAACCGCGACCACCTTTGTCATCTCTTGTCACCTCCTTTCTTAAGAATTATTCCTATTTTACTGTGGATTCTCGGGGATGCTCGTAGAGCATTCGTACCGTCTCACGGCTTGACGCAAGAATCGTCTTCGCAATCTGCTCATCAGTAAGATTAAGTTTTTTCAAAGATCGATATCTTCGGATAAACTCTTCTGCGAAAAACACGTCCGGGTTCACCACTCTCTTAAGTTCTCTGCGGGCTCTTTGAAACGCCGCTCTCCCTGCGCGAGAGACTATTCTCCCGGTGAATGCGGTGGTTTCGCCAAGCACCCCTCTCTCTTTTTGAGGTTGGGCAGGATCCTTTCCGTCGTTCATACGATTCCTTCCTCCCTTCCGAAGAAGAACGACCTGCGGTTTTTTCTTGACCGCCTTTTTGCAGGCCAAACACTGTATTATAGACCTTCCAAGATTTTTTGTCAAGCCCCGAACCAAGAACTCCATAGAATACACTGTGGTTGGAGGGTTGGTAAGCCGTTATAAACATAGATGGAGGCGCAGTCCCGTACCGAACGAGGTTCTGGTACGGGGCAAGCCCCGACAGTGATTCCGCTTGATTTTTTCTATACGAAGTGATAAGGTAGAGTCTGAATTCACTTCGCAAAGAGTACTGACATGCCAATCATTCAATCGGCAAAAAAGGCGTTACGCCAAAATACCCGGAGAAGAAAACAAAACCTCAAGAGGAAAAATGAAATGAAACTGCTCACCAAGGCCCTGAAAAAAGTTCTTGGAGAACAAAAACAGGAAGAAGTCCGGAGACTCCTCCCCTTGGTATACAGAGCCCTCGACAAAGCCGCGAAAAAGAATGTGATCAAAAAAAATACCGCGTCCCGAAAGAAGTCGCGGCTCGCGAGATTGGCAGCAAAAGCTTTTTCTCCTCCTCCCCACGCCTCTTAACCGTTATGCGATATACGCGCAACAAATAGTTCGAGCGCAAGACGGGGTTCCCGTTTTCCGCTTTTGCTATCGAGGTCTATCGTCGCAATCATCCGGTAGATCTTTTTTAATTCTCCAAGAGTAAAGCGCTTTGACTGATCATACGACTTGCGAATCACGTAGGGGTGAATGGGAAGCCGTTTCGAAAAAAGGGTGAACGGCACGCGCTCTTCGTCAAGCGCCTTCACCCGAATGAGATTCTTAATGCGGTATGCGATCATCGAAAGGAGGTAAGACTCGTTCGCCCCTTTTTCCATCATTTCTCCCAGAAGCCGCATGGCATGTTTTTTTTGTCTCGAAGACAATGCATCGATCATCTCGAAAATGTTCGTATCAATATCCTTTTTAAGATGGGTGGCTACGTGGTTCTCGGTAATATCGCCCCCGGAATAGGAGACGAGTTTGTCGAGTTCGTTCTTCAGGCCCCACGTGTCACGAAAGGCGCTCAAGTTCAAGAAGAGCGCGAGCGCGTCTGAATCTATGCGGGCTTTCTTGTTTTCGAGATATTCCGATGCCCAGCGCTTCCTTGCGACTCCTTTTAGTTCGCGAAACTCTTGTGTTTTTGCGACGCGCGGGAGCCACGCCGTAAGACCGCTCTTTTTCCCTTTCTCCGCCTGCCTGAAGATGACAATAACGTCTTTCTCTTTTTCGAGGGGTCGTGCCTCGAGGAATTCTTTAAACTGTTTCTGGAAGAGGTCGCTCTCGGAGGTGCTCGTTATGATGATAAGTTTTTTCTCCGGGAAAAGAGATGCTGTTTCAATTATTTTTTTGAAGTTCTCGAATCCGTCTTCCTCTGTATCGAGTCGATGAAAACTAAGACCACTCGTGTGGGTTTTTTTGTATTCTCTGATAATCTCGTTAAGTTTTTCCCGGCTCCGATAGGTGTCGGGACCGTAAAGAAAGTAAATCATATCGAGATAATAGGAATTAGGAATCAGGAATTAGTTCCCACTTCACGCGTTGGTATGGTTCTACCACCTGAATCCAGATAGACCCGGGAACAAATTCGACTTCGGATCCACGTTCATCATAAAAAGAGAGCGCGCTCGCAGGATTGTTTCTGTCCTTCATCCATTTCCCGTAGATCTCTCGCCCGTTTTGATATATGCTCGCCCCGCCCTCCCCCTCTATTTCTACGTCATTATACTGCCCCTCGATTTGGCGGGATGAGGCGCGCATCACAATAACGTTTTTTGCCTCAACCTGTTTACTGGTTAAGCGATCGGTTTCCGCCTTGTCCCCTCTCCAACGCGCGTACGTATTTTTTTCAGGACGATAGACATACCTTATGTTAAAAGGATAGGGGTAGCCGATGGTAAGGGCAGCGGTTTGCGACGACGCGTGAGAAGACTCACGGTGCCGATACCCTTCGAACGCGGTCTCCGTACGATACCCAAGACTGGTTGCGGCATTAAGGAGACGTTCTCCTGAAGTAAAGCCGTTGTGGGGACGGGGGATTTCGGGTTTCCGGTAAAACGCGCCAAAGGGGTTTCGAAGCGCGTTGATATTTTCGATGATACCGCGATTAAGTTCAGAGAGCGCGTAGTGGGATCCCCCCCAATGAACAAATACGGCGTCCACACCCATCGCCAAGGGAATAAAGTCGTGCCGCGCGCTTCTCACGCTCCCTATCTCCGAAGGCAGTTCGCATTGAAACACTGCGAGAATGCGGGTGATGCCTCCGGTAACCACGGGCATTTCAACCACAAGATCCGCGGCGCCGATTCCCGAGAGCGGACGCGCCTCGGGATCTGAAGCCATCATTACGGCAAAGGGGCGCCGCGAGTGGAACTCGCAAGGAAGACCCGAAATTGCACTCGAAGGAACTTCTTTAGAGATTCGCTCCTCTTGATGCATATCGCCCGAGACAAGAGAGGTTGCAACATAGACTCTCGAAGGAAAAGTCCGTAAAACAAAAACAGCGCCCCCCGCCAAACCCGCAACAACGAGCGCCCCCAATAAAAGAATGGGTGTTTTTTTGAATTGCACGGTTTTCTTTTATACAAAATCGCAGACTCGAGAACCGTCCAACGGCATGTGTGAGGCTTTTTATCTCTTGAGCGTGCTCCTTACTTTTTCTACGATCTCGCCGGGGGTAAAGTGCGCCTTGATGAGATAGTCCTGCGCCCCAAGCCGGAGCCCCCGCTCCACGTCTTCTTTCTGGCCTAGGTTTGAAAGGATAATAACGGGTATTCCTTTTGTCTCGGAATCTTCTTTTATTCGTTTCAACACTTCAAACCCATCAATGCCGGGGAGGATAAGATCAAGGAGTATCAGCCCCACCATGTGTTCTTTCGCCATTTTTGTCCCCTCTTCCCCGTCAATCGCCTGTACCACCTCAAACCCTTCTTTTTCGAGTTTCTGCACAATAAGATCCCGCAAAAATTTGTCGTCTTCCACAATGAGAACCTTATGGGGAAGGGGGCCACCTGTCTTCTCTTCTTTTTTCGGAGTCGAAGGTGTCCCCGTATTCGTGGGTTCTGGGGTTTTTGTGTTGGATTGTTCCGACGGGAGGTTTTGTCGGATTTTTTTCACGACTTCCTCGGGAGAAAATTCTGCTTTAATGAGATAATCTCTTGCCCCCGACTTTATTGCCTCCTCTATCTCGACCGGTTGCCCGGAATTTGAGATCACAATAATGGGGGTGTTGCGCAGGGCCTCGTCCTGTTGCGCCTCACGCATTACCTCAAATCCTCCCATTTTCGGCATGATAATATCGAGCAACACCAAATCGGGTTTCTCCTCACGAAACTTTTGAAGACCGTCCACCCCGTTCTTCGAAACAAAAACTTCATACCCTTCCTTCTTGAGCTTGCTCTCAAGCACTTCGAGCAATACCTCTTCGTCCTCGATGATAAGAATTTTTTGGGCCATGCAAACGCGAATGAGTTACAAATAATTTTACAAATATATACAAACAAATATTCGTAATAATTTGTATATCGATTCGTAACCTATTGGTGTTTGTTATATTGTACCATGTTTCCCCAATCACTGCCAGTGGTGACGTCCACTTCGAGGGGAACCGAGAGCGTGTGTACGGTTTCCATAATACGGGTGATGTGTGGTACCGTTTCTTTCACTATATCACGCCTTATTTCAAAAAGTAAGTCGTCGTGAATCTGCAAAACGAGACGGGCATCCAACCGTTGCTCTTCGAGGTAGTTAACGGTACGGATCATCGCGAGTTTAATAAAATCCGCGTTTGTGCCTTGAGCGGTCATGTTAACCGCCATCCGTTCTGCCTCGGCGCGAAGATCGTTTCGGGAAGAATGAATTCCGGGGAGGTATCTCCTCCTTCCGAACACCGTCTCCACGAAACCCTGCTCTCGGGCCCGCTCTTTCACCTGCTCGATGTAGCGGGCAACCCCCTCAAACTTCTGAAAATAGTTCCTGAGGAACGAACGGGCTTCGGAGAGGTCTTTTTTTAGGGAACGGGCTATCCTGCGAGCGGAAACCCCGTACATAAGCCCGAAATTAACGGCTTTTGCACTCTCCCGCAATGCGGGAGTGACATGCGCTTCGTCCACCCCCCAAAGAAGTGAAGCGGTGAAGGTGTGAATATCCTCGCCCCGCGCAAACGCCTCGCACATTTTCTTGTCTCGGGAAAGATGCGCGATAATGCGCAGCTCAATTTGGGAATAGTCGAAAGAAACAAAGACGCTCCCTCTTGGCGCGACAAACGCGCTGCGGATTTCTTTTGCCCACCTTCCCCGTTTCGGAATATTTTGGAGATTAGGGTTTGAACTCGAAAGTCTTCCGGTCGCCGTGGTGGTTTGGTGAAAAGTGGTGTGGATTCGTTTTGTACGCCGCTTAACAAGACGCGGAAGAGCATCCACATAAGTGGATTTCAGTTTAAAAAGTTCCCGATAGTCAAGAAGGGGCGGGACGATTGGGTGGAGAGACTCAACACCCGCAAGATCGCCAGCGGAAGTAGAAACAAAACCGGTTGGTGTTTTTTTTAATCTTCTGGAGGGAATCCCCAATTCTTCGAAAAGGAGGGTCCGCAGCTCTTTTGGGGAATTAATGTTAAATTTTCGTCCTCCCAGACGGTATATTTTCTTTTCTCGATCTAAAATTTCTCGCGCGAGGATCCGGGAAAGCTGTTCGAGGCGAGAAGTACTTACCCGTATTCCCGTTTCTTCCATTTTCGCAAGAACAGAAACGAGCGGCATCTCGATATCCCGCAGGATGTGTTCAAGCTTCGCCTCGTTAATTTTACCATCAAGAGCGGCAAAGAGAGACGGAAAAGGATTTTGCGCGCCCCCTCGAGAACCCACATAGCGCGCGCACAAGCGCGGAACGCTATAGTCCTCTTCTCCGGGATCGACAAGATACGCCATAATAAGAAGATCGTGGGTTGCGCCCCGAAGTTGGATCCCGCGTCTCGAAAACTCTTTAAGAAGGAACTTGAGGTCATACACTACTTTCTCAAATCGCGTGTCCTCAAGAAACTGTTTCGCCTCCCTTCGCGAAAGATCAAGAGAACGAGAGGAATTTTTTTTAATAATCCTAACGCTTCCCCCTTCTCTCCCCGCGAACTGAACGTCTAGAAAGAATTTTGAAGAAGGAGACCGAAACGGTGTCGCGCCTTTTTCGGGAAAGGTCGCTTCGTCCGCCGGAGCCTTCACGCTCTCTCCGGGCTCCGAGGAAAGCTCAAGGGCGCTTATGCGTTTCAAAAGACTGTAAAAGCCGAGGTCTCTGAAAAGATCTGCGAGCGCGCCCGCACTACAGTGTTCCTTCCACTTCGCGCGCGAAAGCTCGAAGGAAAGCGCGACATCGGTATAGATGGTAGCAAGTTGTTTACTAAAAAATGCCTGCTCTTTCCCCGCGCGAAGTTTTTCCTCCACTCGTGGAGAAAGAGAATTTTTTTCAAGGTTTTTGTAGAGCATCTCGATGCTCCCAAACCGCTGGATAAGATCCCGTGCGGTTTTCTCCCCCACCCCCGCCACGCCCGGGATATTATCGGAGGGATCCCCTACAAGTCCTTTGAAGTCTGCGAGTTGCAGGGGCGCGATTCCGAAACGCTCCTCGACCGCCGAAGGATCATAGATAACGACATCGCTAAATCCCCTTCGGAATGTATATACCTCCGTATGCGAATCAACCAATTGCAATGTGTCGAGGTCCCCTGAAAGGATAATGATGCCGAGTTCTCCTTTCGCCTTTTCCTTGCGGAGATATTTTTGCGTGAGAGTCCCGATGATATCGTCCGCTTCGTAAGACTGTTTTTCAAGCACGGGGATACCGAACGCGTCCACTATTTTTCTTATGGTGCCGAACTGCTCCTTCAAGTCTTCGGGCGTTGCGGGGCGCTGCGCCTTGTACTCCGCAAACTCTTTATGCCGAAACGTGGGACCCGGAAGATCGAATGCGGCAACGACATAGTCGGGCTTGAGCTCCCGAAGCGCCTTGATAAGGACCGAGGTAAAACCGTACACCGCTCCCGCGGGCTCGCCCCGGGGAGAAGCAAGAGGAGGAAGCGCGTGGTATGCCCTATGTATGAGCGCGTGAGCGTCAATAACAAGTAGTGTCTTTTTTTTATGGGTCATAGTGGGAAAGGATTAACAAAAAATAACAGACTGAACAGCAAAAGAGAGTCGAGCGACTACACGCAAAAAAGTTTAGATTGGTGCTTCGGCCATTTGCGTGACGTTTGAATTTTGGCACTCGACGCTACCCAATGGTTATTCTTCTCTCCTTGTCTCCCATACCCTCGAACTTAATCCAAATGGCGTCAGCGGGTATGGCGCGTTTTATTCTTTCTGCCCATTCTATCACGATCAAGGTATTTGGTTTTTTTGTGCTGTCTTCGAAGTCAACGCCGATAAGGTCTTTCTTGCGGGAGAGCCGATAAAAATCGAGGTGATAAAACGCTCTGAAGCCATGGCGCTTTAACGCGCGAGAGCTTAGCCGATATTCTTTGCTTATTACAAACGTGGGGCTTGTGATCCTCTTTTTCATGCCGAGAGCGCGCCCGACTCCTTGCGCAAATCGGGTCTTTCCCGTACCGAGCTCGCCAGATAGCGCGAGTACGCGTGCGGTTCTCTTCGACGAGGGAAGGAGACGAACCAACTCCTCCGCGATCCTCTTGGTTTCTTCCTCGTTTCTCGTTGTGACGACCACCGTGCCCATAGTGCCCTTTATTATACCAAAATTTTGCACTTCTCTCTAATTATCTTTACCCCGCACGTAAAAGAGACCGTGCTCAAGGTTCGCTGAAATTCGTCTTGCCGAGAGGCTGTCAACGCAAGACGATACTGTTTTCTCCCTCGAGTATCATCGCAACGGAAGAACCGTCTCTTTTATGTGCGGGGTTGACTCTTCGCAGAATGCGGGCTAGACTGGATCGAATACCCAAGAACGATAAAGGGAACGCTCACATGGCGCTGGATACTATACAACAAGTGATCCAACAAATTGAGAGATCCGCTCGTGTGCTTTTGGTCCCACACAAGGATTTCGACCCCGACGTGTTCACAAGCGCTCTCGCGCTTGCTGTCTTTCTTAAACAAGGCAAAAAGCAGGTAGACTTTTATGTTCCCTACGAGTTGCCGGAAAAATTTTTCTTTCTTCCGGGAACAAAGTCACTTGAAGCTCCCTCGCGTCTTTCGGGGGATTTTATAATCAGGGTAAACACGCAGGGGAGAAAGATAAAAGAGCTCCGATACCAAAGCGACGGAGAGGCCCTAAAGATCTACCTCACCCCCGAAGGAGAACCTCTTGCCCATGAAGATATTTCTCACGAACGCGCCGGAGATCAGTACGATACGGTCATTACGGTAGGGTGTCAAGACCTCGAGTCTGCGGGAGAGGTATTCGAACGATACCCCCATCTCTTTTTTAACAAACCCGTCATCAACATAGACCGCAAACTCCACAACGAGGAGTTTGCGGAAATTAACCTTGTCGATGTCGCGCGAGGGGCCCTTGCGGAACTCACCACAGACGTAATCGAAAAATGGCGGCACGATGCGATGGGGGAGGAAATCGCGACTATCCTTCTTACGGGAATCATTTCGGGAACCAATAACTTCCGGAGCCACTCCACCACGCCCCACACCCTTTCCCAAGCCGCACACCTCATCTCGCAGGGGGCGGACCATCAAGCCATCATCCAGAACCTCTATAAAACAAAGCGGCTCCCCCTACTCAAGCTCCTCGGCCGCCTTATGAGTAATACGGAATACCTCGAAGAGGTGAGGCTTTCTTGGAGCACTCTTACGAGTCAAGATCTCTATGATACGGGGAACACCGCACGCGACCTCACACACATTCTCGATGAATTCAGGGAACAATTTCCCCACCCCGAAACAATCGCAATTTCTCTCACGAACGGGAATCCGGAAAATCCCAACTCGAAGACGCTGATTTATTCTCCCCGCGAACATCTTATCGCGCTTCTCCATCGCGAACTCGGAGGAGAAAGGAAGTCAAATAAGCTCGTGGTAGAATCGGGTAAAGAACCGACGGCGCTGTTGAAAGAACGGGTGATAGGGCTTCTTGGTAATGCGGAAGAAAAAAGGGTGTGGTATAATAAAAGGTGATGAGAAGCAAGAATGGCATCCTGGGCGAAACCGAAAAAAATCCCGGGAATACGCTCGAAAAAGTGTATGAAAAAGAAGAACGAAAGGCTCAAAAGGAGCTTGCAGCTTCGCTAAAGTTTCCTTTTGTGAATCTCTCTCTCGCCCCCATAAACCGGGAAACCCTTACACTCATCCCCGAAGAAAAGGCTCGGGATGCGCAACTCGTGACGTTCAGCAAAAAGGGGGAAACTATACACGTAGGTATCGTAAACCCTAAAAAAAAAGAGTCGCAAGCGCTTCTTGGTTGGCTCAAAGAACGAGGGTTCGATTACAAGGTATTTGTGGTGACAAAGACCGCGCTTGAGAAGGTGTTTCTCCGCTACCCCGCGGCCCGGAAGCAAAGCCCCCGTATCCAGGGAACCGTCTCTGTAAACCACGACCTTATCGAAAGAATACAACGCACGACAAGAACGCTCGACCAGTTAAAAGAACGGGTGAGCAAAGACGAAGAAGACGCGACGTCGGAAATACTGGAAACGATTCTCGCAGGAGCGCTTGCGTTCAGCGCATCGGACATTCATATCGAAGCTGAAGCGGGAAGGTCAAAAATCCGCTACCGGGTCGATGGAATGCTGAATGACATCACGTTTCTCCGACACGAAGTGCACGACTTGCTCATTTCACGGATTAAAATTCTTTCTCGCCTCCTCCTTAACGTCCACGATACTGCTCAGGACGGCCATTTCACTATACGGAGCGGGGGAGAAGAGATAGAAATCCGCGTCTCTATTATCCCCTCAGAATACAAAGAGGCTGTGGTGCTTCGAGTTTTGAACCCCCGGCTGCTTCTCTCGATTCATGAGCTCGGTCTTCGAGAGGACCTCGAGAGAATAATATTGGAGAAAGTACGCGCTCCCTACGGGATGATCCTTGTGACCGGACCGACGGGGTCCGGGAAAACAACAACTCTCTACGCATTTATCGAGGATATAAAAAAACCGGAGATCAATATAATCACAATCGAAGATCCGATAGAAAACCGCGTTTAGGGGGTAGCACAAAGCCAGGTAAGCCCTCAAAAATGATAAGATTTCCCCCACGCTCTTCGCGCGATTTTGCGCCAAGACCCCGACGTAATCCTTGTGGGAGAAATGCGAGACGCGGAAACCGTTTCTACGAGCCTCAACGCAGCGCTCACCGGCCACATGGTGTTCTCGACGCTTCATACGAACGACGCGGCGGGCGCAATCCCGCGACTGATTGACTTAAACGCAAAGCCGTCGCTCGTCTCCCCCGCGCTTGACGTCGTGATCGCCCAACGACTCGTACGAAAACTTTGTAGCCAGTGCAAAAAAGAACGGAGCATAAACAAAGAAGAGTCTAAAAAAATCGAACCCCACCTTCACCTTGCCCCCCTGCCCGTACAAAAGGAGATAGAACGGTTCACAAAAGAGATGCGCGTCTGGGGACCCGGCGGGTGCCCCGCCTGTTTGGGAGGAGGATACAAGGGGAGAATTGGCATATTCGAAGTACTGATGGTGGACGAAGAAATTGAACGGATGATTCTTTCTTCCCCTACCATTACCGACTTAAAGAGCAAAGCGAAAGAAAAGGGCATGACCACCATGATGCAGGACGGAATCCTTAAGGCGTCCCGGGGGGTAACATCCCTCGAAGAAATTTGGAGGGTTACGCAATAAACAAAAACAACCCACAAACTGTAGGCAGGTTTCCCGCTAGGCGGGAAAAATGGAACCCCTCTGAGGAATACTCCAGTCCCCCACCGCTTTTACGCTTCGGCCATAAAAGACCCGCGAAAAATAAAAGGGAGGCGGTAAAGGTGGTGGGGGGCCAGAGTACCCATCGAGAAAAACCCCAAATTGAGATCTAAAACCCGAAACCTCAATTGCCTACAGTTTGTGAGTTATTTTTCTCATTAACAGTCTATATTAACAAAATACGAGGAATATGTCAAGCCCCCTCGCAAACAAAAAAGATGTCCGGGAGGAACACGCCTTCGACCTCACCTTACGGCCTCAAAGCTGGAAGGAATATATTGGACAGGGAAAAATCAAGAACAACCTCAAAATTTTTCTTGAAGCGGCGAAAAAAAGAGGCGAATCCCTCGAACACATTCTCCTTTACGGACCCGCGGGACTGGGCAAGAGCAGTCTCGCCTATATTATCGCGCGGGAGATGGGAGCGAATATGCGGGTGACGTCGGGACCCGCGATTGAAAAAGCAGGAGACTTAGGGTCCCTTCTCACCAATCTCGCCGAGGGCGATATTCTGTTTATCGACGAGGCGCATCGCTTGAACAAAACAATCGAGGAGGTGCTGTATCCCGCAATGGAGGACTACAAACTCGATATTATTATCGGAAAAGGACCTTCGGCAAGAATCCTGGAACTCAAACTTCCCCGCTTCACCCTGATTGCGGCAACCACACGAATAGGGCTCCTCTCGGGCCCTCTCCGGAGCCGCTTTGGAGACACCTACAAACTTGATTTTTATTCGGCGGAAGAGATACAGGACATAATTTCGCGCTCCGCCCGCATCCTCAATGTAGCGATTGATACAAAAGGACTTGAGCTAATCGCGGCTTCGTCCCGACAAACGCCACGAGTTGCAAACAGGCTGTTAAAACGCGTGCGTGATTTTGCGGAAATAGAAGGAGAGGGAGAAATTACTCACGTAATTGCGAAAGAGGCCCTAAAACGGCTCGAGGTAGATTCTCTGGGGCTCGAGGTAACCGACCGAAAGCTTCTCGAGACAATAATCGATAAATTTGGCGGAGGGCCTGTAGGGATAAAAACACTGGCCGCAAGCACCGCAGAAGAAGAGGACACTATCGAATCGGTATATGAACCCTATCTCCTCCAGATTGGCTTTATCGAACGAACCTCCCGCGGGAGAGTGGCGACCCCCGCGGCATACTCGCATCTCGGGAAAACACCGGCGACGCGATCGTTTCTATAATCGTCTCGCTATCATATGTTCACATTCGTTCTCCTTTTTTTGCTATCACTCCTCGGAATTTATGCAACGTTTGCAGTTGCGGTACTGTATCACCTATGGAAGTTTGATCTCGACCCAAAAACCGCGAAAATGGCAAGCGTGGTGTTTATTCTTGTTTCTTCACCGCTGATTGCGGCGATTCTCTTTGTGTTTTTTCGTACGCCGTGGGAAACGATATTTTCGTAACGCGTGGCTTCATGCGCGAGAGGCATGCATGGTTTCTTCCGACCCCCGCCTCTGGCTCATGCCCCACATTACCGCTATGCCGCTCCAACTTAACCCCGGAGAACAAGTCATTATTAAAACCGGACGCCATCGATTCATTCTCTACGGAAAGGTGGGGCAGCTCATCGGGATGTTTGCGATAATCCTCGCAATAAGCATCGTGATTCTCTCCTCTCTCCCTCCGGAGAGCCCCTTCCGAAACATTGCGATATTAACGCTCCTTTTGACGACTCTCTTTGTGTGGACATACGCCTTTGTTGTCTGGCTCGACTACCATCTCGATATATGGATCGTGACGACAGAACGCATTATCGATACCGAACTCTTGGGCCTTTTCCAGCGCAATCTCTCGGAATTCAAACTCTCACGCATCCAGGATGTCAGCGTTGATGTTCACGGGATTTTCCCTACCCTGCTCGACTACGGGAATGTTCACATCCAAACCGCAGGAGTTACGCGTCAATTTGTTTTCCAGCAAGTACCCAAGCCCCAAAAAATCAAGCGCCTGATTCTCGAAGCACACGACACATACATGACCGCGCACCTCGCCCACGCTCATGAAGCAAAACGGACCGGCATGTAGCAAGAAAGATTCTCGCCAACGCCAAACGCAAAAAACCGTCCTCAATGACGGTTTTTTCGTGCATGTCCCCCTGCGGAGAAAACTATTTGACGGGGCAGTATTTTTCTACATGGGCTATCAGTTCTTCGGCTCCGGTCTCTGGTTTTGAGAGGTATCCTGAAGCGCCAAGTTTTAACGCTTCTCGTATATCCTCTGCCTGTTCAAGAACAGTAAGAACGAGGACCGGAATATGTTTTGTCCCGGGGTCGCTTTTCAACTGGCGCAGGATTTCAAACCCGCTCATGCCGGGAAGGATAAGGTCGAGCAAAACGAGGTCCGGCATTTCGTCTTTTACCCTCCGGAGCCCTTCCAAGCCCTCTGCCGCAAGCAAAACCTTGTATCCTTTTTCTGTTAATCGCGCGCTGTATATTTTTGAAAGCGAGGGATCGTCTTCGATGAGAAAAACTTTTTTCATCGCCAAAACTCTTTATGATACTATCTAACTATATTATACCAACAAAGATCTTGACATTCAAAGGGAATGTCCCGTACAATGCATCATCCACCAAAGATCACCCTCCTTCGCCCTTCGACTTCCTCCGACAAACTCCTCTCCACGAGGGTCGTCTTCGACTCCGAGGTCGCTCAGACTCGAGGAGAGGCTCTCGAGAGCGGAACAGGTCGCTCGGGGCTTCGGAAGGGTTTATTATTTGTCCGCATCTTTCATGTGGTTACGAACAATAAAAGAAGCGGCGCCGAGGCGTCGCTTTGGTTGGCCAAGCTAAGCTTGGATATGGAAAGAACAAAAATGTGAATTGAGGTTTCGGGTTGGAGGTTAAAGAACAGGAGAAGCCGTAACTTCACTTCTTATTCTAACAACCCAGCGGATCATGTCAAGCAAAAGTTATCCACACCAGCCACATTCACCCTTTATGACAAAAATGAAAAATTTTATTCTCCGTCTTGTTTTTCTTCTCGCGCTCGCGTTTCCTGTTTTTAGTAACGCGGGGGGCTCGATCTCGATTACCGAAATCATGTATGATTCGGAGGGTGCGGATAGCGGCGGGAAAGCGAGTGACGGAACATATTTCTCGCGTGAGTGGATCGAGGTTTTTAATGCGGCGGGTAACGCGATTGATCTAGAAGGATGGAAATTTAATGATGGCGCGAACCACATCTTGAATGTCCCCCCGGAAAAAGGCGGACAAGGATCCATGGTAATCGCCACCGGCGGATATGCGATACTTACGGATGACGCGGCTACCTTTCTTCGTGATCATCCGGGGTTTTTGGGAACGGTTATTGATACGGTTATGAGTCTCACGAATACGTCTAAGACGTTAACGTTGCTTGATCGGGATGGCAACGCCGTCGACTCTATCACGTATCAAAATACCTGGGGGGGAAACGGAAATGGCTATACGCTCGCGAAGACCGATTCCGCCTGGAAGGAATCAGCGGTCCTGGGAGGGACGCCGGGAGCACCTACGGACATCCAAAACAACCCACAGGAAAATCCGCCAACGAATCTTCCGCCCTCAACCCCCGCGTCTCCCGGTGGATTCTCTCCCGATGCTCCTCCACAAAACCAACAAACAGAAAACGCGGCGCCCCATGCGAAAGCCGGGGTAAGCGCGCGCGAGGTGGCTGTCGGAGAAGAAGTCACGTTTAACGCGTCCGGTTCGTCTGACTCGAACGGAGACACCCTCTTGTTTGGTTGGAACTTCGGAGACGGAAACAAATCGCAAAAAGAAATCACCACGCACCGTTATGACAAGTCTGGCGCCTATAATGTCGTACTTATGGTAAGCGACGGAAAGATCGAGTCGTATGATTACTTCACGATCATTGTAGCTGAACCGGTGTATTCCCGCTTTATCTTTATCAATGAATTTCTTCCCTCTCCTTCGGGTCCGGATGAAGAAAACGAGTGGATAGAACTCGTGAATGAATCAAACGAGTCTGTGGATCTTTCCCGCTGGCAGCTTGACGATAAAGAGGGGGGAAGCGCGCCGTTCACCGTCCCCGAAAAAACCGTGATTGGCCCAAATTCGTTTCTCGTTTTTGGACGGCCCCAAACAAAAATCGCCCTGAATAACGAGGGCGACGCGGTACGACTGTTTGCGCCGAACGGATCGCTCGTGCACGAAACATCCTATGCCGAAAAAACAAAAGAGGGGTTGGCCGCGGCAATGTTCTCCTCGAATTGGGAGTGGACCGAATCCCTTACCCCGGGAAGTTCCAATGTATACTCTCGGGGGAAAGGTGCTGCGACCTATTCTCTCAAAGACCCGCAATACTCTTTCCTCCCGCCGATAACTTCAACCGTCCCTCCTCCAGAAACATCGGCGTATTCAAAAGAGAACGTGCCCCTTCAGGGGGGAGAACCAACGGAGGAACGCCGCGAATATAAACCTCAAAGCGCCGAATCAAAACGCTTCATTTCCTTGCTTCCTCGGGGAGTCCTTGGAATTAGCCTCGCGCTCGCCATCGCCTTGGGGGGCGCACTCGGGGTTTGGGTTCTCAAGAAACGTCTGAACGAACCGCTCTAGCTAACTCCTCGGAAGAGTGAACGTGAATGTCGTCCCCTCGCCCGGTTCTGATTCAACGGTGATGGTTCCTCTGTGGGCTTCAATATAGTGCTTCACGAGATACAAGCCAATTCCTGCGCCGTCAGGGACTTTTTTTATTGCCTCTTTTGTACGGAAAAATTTTGTGAATATGCGCGCAATATCTTCTTGTGTGATTCCAATGCCGGTGTCGGTAATGCTGCAGGCCAAAGCGGGCTTCGTGTGTAGTGTGGCGCTCGCAATACGAATAGACACCGTGCCTCCTTCGGGGGTGTACTGGACGGCGTTCCGCAGTAAAATCTCCACCACGCGTCCGATTTTCATACGATCAAGCGATATTTCGTCAAGGGGAGCACCCCTGCGATCAAAACCCACGGTAACGTAATGTTGTTTTGCCTCTTTTTCAAGGTCCCGCATCACATCGCTCACAATTTCCCACAACTGATTAGGTTTTTGCTCAAGCCGGATTGTTCCTCCCTCGATCGCAAGCATGTCGTAGACGTCCTCAAGGATGCTTATTAAAAAGATGCTTTTAGCGTAAATGTTGGCAAGAGGCCTCCGGAAACGATCACTCTCTTTAGGGACGAGTTTTGAGATTTCCTCAAACAATGATTCCGTGCTCCACCGAATAACCGAGAGGGGGGTACGGAACTGGTGAGACACCACCGATATAAAGTCTCCTTTCGCGCGATCAATCATCTTGAGTTTTTCGAGGGCGTGTGCGAGTTTTTGTTTTTCCTCTTTTAATTCTCCGAGGGTGTACTCCAGCCGTTCGGTGCGAGAACGCACTTCTTCTTCCAACTTCGCCTTAGGGAGAATCGCGATGCGCTCCTGCTCGAGGAAGTCCTCCGGAAGAACCCGCAACACCCGAGGCGCTGCTTCTTCAAGAAAATCAAAGCGTTCGCGAAATTCACGGTAGGTATCCCGAAACAATTTCTCGATCCGCAAAAATCCCGTTTCCTTTAAAACGAGTTTCGCGAGGTATCCGACAACTCCCGCAAGGATTGCCTCCGCCTTTTTTTCCTGTATGCGCGTAAAACCGCCGAGCATCACCTCGAAACGAGGCCAATCAAAGGTGTTGTTTTCCAGGAGATGCGCCGTCTCGTTTTTTTCTCGAAGATAATCCAGAAACCGGCGGCGGGAATCCTCGTTGAGCTGCCCCCGGGTTCGCTCGAAAAGCAACGCGACAAACTCCTCGGTAAGCTTGAGGGTTTGGAGGGAGGAAGGAAGAAAAAGGACGGCAAAATCGCCCTCCGCGCGCTCGGGATGGCAACCGCGGAACACGTGCTCGCGAAGCGCCTCGGAAGAAGTGCGATTGCGAGACTGTTCCTGGGTGACATGGCGCTCGAGTTCCCGATAGATACGCGCTGCTTCCTTCTCTCGCAGAGGGCCCGGAGAAAGAGCCGCGAGAAGCCGCACTGATCTCAAAAAATCCTCCACTCGTTTTCTGTCCGAGATCTTTTCGTCGAGGCTCTTAAAGACGCATTGTTCAAATCCTTCGCGGGGGATGCGTTTTTTAGAAAAGAGAGTAAACACGGTGGTTTCCACGGTATTCTCACATATAGTATATCACGAATCGCCCTCCCGAAGAAAAGTGACGAAGCGGGTCTTCCCTAAAACCCACACATGTGTATAATGTGGTATTATTACATAATAGATAGCCATGTCGGGTCACTCACACTGGGCGGGTATCAAACACAAAAAAGCGGCGGAAGACGCCAAGCGCGGAAAGGTGTTTTCCAAGCTCGCGCGTATTATCGCGCTCGCGGCAAAAGAAGGGGGGAACAATCCTGCGACCAACCCCAAACTGAAAGACGCGATCGATTACGCGCGCTCCTTCAACCTCCCCAAAGATAACATAGAACGCGCTATCAAGCGCGGGGCGGGAGACGTTGAGGGCACGACGCTCGTGTCATGTCTCCTTGAAGCATTCGGGCCCGGGGGAACGCCGCTCCTTGTGGAAACCATCACGGACAATAAAAATCGGACTCTCGCAGAAATCAAAACGATTCTTGCGAAACACAACGGAAAACTTGCGGGAGAAGGAAGCGTGAAATGGCAGTTTGAACGAAAAGGGATTATAGCCATAAAGAAGCCGGAAGGGGCAAAGGGGCCGAAAGAGGATTTGGA
The DNA here is from genome assembly GCA_964373435.1 of uncultured Candidatus Saccharibacteria bacterium. Taxonomy (GTDB): domain Bacteria; phylum Patescibacteriota; class Minisyncoccia; order JAHCSD01; family JAHCSD01; genus CAYJUS01. The sequence goes on from CAYJUS010000001.1 coordinate 28,047, forward strand.
GTTTGCGGCGATTGATGCGGGGGCGGAGGATCTGAACTGGCAAGAGGGTGGGGTGCTCCAGATACATACGAAAACGGAGAGTTTGGATAAGGTGAAAAATAATTTGAAAGAGTCGGGGATGAAGATACAGTCCGCAACCCTCGGATGGGTGCCGAAAGAAGAAGGTACGCCCGAAGACGAAAAAACAAAAAACGCCCTCGCAAAACTTTTTGAAGAATTAGACGAACACGATGATGTGCACGCCATCTATTCTAATATTAGCGAATAACTGCGAATAGCTTACGCCCTGCGAATGATGCGATATTCGCACAATTCGCATCCGCGAAGCGAATTCGCACGATTCGTGATCGTCTTAGGTATTGATCCCGGGACACGAAAGATTGGCTACGGCGTGATAGAGGAAACGGGCGGACGTCTCCGCCACGTCTCCCACGGCGTGATAAGAACAGACCCTGAGAATTCTCGCCAGGAAAACCTTCTCGAACTTCAAACCGCGCTTATTAATCTGGCAAAGCATCACAAACCGCAAAAGATCGGCTTAGAAAAGATCTTCTTTTCAAAAAACGTAAGAACGGCGATGGGGGTAAGCGAGGCGCGAGGCGTCATTCTTCTTACTGCGAAAGAATTGGGGGTCCCTCTTGTGGAGTTTACGCCGCTTGAGGTAAAGCAGGCGGTGACGGGAAGCGGAGCGGCGGATAAAAAACAGGTACAAAAAATGGTAACATTCATCCTTCGCCTTGAGGAAGAGCCGAGGCCGGACGACGCGGCAGACGCTCTCGCCATCGCAATATGTTGCGCGAGCAACACGTCGCGACAAAACCTAAGCGCTAAATCCTAATTCACATATGGAATAAAATTATGCCCGAACTCACCCAATACATGATTACAAGCGGCGTACCGAGGGAACTCATCGGTCTTGTTTTGATGCTTCCTCTTATTGCGACTTTCGTCGCGTTCTCACGTGAGATTATCGGGGTCAAAGGATTCGGTATCTACACCTCTCTTATCATCGCGTACGCCTTCGTAGGGACGGGTCTTGCGAGCGGCGTTATTATCTTTATGGTTGTGCTTCTTTCGGGGACCCTGGTACGTCTTGTTGTCAGGCGTTTCCGGCTTCTCTACCTCCCCCGTATGGCGATTGTACTCACGGGCGTTGCGTTCACTCTCTTTTTTATGTTTATCGTCGCGGCGTTCTACAGAGAAATCGTCGTTCTCAATATATCTCTTTTCCCTATTATTATTATGATACCGCTTGTAGAAAAGTTTATCTCGGCCCAAATAGAGCGAGGGGCCCAAACGGCCATCACCCTTACAATCGAAACGTTGGCACTCGCCTCTCTCTCGTTTTTTATCATCACGTGGGGATGGCTCGTGGAAATCCTTCTTGATTGGCCGCTCGTGGTATTCCCCGTCATGCTCATCCTAAATGTGCTCATCGGCAAGTGGACGGGCCTCCGTGTTACTGAACTTATACGATTTAAAGAGCTCATCAAGCATCTCGAACTCTCCCGGAAACAATGATTCCCTTACGCTACTTTCTCAATAGCGGCGGCGTTCTTGGAATAAACGCGAGAAATCAGCTCTACATCAGGCCCTCTGGTTTTAGGAGGGCCGTTCGTATACTCGACAACAAACTGACCACAAAACGCGTCCTTAAAAAAGCGGGGGTTCCAACGCCCGAAACTTTGGGGGTTATCCGGTCGCCAAAGGATCTCTATGAATTTGATTGGGACAGGCTCCCGCCAAGCTTCATTCTGAAACCCAACCGCGGCTACACCGGAAGGGGAATTATAATTGTGTATGGAAAGAAAAAAGGAGAGCGCTCCGCGTGGGTAAAAGCGGACAGATCCATCCTCCGCGTCCGAGATCTCTACGCGCACATCCAAACCATTCTCGAGGGAGAACACACAAAAACCGGCTTGGCTGATCGCGCCTATTTCGAAGAACGGCTCAAAATCGCAAAAGTGTTCAAGCATTATTCGTTTCGGGGTATTCCGGATATCCGTGTGATCGTCTATCACAAAATCCCGATCATGGCGCAACTCCGCCTCCCCACCCTCCATTCCGAGGGAAAGGCAAATTTACACTTGGGCGCGATCGGGGTGGGAGTTGACATGGCAACCGGTGTCACCACAAACGCAATCTTAAACAACTCTTTTATCGAGTATATCCCCGGAACCCGGCTCTCGCCAAGGGGAATAAAAATTCCCTATTGGAAAAAAATCCTCTCGTTGGCGCATCTTGCGCAAGTGGCAACGCGGATTGGTTTTGTAGGGGTGGATATCGCGATAGACCGTGAAAAGGGTCCGGTAGTAATTGAGTTGAACACCCGGCCGGGGCTCACGATCCAGACGGCAAACCTTGCGCCGTTAGGAGAACGGCTCGAGCGGATCCGCGGGCTCAAGGTGGAGAGCGTGGAACGCGCGGTAAGTATCGCCCGCAACCTTTTTGGAGGCGAAGTAACGGAGGAAGACATAGAGGAGGTAGCGGGGAAAAAAATAATCGGTGTGAACGAAAGAGTAGAAATTATTTCGGGAGAAAATAGAAAAATAGAGACGGTGGCAAAAATTGACACGGGGGCCTATCGCACGGCAATCGCGCAAACAATCGCAAGCGCCCTCGATCTCAAAGAAGCAGAGCGCTACAAGGTCGTACGAAGCACGCTCGGAAAAGAAGAGCGACCGGTTGTGAAGATAACCCTCAAGCTTCGGGGAGAAATAATGGAGACAGAGGTCTTTGTCTCGGATCGGGAAGAAATGAAGCGGGATGTCATCGTAGGACGAAAAGACTTAAAAAGATTTCTCGTCGACCCTGCAAAAAATATTCTCGTAGGGAAATAACCATCTATGCTTCTCACAAAAACCCCGCAAAACGCCAACGCGGACAAAAACCTTGCACGCATAGGGGAAAGGTTACGCGTGCTCCATTATCTCGACCCTATTAATCTCCGGAGTGAGAAGAAACGATTTCTGCGGCGCTGGCTCAATGGTTCGGTGTACAACCCCCGGTTCCGCTATCGGAAAATTGATATTGATCTTGAAGGGATATCACGCGAGCTTCGACGTCTGCCGATCGATACCGGAAACGCCATGGGAAAAATCCTCAAAAAAAAGCGGGGACGGCTTCTTTCGCGCACCGCGCTACTTTCCGAACGAGGGACTTCACGTTTTCTTTATATGGGCCATAAGCTCTACGGCAGGCCTTCGACAACGCTCGTTTCCCGCGCGGTAAAGATCCTCGAAAAACTCAAAAATAAAACGCACGATCACCACGCACGCACCGTCTCTTCCAGAAGAGCGGCCCAAATTTTTAAACAAGCCCTCGCTCGTCACCGCATTGATTGGCACGTAACGGAAAAACGGGATCTTGCCGCAAAGGCAGGAGTATCAACCAACAAAAGTGTCTTGGTGGTACGAAAAGGCGCGTGGTTTTCCCGGAAAGAAGTGAAGCGTCTTATCGCTCACGAAATAGAGACCCACATATTTCGGATAGAAAACGGACGGCTTCAGCCGTACTCGATTTTTGCCCAAGGTTTCCCGGGACCCGAGACAACGGAAGAAGGGCTTGCGGTGTGGGCCGAGTTTCGTCGCGTGAGAAACGATTACGAGCGGCGAAGAATAATCGCGGCGCGCACGGTCGGCGTGGAGCGTGCGCTCCATCGTTCCTTTTTTGAGGTTTTCGAGCACCTTATTGGATTCAATCTCCACCCTGATTCCGCGTGGGACATATGTGTGCGCGTAAAACGCGGCCTCCGGGATACCTCTCGGTTAGGGGCTTTCACGAAAGACCACCATTATTTTAAGGGGTATCTCGAAATCAAACAGTATCTCAAAAAAGGAGGAGACTTGCGGGATCTCTATGTCGGAAAAATAAACGTGGCGAGCGTCGAACGCCTCTCGCGCCTCTCCGCTGTTATCCCGCCCAAATTTCTCCCTTGGTATCTCAAAGACCGCAAAGGTTCACATGCAAGACACTATAGTAGATCTACAAACCCTTAAACGATTTTTCCGCGCCCACCTCAAAACCCCCGTTTTTGGCGCAGGAGTGTACGCGTTCCATCGGTTAGGGCCCGAGGAGTTTTTGCCCGATTATCGTATCCTCGCGCTGCGGGATAGTCTTGACACGCGCCTCATTGAAAAAGACGTAAAGGTGATCGTGCTCGAAAAAGGAATGGGCGCCGCTCACCTGGATGCCCCGCGAAATGCCACCACTGTTCTTTCCCATCCGAAAGTTCGTGCATATCTTTCCGGATTTAAACGCCCGGTTGTCTTGGTATATAAAACCTCTGAAAAAATGGAGGGCGTGGCGAAGAAAGAAGGCTGGATTCTCGCACAAAACCGTGTCACGTTCGGTAAAACACGCTTCGAACACAAAGCGCGCCTGAGAAAAATTCTCTCGCGCATAGGGGTTCCGGTACCTCCCGGCGAAATAGTGACGCTCTCCCACACAACGAAGGATCTCGACGAACCCCGCGTCTCCGTGCTCTTCACCCATCTTTACCGCCGCTTCCGAAAAACATACGGGGTTCCGTTTGTGGTCCAGCATCCCACGAGAGGAGGGGGAAAGGGAACGTTCTTTATCCGAAACGAAGAAGAATTCTTCTCAGCGCTTCGAAACCTGCGCGTACGAATTCCGAAAGACGACGACCGAAGAGAAACGGAGAAGAAAACGCATGACGTAGTGGTCGCCCAGTTCGTGAGAGGTCCCTCACCAAGCATCACAGGATGTGTCACGCGCCATGGCATTCTCTCGACCAACCTCCAAAACCAAATTTTGGATTCCCCTTTTCTTTACAATCCCCGAAGGGGGGCAGGACTTTTTTGCGGACACGATTGGTCGGGGGCCAGTTTCCCTCCCCACATAGAGAAAGAAGCATACCGTATCGTGGAAAAAATAGGAACCCTTCTCAAACAGGAAGGGTATCGGGGAGTGTTCGGCATTGATTTTGTTCTTGACGAAAGTCGTAAACGTCTCTATGTAACCGAGTGCAACCCGCGACTGCTTGGCTCTTTCCCGACGCTCGCTATGGTGCAACTCGCATCACACGAACCTCCCATTCTTGCCTTCCACATCCTTGAATACCTTGGCATTCCCTACCGGCTTGACCGAGAGAAGATAAACCGCCTCATGAGAAAAAAAAAGGAGGGGGCGCAAATGCTCCTCCACAACCTCTCGGGGGTCTGGGCAAAAAATCACGACCAGCTCGAAGCCGGAGTGTATCGGCTTCGCGAAGAACCGGCAACCGGCCCGCCGGGAGCGAGGTTCGCCAAAGGCGACGACCGGCAACCAATCCTTGAGTTTCTACGGCCGGGATATAAACTCCGGCATATAGAAAACAAAGGTGAATTTTTGATCACGGAGGGGGTGCCGTTCAAAAAATCACATTTCAGCCCTAACAGGAGGCTCCTCCGTATCCTCACCTCGAGAAGCGCTCTCGGGCGCCCCCCGCGGGATCTCGCCCCTTGGGCGCAGCACATCGCACAAATAGTTTATGCGGGGTTGAAGATACGGCCCGTACGATTCGCAAGAATAATCAAGTGGTTTAACCCCCGTTATCTCGCGAAGGGATAGCGCGCGTTCGTCCCCAAGAACAGACGGGGGGTTATTCTGGACGTATGCGCAGAAATCGTTTCTTCCCCACCTGAACGAGGGTAGGACGGGTAAGACGCAACGGATCTCTCCAGTCCTTTTTTGTTTTGCCATCCAGTTCCACCGCGCCCTCCCGGATAAACCGTTTTGCCTCGGTGTTCGAAGCAGCAAGCCCCAAACGAACAAGAAGCGGGGGGAGGGCGTAATCGCCCCTTTTGATGGCCATTGTTTTAATCCGGGAAGGGGTGGTATGTTTTTTGAAGACGCGGTCGAATTCTTCTTCCGCCTCTTTCGTTTTTTGAGAGCCGTGGTAGATAGAAACCACTTCACGCGCAAGACGAGCTTTCGCGTCGCGCGGATGGAAACGAATTTCTTTTTTGATACGAACGAGTTCCCTCTCGCTCACGCGGGTTACCAGTTCAAAGTATGGAAGAATACAAGAATCGGGAAGAGACATAATTTTCCCATACTGGGCATGGGCGGATTCCGTAAGACCAATATAGTTCCCCAGGCTTTGGCTCATTTTCCTCGTCCCGTCGGTGCCACGAAGCATCTTAAGCGTAATTAAGTCTTGGGGCTCTTGTTTGAATGCCCTTTGGAGCGCCCGCGCCTGCATCTCATTAAAAAGCTGGTCGCTCCCGACTACGGTGAGATCAGAACGCACGGCAACCGAATCATACGCTTGGAGCGCGGGGTAGAGGAGTTCGTGCAAACGAATCTCGCGTTTCATGCGAATCCGCTCTTTAAACATGTCCCGTTCGAGCATCCGCTGAACGGTAAAGTGTGAAAAAAGACGGAGAAACTCCTCTGCCCTCATTCGGTCGTACCACTCGCTGTTGTAATGGACTTCTGTCTTTTTGAGATCCAGTATGGACGAGAGTTGCGTAAGATACGATCGGGAGGTTTCACGCACATCGCGTCTGGCCCGAAGTTTTCGTGTACGGGATGTATCGGTGGGATCGCCAAACCGCCCCGTGAAATCCCCTATAATAAAGACGATGGTGTGGCCGGACAACTGCAGCAGCCGTAATTTTTCGTATACCGCGGCGTAACCTAAATGAAGGTCGGGGGTGGTGGGATCTACCCCGTGCTTCACCCGAAGTTTTCTCCGGGAGGTCAGTTTTCTTATCACGCTCTCTTTGTCTATCACCTCCACCACTCCCCTTTTGAGAAAGGTGGGGACGGAAAATGTGTGCATGCCCATGGGGGTGGTAAAAATAAAACTACTCTTTAGAATAAGCATACGCTAGTCCCCGGTTGAATTCAACCGAAAAATATGATAGGAAAAACGCAATGGTGACAAAAAACAAAAGGGGGAACCCGCGAAATCCATACGGAGCGCTCGTCCGCGGAAGACCGAAAAAACGCGGTTTGTTCTTTGCCGGGATAATACGGCTGGTACGACTGGGGCTTGTCGCGGGAATCCTTATTATAATGGGGGGAATATTTATGTTTGTGTATTTCGCGAAGGATCTCCCTGACCCCTCTCGCCTCGACAAAATCGATGTCAGCCAATCTACCAAAATATATGATCGTAACGGAAACGTGGTGCTGTACGACATATATGGAGAAGTGAGAAGGAATGTGGTTCCGTTCGGGGACTTCCCGTCCTATTTGGTCTATGCGACAATCGCGATCGAAGACGAACGGTTTTATTCGCATCCGGGGATTGACATAGAGGGAGTTCTTCGGGCAGCCGTCCATAATGTCCTTAACAACGGGTCGATACAGGGCGGCTCGACCATCACTCAACAATTTGTAAAAAACGCCCTCCTCACGCCCGAACGTACGCTAACCCGGAAGATAAAAGAGTGGGTTCTCGCGACGGAATTAGAGCGCCGGTATTCCAAAGATGAAATAATGGGGTTTTACCTGAACCATGTTCCTTATGGTTCGGTCGCATACGGCGCGGAAGCGGCGTCGCAAATTTACTTCGGGAAATCCGTAAAAGATATCACACTCGCCCAGGCCGCAACCCTCGCTTCTCTCACCAAGGCACCTACGTACTACTCTCCCTATGGATCTAACCCAGAACGGCTGGAAGAACGGAAACGCCTCGTTCTCGAGAAAATGGCTCGTCTTGGCTTCATCGAAGATCGGGAAAAACAGCAGGCAGAAGAAGAAGAGATTACATTCGCACCGAATATCCAGAAAATCCAGGCTCCTCACTTTGTCATGTTTGTGCGAGAATATCTTGAGCGCACGTACGGAAAGGAGGTTCTAGAAAAAGGGGGGCTCCGTGTCACCACCACGCTCGATTTCGAACTCCAGAAACTTGCGGAGGAAGCGGTGGCAAAATACCAGGAAAACAACAAAAAACAGTTCGGTGCTTCAAACGCCGCGCTTGCGGCTATCGATCCGAAAACAGGCCAGATCCTTGCGATGGTGGGGTCGGTCGACTATTACGACATTGAAAACGATGGAAACGTGAATGTGGCAACACGGGAACGACAGCCCGGCTCCGCCTTCAAGCCTTTTGTGTATGCTGCGGCATTCCAGAAAGGATACACTCCCGACACAGTACTTTTTGACGTACCCACGGAATTCGCAACGCCCGGAGCAAAGAGTTACCAGCCCCGCAATTATGACGGGGGCTTCCGAGGACCAATACGGATGGAGTCTGCACTTGCGCAATCCCTCAATATTCCTTCTGTGAAAACATTGTATCTAGCGGGGGTCGAGGAAGTGGTAGCGTTCGCGAACAAACTGGGAATCACCACCCTCCGCGATCCTTCGCGTTACGGCCTTTCCCTTGTGTTGGGCGGAGGGGAAGTAAAACTCCTTGACCTTACTTCGGCATTCGGCGTATTCGGGCAGGAAGGTATAAGACATCCGCCTGTGTTTATCGCCCGTGTCGAAACCGAAAAAGGAGAAGTGGTCGAGGAATTCCGTGAGAAAAAAGAAAGTGTTCTCTCCCCGGAAACATCGCGACTGATAAACGCTATCCTCTCTTCAAACGAACTTCGCGCCCCGATATTTGGATCCGGCTCGCCGCTTGTCGTTCCAGGATACCAAGTGGCGGCGAAAACCGGAACCACCCAGGAATACCGGGATGGATGGACGGTCGGGTACACCCCCACGCTCGTCACGGGGGTGTGGGTGGGGAACAACGACAACCGTCCGATGAAAGGAAGCGCGGATGGGGTAAATGTCGCTTCTCCCATATGGAATTATTTCATGCAACACGCGCTCCCACGGTTTCCGAAAGAAGATTTCAAACCATACGAAAAAGAAGTGACGCGAAAACCAATTCTCGACGGAGAGGTTTTTCCAGAGAACACCGTCCATTCTATCCTTTATTGGGTGAGAAAGAACGACCCGCGGGGCGAACCGCCCCAAAAACCGTCAGAAGACCCACAGTTCGACAATTGGGAAAAGGGCGTCCGGGAGTGGGCGAAAATGTCTCCCTACAAAGCCTTCCTTGACGAGGAGGGAAGTGGTTTCATTCCGAGAGAAGACCCCCGCGCCCTCGACAAACTCCCGAAACTAACGATTTCAAGTCCGGCTCCCTATGAAGTATTTTCAGGAACATACGGAGAGGTAGAAATATCGCTTGACGCGTTTTGGGGTGTTTCCCAGTTTGATATATTTTTAGGAGACCGCTTGGTCGGAAGCTACCACCCTAACCCACGCGAAAACAAAAAAAACGTCTATTCTTTCCTTGTCCTTCTCCCAGAGGAACAAAAGGGGGAACAAACGACGCTCTTGGTTCGTGTGTTTGACGTGGCGGGGAACAAAACAGAGGCGCAGGTCCCGGTGCGAATACGGTAGATACTCTGGCTGAAACCAAACCGTCAAGATGTTTCTCTTGGTTCGCGCGCCCGGACGAACGGGCCTGCGGTTTTCTCGCTTCTCGATGAAAAGAAAAATATCACGAGCGGATAGAAAGTTTCTTAAAAGGAGGGTGGTTTATTTTTCGCAATCTTGTGTTGATTTTTTCAAGAAAAACGTTTTGGTGCAAAAACAAAGTCCCCGCGGCATGGGGATTTTTTATCCTTAAAACCAAGGTGCCGCGCACCACATTCTCCACATGATAAAGAGAACGAGGGGAGGGTTTTTTTGTCATTGCATCCAATCCTTCTTCGCGGACCACCTCCTCTATGATTTTCTCCAACCCTCTCTTTTGTAGTTGGTCATTGAGGCGGAAACGGTTTGCTAACCGAAAAAGAGAAGATGATATGTGGCGAAACAAAATAGAGTAGTAAAATGGTTAACCGTTCTTGATGGGCATAACAAGATAGAATTGAAGAGGGTCTTCGGGGGACGTTAAAATGACGGGTTGGATTTCGGAATTTATCCCGAACACCACTTCTTTCGCCCCCATGCTTTCCAGTCCATCGAGAAGAAATTTCCAATTAAACGCGATGGAAAGATGCTCTCCGGGAAGTTTTATTGATTTAGCAAACGGAATAATAGTAGCACCCTCTCCAGAAGAAGATTCACGTGCCGCAAGTTCCACCCGATCTTTAAAAAAGTCAAATGTGATATCGTTCGATCGGTTCGAGAAAGCGCTGATCGCTTTAATTTTTGGTACCAAAACAGACGAGGAAAAAGAAACATGAAAAGACGTGTCTCGCGGAACAATCTCGTCATACCGGGGGAATTCTCCGTCAATGAGACGCGAAACCAACTCACAGTTTTCGTTATTAACTACAACTTGATTTTGATCTCCCGCAAGAAGGGTGGTTTTTTCGTCGCCTCCGCTAAAAACCCGAATAATTTCGTTCACCGATTTCGATGGAAGAATAAACGAAAAATCATTTTTGATATCCCCAAGGGGTATTTTTTTCTCGGTAAGCCGAAAACTGTCGGTAGAAGCAAGAATAAGATGATGCGCTGAGGAGTCTGTCTTCAAAAAAACACCAGTGATCTCCGGTCGCATTTCCGAAACACCCGCGATTCGTACAACTTTTTCCAAACCCGAAATAAACTCTTTTGTGGTTATTGGTATCCTCTCCCCTTTTTTGGGTTGCGGAATAATAGGAAATTCTTCGGGATCGCTACCGAGAATTTGTGCTTTGTAGTGTTCCGTTTTAAGTAGTATGTTGTGTTTTTTTGATTCCAGCGTTATTTTTTTCGCGCCGACAAGGTTGTGCACAAATGTGCTGATTAATTTCGCGGGAATAGCTGCTTTTCCTTCCTCTTCTATTTTCCCCGGTATCGTGCAGGTGATTGCCATTTCAAGGTCTGTGGAAGAAATGGTAATTTTGTTTTTTTCTGTGCGGATAAGAACGTTGCTTAGAATAGGAAGGTTGACGTTTTTCCCCGCGATACGTTCTGTGATACGCAACGCTTCTCGCAATTTTTCTTGTAGACAAATAATCTTCATAATTATTATCCGTATTTATTAATAGTTTATTGTTGTTAAGAGAGGCTTGAAACCTGTATAACTCTTTTTTTTCGCTTATTTTAAGGGAATTATGTGTTGTGGGGAAGGGGAGGAAGAGAGGAAAAACAGAGGGGGGAACACAGGAAAACACACTTTTTATTCTTCCTGATTTCTTTCCCACCGTTTTTCCATATTTTTTCCCCTTGTTTTCCTCAATCCTACCCGTTTTCCATGTATAACCTTTCTCGTAACGAATTGATTTCTTCGAGAAGCGTGTCGCTGTTCTCCAGTTGTCTCGTAATTTTTTCGCATGCGTGCATAACCGTGGTGTGGTCCCGTCCTCCTAACTTCATACCAATAAAAGGGTAAGAAGACTTTGTCTCTTTTCTCAGAAGATACATAATGATTTGTCGCGGGACCACGAACTCTTTTTTTCGTTTTTCACTGATAATATCTTTTTCACTCACGTCATAAAAAACCGAAACCACCCGGAGCACTTTTTTCCACCCTATCACCTTGTTGTTTTTCGAAATCACAGGGGCGAGGATGGTTTTCGCGGTTGCAGGATTTGTTATGCTTTCGGGGTTTGAGCGCGAGGAAGCCGCAAGCCGGTTCAGCGCGCCTTCAAGTTCTCGGATGTTGGTTTGGATATGGGTGGCGATAAACTCACACACCTCGTCGGTGGGGTTTAAGCCGCGCTCCTTCGCCTTTATTTTCAAGATCGCGATGCGTGTTTCTAAATCAGGTTGTCCGATATCAGCGATCATTCCTCCCTCGAAACGGGAGCGGAGTCGCCCTTCGAGCGTTGCGATTGATTTTGGAGGTCGGTCAGAGCTCAAGACAATCTGTTTGTTCCTTTCGTACAGCTCGTTGAATGTGTGGAAAAACTCCTCTTGTGTTTTTTCTTTTCCCGCGAGAAACTGGATATCGTCAATAATAAGAACATCAACTTTCCGGTATCGGTCCTTAAACTCTTCTATTTTTCTGTCTCGTATAGAGGTGACAAGCTCCCCGGTGAACTTCTCGGACGTGACATATTTTATGTTCTTCCGCGCGGGTTTCTTGGCTATTTCGTTGCCGATTGCCTGGAGAAGATGTGTTTTCCCAAGTCCCACCCCTCCATATAAAAAAAGAGGATTGTATAGCGTACCCGGGTTTTGTGCGACGGACCAGCTTGCTGCATGCGCCAGTTCGTTGGACCCCCCCACTATAAAAGAATCAAATGAATATTTAGAATTCAGGTTTGTGGCTCCGTTGATTTTCGGAACATCCAAATTCAGTTGTTTTTCGTCGTATGAATTCACCAGAGACAATGTGTCCCGCGAGGATGATTTTTTCGGCAAGAGCGCCCTGGAGGTTTCGACCACATACTCGACCTTGTTTATTTCAGTGGGCAACCCCTTGAACACCTTGAGGAGAGACGCGCTGTATTTATTTTGCAGCCATTCTTTTGTGAAACTATTGGGGACGCCTATGGTTGCGGTTTTGTGTTTTTTCGAAATAAGCGAGGTATTTTTGAACCACGTGGTAAAGCTCGCTCGAGAGATGTTGAGCTCTATTTCTCCTAAAACCGTTTTCCACAGTTCTTTGTTCGTCATGTTTTCCCAATGCGGCGAGTCCGCTTTTGCGTATGATCTAAAGAGGGGGCGGTTGCGGCGTTGGCCTTGGTTCATTGTACCACCCTCACGATATTTTATCCACAACTCCTCGTCAAGTTTAAAACCTTGTTTACAGCCTGTGGATTATCTGTTGATAACCCAACAAAAACTACCGTGGCAGAGGCGTTACGCCCCTGCCCCCCGACAAAGCATTGACCCTTATGTTGTTTGTTGTTACCCTTGTAGATATGCACGTGTTACCCTCTATTAATAATCGTTGACCACTGAACTGTGTCTATCACATACCAGCCCAAAAAAAGGAGACGCAGGCGCGTGCACGGGTTTTTGCACCGCATGAGGACGAAAGCCGGAAGAAGAGTTATCTCGCGCCGGAGGGCGAAAAAACGGAAGCGACTCTCCGTGTAACACCACGGCGGCCGGAGTCTCCTCCCCATCTTTATGGCCCTTTCTCGCTTGTTTCGGATTACCCGCAAGACCGATTTCACACGCATCACCAAGAAAGGAAAACGCCTGCGGGGTCCTCACTTCAAGGTGGTGTTTGTGGTAAATCGTCTTCCGTATGCCCGTATCGCCGTCGTGGTGTCTAAAAAAATCGCGGCGAAATCTTCTCGCCGCAACAAAATTCGCAGAAGAATAACCGAGGCATTCCGGACCCGTTTCGCGAAATCACTCGCGGGACACGATATTCTTCTTGTGGTGGGGTCGTCCTCCGAGCATATCTCGCGAAGCGAGACAGAAGCGGAACTTCTCTCGCTCTTCAGAAAAATTCACTCGCAACATCCACGATGAAACAACCCATTTTTATTCTTATCCGAATATACCAGTGGTTTTTATCGCCAGCGCTCCACACGGTTGCGCTGCAGTTTTTTGCTTTTCCCGGATGCAGGTACTACCCTTCCTGCTCCCAGTACGCCTACAATGCGATCCAGCGGGATGGAATTCTTAAGGGCGTGGCAAAGGGGTTAAAAAGGTTGTGTACATGTTTTTGGCCGAGGCGGGGAGGATACCACCCCGTCTCGTCACACGAATTATGAGCGTTGTTACCTCCATATTCCATGAAGCTGTTTTCCGTCCTCTCCTGAACTTGCTGATCGTCCTCTACGAAACGATCCCGGGGGCGGACCTTGGGGTTGCGATTATCGCTCTGACCGTTCTGACGCGGATAGTGTTTTATCCTCTTTCCCATAAAGCCATTCGGTCTCAAAAAGCGCTTACCGAACTTCAGCCGAAGATCAAGGAACTGCAGGAAAAATACAAACAGGAAAAAGACAAACAGGCAAAAGCAGTGATGGAGCTTTACCAAAAAGAGGGGGTGAACCCTTTCTCGGGTTGCGCTCCGCTCCTTTTACAGCTTCCGGTTTTTTTCGCCCTCTTCCAGCTTTTCCGAATCGATTTTCATTCGTTCGACCCCTCGCTTCTCTACTCGTTTGTTCCTGTCCCCTCGTCTCTCGACCCCACCCTTTTTGGTATTGTGGACCTTACGACGGAAAGCTCAAAAACCATGGGAGGAATCATCCTTGCGTTTTCTGCGGGGTTCGCCCAGTTTGTACAGTCAAAAACCCTCTCTATGGGTCCGGCGAGAACACCGCAGGATAAATCTCAGTTTTCTCAGATGATGCAAATGCAAATGACATATTTTATGCCGATTTTTACAGTCATTATTGTATGGAACCTGGAATCCGGCCTTGCGCTCTACTGGTTGGTTACCTCCCTCTTTTCAGTTTTTCAGCAATGGGTTATAAATAGAAAAAAGAGTTGAAGTATGGTTGACGCAATAAAAGTACACACCGAAGAGTTCTTTACCGCGATGGGCTTTGAGGCAGAGGTGGAGATCACCGTCCAGGGTGAGTTTTTCGACGTTTCGGTCACTGTTCCCGACGCGCATTGGCTGATTGGTTCCGGCGGGAAGAACATCGGCGATCTTTATTATGTGTTGCGGCTTTTTCTCGCATCACGCCTCGGGGGACGCGTTCTCTTTGTGCTTGACGTTAACGGATACATGAGGAAAAAGGAAGAATTCCTGCGGGAGCTTGCGCGCGCGATGGCGGACCGCGTTCGAAGATCCCGAGAGCCGCTCATCTTAAAGCCCATGTCTCCCCGCGAAAGACGCATTATCCATACGGAGCTCGCCTCTTTCCCCGATATCGTGACCGAAAGCGCGGGAGAGGATCCCGAACGGAGACTCACGGTAAAACCGTATCCGTAAAACGTTAAAAACCCAAACAGAGTCGTCATGTGTTCATGTTTTTGAGTTTGTAACAAGGCGTGTGGGGCACGCTGTTTTTTATGAAAAAGAGCATCGCATTTAATACATTGATTTCGAGCGGGGCTCGCGTAATCGGAAGCGCGCTTGCATTTGCGAGCTTCGCCGTAATCGCGCGCGCGCTTGGGAAGGAGGGATTCGGGATGTATTCTACCGCAATGGCGTTCGGATTCACCGCAAGCGCGCTCGCGGATTTGGGTCTTTACTCGGTCCTTATAAAAGAGATATCGCAAAAGGATGCGGACGAGAAACGGATCACCGCTCATATTTTTTTCCTCCGCGTTCTGATCCTTCTTTTCGTGTCCCTTGCGGTGTTTGCATTCGCGGGGATTATCCCTCTTTACTCCCCCGTCCTGAAACTCGCGATTGGCCTTGGGGTCGTAGCGTTTGGGTTTTCCAGTCTTTCCCAGCTTTTGATTGCGATCTTTCAAAAACACTTCAGTCTTGAGAATGTGGCGATTGCGGAGGTGGTAGGAAGAAGCGCCCAACTCCTTTTGGTGTGCATCGCGTTTGTTTCGGGGTGGGGGCTTTACGCGTTTTTGTGGGCGGCGATCATAGGCGCCTTTTTTATCTTTCTCGTGGAGTGGGTGCTCTCGCGAAAATTCGTTTCGTTCGGGTTTGAATTTAACCCTTGGTATGCGCGCGAACTTTTCGTAGCCGCTCTTCCCATCGGCGTTTCTTTGGTCTTCACTCTCATCTATTTCCGGGTGGACACTATTTTACTCTCCCTAATGAAGCCGGCCGAAGACGTAGGGATATATAATGTGGCGTATAAAGTGCTGGAGTTTGCCATATTTTTCCCCGCGGTATTTGCGGGGATCGTAATGCCGCTCCTTTCGCGCTACGCCCTGTCCCAAAAAGAGAAATTCAGAGACGTCTTTCAAAAGTCTCTTGATATCATTATTATTTTTGCAACACCAATACTTTTCGGGGGCATGATCCTTGCTCCTAAAATCGTGGTGCTTGCAGGAGGAGGAGAGTTTGCGGCATCCGCCGCGCCATTGAGGTGGCTCTTGGTTGCAGTATGGTTTATTTTCCTAGGGAACCTCTTAGGACGCGCGATAATTGCGCTTAACGAACAAAAAAAAGCCGCGTGGGTCTATTTCGGCGGCATGATCTTTAACGTGGCCGCGAACCTTGTGTTTATCCCTCGATATTCCTATACTGGCGCAGCCGCGACCACGGCAGTTACCGAGCTTATTATCACTGCGCTTCTTTTTGTGATTATAACAAAAAAGACTGGGTTTGTTCCTCGCGTGCGGCCGGTATTCACGTCAGCACTCTTTTCATCTTTTATGGTGATTCCTGTCTATTTTTTTCGTGAACAGCACTTCTTATTTGTACTTCCCGGCGCGATTGTCCTCTATCTTGTTCTCGTTTTTCTTTTTCGCGTTATCGACCGGGAGAAACTCTCTTTTCTTTTTCAGAGCCACGAATAAATGATTTTCTGCGTCGTGAACAAAAAACCGCTTCAGGCGGTTTTTTGTTCATGTTTGTTCACGTTCATATATTACACCACACCCGGTGCGACAACTTCGAATGCGCGAGCCCGTTAGACAACAAGGGGATATACCCGCAGAAAACAAACAGAAAAGTTCGATGGGATAGCGCATGGAAACCAACGGGCCGTTTTGTTTCGAAGTTGTAGCACCGGGCACACTTTTTCTGAATGGATGACAGTCATGGAATTAGTCATGGAATTTGGATGTCATGGAATTTGGAATTAGTTTGTTTAGTTCAGGTTGCAACAGAGGATTTGCCTTTGCCCCGTGTTTGTCCTGTCTATACAGATATCGAATTGGGTGCGGCAGTAAGGCTTTATGATTTCTCCGGTGGCGTCCCGCGGGTCCGGAAACGATGGACAGCGTATTCCGCTTGAAAGGAGGGCGCTCGATGTTACCACCGTACAGCCACAGGTTGCAGCGGCGATCGTGGGCGAGCTCAAACAAGACTGGAACACCGATGTATCCAGGATGATGGGTGATGGTCCGCGACTACTCCCCTCTCCGAAAGAAAAATTAGGCGGGGGAGGCACACCGAGTTGCGCCAAATCAGGATTGATCGTCCTTAGAATAAGGACGGAGCCGAGAAGCAAAAAGAGGCCGAGGAGCGCGCCCTGTATCCATTCTTTTGCGTCGTTCTGGCCGGCCCCGCTTCCCGCAGAGGTTATGTACTTGATTCCGCCGAATACCAAAACGCCAAAGGCAAGCGCGCCCGCGGCCGCAAGCCCGAACCGAAAGAACCATTGGATAAAGTCCGGCAGGGGGGGGACGCTCGATCCAAGATCCGGGTATTCAAGCTCGAGCTCTTGTGCAAAAACAGGATATACAAAAAATCCGTAGATCGCTACAAAAGAGAATAACAATAGCGAAAGCGTGGAAAGCTTAACTTTTTTCATGTTTGTATATTACACCACACCCGGTGCGACAACTTCGAATGCGCGAGCCCGTTAGACAACAAGGGGATATACCCGCAGAAAACAAACAGAAAAGTTCGATGGGATAGCGCATGGAAACCAACGGGCCGTTTTGTTTCGAAGTTGTAGCACCGGGCACATTTTCCCGTGAATGTACGACAGTCATAGAAAGCATCATAGAAAGGAGTCATAAGAAGGAAGGTCGTGGGAAGGAACCGTAGGGGGATCACAGGATTCTCCCGACGGTATTCCCCCATAGCCATTCATCGGCACTACACAATTGTTGGTTGAGGCCGCTGTATAGCCCCGTGGGGTCTACCCCTCCCAGAAGTCCTCCGCTGCATCCAAAGTTATATAGCGCAGTTCGTATCCCTCCCGCGTCGGTTGCTACTAAAATAGTGAGAATCACCGCAACAATGAGAATGTCTATCACCCAGCCTACCGGAGTT
>CAYJUS010000001.1:45721-54937 GCA_964373435.1 uncultured Candidatus Saccharibacteria bacterium
TAGAGGCGCGGGCGGAGGCGGCGGCCCCGGTTTTTTTACCTCTTCTTTTGCGGCTTCACGGAGATACTGGACTTGGGATTCTTCCTCTTCATCCTCGCCTCTTCGCGCGAGCGCCAGCCGCATCTGGTAGTCTGCGTCTTCGTCGTCGTAGGTATTTTCGTAAGCTCCGCCGTTCAATGTGTTATTATTAACACGAATTGCTATAAATAATCATACAAGTCAATACAAATTTGTAATTATTCGTAATTCTGAAAAAATCTGTAATAATTAGTGTTTACGCTGATAGCGCCTCTTTCGCCTGCTGTATCGCAAGGAGTTGTTCGGGGTCCGAGGTGATTATTTGGTCTTCGGTGTAGGACGCAAGAACCTTGATTGCGACATGTTTCGTCCCTGCGAAGAACAGTCCCTCCCCCACCGCGGCCTCTAAAAGCAAAAATTTTTCTTCGTTTGTTAGGGAGAAGGTTTTTACCACCGTATCGATTGTCGCGGGGGATTGCTTCAGGAGCATCTGAAGTGACGAGTTTGTTACGAGCGGTTTTCCGTAGCGCGACCTCATAAAGTCGTCGACGTCTTGAGTAATCGTGGTAAGGCCAAAATAATACTTTCTCGCGCGCTTTGCGATGCCGTACATGAATGACGCGCCGTCCTCGTGCTGCATAACCCACCACGCTTCATCCACCACCAGAATCCGTTTTTTTAACTCCGATCGGATTTTGTTCCATATGTAGCGAAGGATGATATACATTGCGATCGGCCGCAAACCCTCCTCCATGTCCCGGATATTAAAGATAACAAGATTGTTATCCATATCGACGTTGGAGTGTTGGTTCAAAAAATTCGCGTAGGTTCCCTGCGTGTACTTCTGGAGGCGCGTTGCGAGCCCCTCGCCTCCTTCCATGCTGTGAAGCACCGTTTCGAGATCCTCCATCAAGGGGGGGGTGATCTCGGTGAAGTCCGATTCCGGGGTGATATCTCTCGCGCGGTACGCTTCGGAAAGCGCTTTATCCATTATAGCATCTTCTTCGGGGTCGAGGCCACCGAGCATAATACGGAGGAGTCCTACGAGGTTTATGATGTTTGAACGGAGGATATCATCCGCCGCTTCGTCTTTTTGGGGGATCGGCAGATCGAATGGATTAATGTGGTTTTCGGAGCTTAGCGATATTTTTATAAACGTGCCCCCTACCGCTTCCGTAAGATATTGGTACTCGTTCTCCGGGTCGATTATAATCACATCCACTCCGGTCATTAAAGAGCGTAGAATTTCGAGTTTCGCAAAATAGCTCTTTCCTCCCCCGCTTTTCCCGAACACCACCATATTCGCGTTTTCAAGCGAGAATCGATCGAAAAGAACCAGACTGTTGTTGTGGCGGTTAACGCCGTAGAGAATTCCTTCGCCCGAAGTCAATTCAAACGAGATAAAAGGGAAAATAGAGGAAATCGGCGCGGTGTTTAACTGGCTGTATATCTGGAGTTCGTCAAAACCCAAAGGAAGCGTTGAACTGAAGCCCTCGCGCTGTTCGAACATCGCGCTTTTTATCGTAAGGAGCTTTCCCTCGGAGAGCGCCCGAAGTTCGTTTTCGATGGTGTCGAGCTCCTCGAGCGATTTTCCGTAGATGGTGATATACAGCCCAAAACTGAAAAGCTTTTCTTGTGACTGCTGGAGTTTATCACGCAGGTCTTCTATGTTGCGGTACGCCGCGTCAAGCAAAGGATCGCGAACCTGCCCCTGTTCCTCTTTCGAGAGGATTTGCGATTCTACCTCCGCAAGCCGCTTTCGGAGGTTCCGGAGGGCAATGGCGCTATCAATCGGTTCGACATGGAGCGCGATATCAAACTCCTGATCGAAGTTGATGATCGGCGCAAACCAACTCGTACTCAAGTAGCGCGGATAACTTAAAATAAAGAGTGTGCGCGCGTATTTCTTCCCCACGCGTACATACCCCGCGTCAACCTGGAAGGCGGTTGGCGCGATAATATCCTGGATGCGCAGAACGCCTTCACGGTAAATTTTTTCAGGGGTCAGGGGTTCGGTTTCTTTTTCTTCCCCCCCCTTTTTTTTGAACAACATAATTGGGTGATATGGCCGGGGCTGTTTCGCATAACCAGCCGACTCAGTATTTTTCAAACTCGACTCCTTCGATCTCGGGCGGTAACTCCATCGTTCCCCCCTCGCTTGGGTTGTAAAGGGACCAGTAAAGTTCCAAGAGTCCCTCGGTCCCCAAAATAACGGAATTAATCTCAATTCGCCGGAGATTAATCTGTACAAATCGCGCCCGTTCCATAATTTGGTCTTTGTAGATAATGAATTTTTGAGGGTCAAACCTTACCTCTTTTTTTGCGCCGAAATAATTCCGAAGCGTCTCGAGTGGCCCCACGACCCGTTTTTCTCTTCCGGTACGGGGATCGAGCGGAACCACGATATAAAAGTTTTTCGTCATAATGTTTGTCGAGGAAAGGAGATCTTTTATGAAGTCCATGTATCCTTTGATCTGAAGCCGCATGAGGTCGCTTGCGTGGCGTTCCTGGTACTCGGAGATTGTCTCGAGGTATTCTTTTCCGTCAACCCTTCGCGACTGTATCACGAACTCGATGGGAAAGTCGAGCGCGTTCAAAAAATCCTGAAAGCCGAAAATTAACGCCTGCTTTTCTTCTTCGCTTCGGAGGGCGAAATTGACTCCTGCGGTCATCAACACAACGCGAAGCCCCCCGTCTTCCAAAATCACCACGCCTTCGCGTATTTCGTCAATTACAAGAAGCGTTTGAGTTGCCGGTGCTTTAGCCGTCGCCATTATTCGTGATTTTCATGTTTCATGATGTCAAGTTGCCAAGAGAGCCGTTTTAGTTTTTTCTCTATCGGGAGCGGTTTTGGGCGCGGGGGCGGAGCCTCCTCTTTTTTCTCTCCTCCTCTTCCTTTTCGCTCCGCGGCCACCCTGATTTTCTGCCATGTAAATATCCGGGGCCGCAGAAAGTGGCGGCTTAACGCGTTCAAAAACACCAGAAACTCCCGCCCGTTTACCCTGTAAAACGCAAGGGCAATCGCAATCGCAACCACAGGACTCATAAGGATAACCGCGAGGATCGGGGCGAAGATAAGAAGTAGGGTTAGGGCAAGGGCTCCCGCACCCGCTAAATATAAAAACTGCCTTACCGTAAGCGGCCCGATAACTTTATCTTCGATATCAATAAATTGGGGAACTTGAAACTGCATACCTTGAAAATTTCTAATTACTCTAATTGACCTAATTAACCTAAACAAACACCAAAGATTCAATGTCTAAACCGTGTTTATTTCAGCCTCTGATAAATCTTGTTGAAGATTAGGTTGAGTTCTTTCGCCTCTTGCCAGAGCGATCTCGCCTCGTCTTTTAGTTGCGGGATCGCAACGCCGACCATTCCAATGAAATGCTTTGACTCCCGAGACTCTTTCTTGCAGATGCCTATTTTGTGCCTGAAGTCTCGTTTGCTTTCTGCGTCATCTGCTTCAGAATAGTTTGCGCCCACGCTTGTTCCCGCCCTGATCAGCTGGTTTATTAAAGGATCGGTGATCGGACCCCTGGGAATTTTTTTACAAAACTCAATGATCTCCCCTCCAAACCTTGCTGTTCTTTCTTCTAAGTCATACTTTTTGCCTTTAGGATTTGGGGTTTGGGTCATTGTTTAGGTCAATTAGAAATTAGATCAATTAGGTTGATTAAGGTCGCGGCTCGACCCTTTACTGTTCTTTAGAGAGATTAATGGTTTTTCCCTCTTTCTCTCCTACTGGTTCAAGGTATGTATCCTTTTCCGGCGGAGCGTGTCGTTTGAAGGGTTCTTGGGATCGTGGCGTTTCTTTCGCCCCAGTTTCTTTTTTGGAGCTTTCCCCCCGCGCGAATGGGACAAATTCTTCGTATGCCCCCTTCTCTTCTCCGCCGTGGTGGACGATCTCGCCCGGGAATTCGTGTTCTTCCGGCGGAGGCGTTGCTTCTCGTTCTCTCTCCCGCTGGATTTTTCTAAGGTCGAGTGGAGGTGGAGGGATAAACATTTCCCATGATTTTTGGGAAGCCATCGTTGGTTTTCCGGGAGGCGCCTCTTTCACCAGCGTTTTTTTAGGGGGGGCCTCACCGTACAGACGTCTTAAATGCGGACGGAGGGGGCGAAACATTTCGTCTTCGAGCCGTTCGTAAAGCTCATCAAATTTTTCCGTTGTTTTTGCGCCTTCCCGAAGATATCCTTTGTATTTTTCCTCCGGAAGCACGCCGAGCATGCGCATGCCAATAAGGTCGCCTATAAGAGGCGCTTGGTTGTCGAGCCCGTAGACGTGCAACGTATGGAGGAATTTTTTATGCAGCGGAACGGAATAAATCGCATCCTTCAGTTCATCTGGAAGCGTCTCGTATTTGTCGCGAAGTTGTGTGATGAGGTTTGGCATACGCTAGTGACTTATGTTGGTGGCGATGTGGGTTGTTTGGACGAGGGCAAATTTATCCTTTGAACCTTGGCTCGCCAGTATTTGGATCGTATTCGATTACCCCCCTTCTTTTTAGTTCATCAAAAACAGATTCGATTCCTCCTCGTTTGCGGTTCCTCCGGTCAGATAGTACTTCTTTCTTCACTCCTGGTCCGAACTCACCTTGTTCTGCTCTTCGCGCGTAATCTGCCAATCTATTATATCGGTCTCTCAATTCCTCGTTTGTCATGCGTTTCGATTCTTCTTCGTTCACGGGAGTTCTGAGTTCGTTTGGATTTGGTTGTTGTTTTTCTTCAGCCGCGGTTGGGGCGGCACCGGCTACGGGCGGGATGTTACCCCCCCGTGGCGGTTGCGCGCCACCGGCCGTTCCGCCTCCGCCGCCGGGTGGGCGACGGGGCGGGCGTGGCGAGGGAGCTGGCGGTGGCGTTCCTCCACCGGGTGGCGGCGGAGGCGGTGTCCCTCCTCCGGCGGGACCTCCCGGACCTTCTTCCGGCTCTCCTCCCGGCGGTCTTCTCCGGATTCTTCCCGGGCCCGGGGCTGACTCAACCGTTACTATTCTCGAATCCGTCCGTTCGTCCTCCCGTGCGCTGATCTCATATCCCATTTGTTCGAGGGTTTCTTCTATCCATTTTCCCTTTTCATCCCCGCGCGTGTAATTCATGCGTCGGTCGCGCACCGCTTTATTATATGATTCAAGCCACTCATTTGTGAGTTGTTCGTTTGCGCGGACCGCAATCGGAAGAAGCGTTTTGGCGTCTATTCCCTCCGGGGGCTCTCCGGCTTGCTCTCTCAGGGCATCTGCGACGTCTTTTTGAAGTCGTTTGTAGAGATCTTTGACCGATTCTTCGGCAAGGAGCTCTTCTTGTTCGTCAAGCCATTTGCCGTATTCTTCAAGCGCCGCTTCCGATTCTCTCCCCTGCATTGGCCGTCTTAAGCCAAGGCGTTTTGCGAACTGTGAGGAAAGATACTTGTGAAGCACAGGGTTTGTTTTTTCGATTTCATCCGCTTGAGAGTCAAGCGCGGCCTGGAAGCCACCGAGCTCATCCCGGCTGATCGTGCGCGCAACCGCGGCGATATGTTCAGGCGAGAGCTTCGCAAGCTCGCGTTGTACCTCGGGATCTTTGTATGCTTCAGGATGAACCTTCGACATGTCTCCCGGGCGCATTTTCGCCATTTCTTCTGCGGTTGAGCGGCCCTTTATATCTCCTGCCCAGTCGGGACGCACATCGAGCACTTCGTTGACATTCGCTCCCTCTCTTGCGGCCGCTTTGAAGTACATACGGTCTTCATTGGTAAGTTTTCTTCGTTCGGCCAACACCTTAAGCATTGAGGCGCGCTCGCGCGGGTCGACGCCCAATTGCTTCATTCCTTCGCGGACTTCCGCGTTTGTTCGGTCGCGGTACTTACCCGCTCCTTTGTCTATTCCCGCTTGCGCCTCTGCCCGCGCCTTTCCGGGTCCTCCTATTATTGGCCCCAACACCGGTATCCGTTCCATTCGTTCTCGCACTTTTTGTCTTGGCCGCCGCGTCACGCGTTCCGCCGCTTTTCCTGCCGCTCTTCGCGGAGGCCCGGTGATCATCCCGATCCCCTTTCTTCCATATCGCTCCACTCTTCCTGCGACCGTGGCTCCCACGGATCCCGTGAACATCTTCGCGGCGTTGATGGCAAGGAACAAAAATACAAAGATCGCGGCGGCTTGGATAAACGGCGTGCCGTGCCCCAAAAACGTGCTTGCCCCCGCGGCCGTTTCAAGCCCCGCGGCGCCCTCTCCAAAGCACGACATTCCTCCTGCGCTGCATGGCTGCTGCATCTTCTCCATAAGCATACCCGCAAGCCACAGGAAAAATACCGCAACCGGGCCAAAGAGCGCCCAGTTGGTGAGTGTTTTCAACCACGTGTTCCATCCCTGTCGGCTTGCAGGAAGGATGTATGCGACAAACGCAAGGGGCGCCAAAATCGCGACCACCCAAAGAATTACCGTCCGTATGATAAAAAGTACCGCGAGCACCGCAACCACAAATATCATAAAGAGCATCGCAAAAATAGTTGCCACCTTCAGGAAAAAGTTTACTCCCAATTCTTCCCACGCTCCCATTTCTGATGTTAAAAGCGGATTTGAAGTGAAGATTTCGTCGAAAAGCGCCGCGTTCGCAAGTACGGTGCCGAACGACTTGTCTGCGAAGGCATTGAGGAAATACACCATCACGATCTGCGAGAGGTCAACGACAAACCCTACCAAGACCAGACTGAAGTTCACCAAGAGCGCGATCAGGATAAACATGGGAAGAACGCGCCGTATGTTGAACTGTTCTTGCCGGAGCATGGTGCCGATCGAGACGATAACAAGAATAACGACAAAAAACATGTTCGCAAAGTCGCGCACCACCTGCCATCCTGCGAGCACAAAGGGCTGTCGGATTATCCCTCGGTTGAAATTCGCCCCCATCACATATTCGAGGATTCCGGAGACAAACTTTACAAGGAGCGCTAAGAGCGAAATAAACACATCGAGAAGTCCAAATACCACCGTTTCGATGAGTTCCCGCGCGGCGGAGCTGACGGCATCTCCAAGCCAACTAAAGACTCCCGCATGGACAATTTGGGGTGAAAGGAAAAACAAACCGACGATAGCAAAGATTATCGGCGCGACCCTCAATACCAATTGCTTTGTTGTCCTTTTTTCGTTTTTCCGCATGTGCTTTGTGTTCCCTTGCTGATACATAGGGGGCCCCGTAAGCACCCCGCTTGTCGTTGTTTAGGGCACGACCTCAAACCATTTTTTGAGGAGTTTCACCCAGCCTGAATTAGATTCCGACCCGACCTCGATCGGTACGCCATACTGGTACATTTCATAGACGTCCTGATACCATCGGTACGAAGGAAAAAGACGAAGCGCCTTTGCTTCGGGAAGCAGATCAATGGTAGGCTGTGTAATGGAACTATTGGGAAGCATAAACTGATGAGCTTTATAAGGGTCGCCGAGAATGCCGCCGGTCAAGCCATACGTATTCGTGTCCTCCCAAGGAGCGGGAAGTCCTCCTTGGACCGTGCCGCCGGGGATTGATCTATACTGGAGCGTTCCGCTTGCGATACCAAGAGATCCCGGCGGATCCACATTGGGTCTTACCCAGCGGTCGAGAGACCTCTGGAAAGTGCCGCCGTTCGATATCTCCACGTTGTCGCTTAGGGTGAGGTTGTAACTTTCAAAAAGACCGGGTCGGGCGTCACCCAAAAACGCAGGGAAGTTAAGATATGCCTTTTGCGCAAGGTCAAACTGCGCTTGGGTTGCCGCTTGCGTTTTTTGGAGGAGAAGCACTGCGGGTGAAACCACGTAGTCCGTATCCCACATATAATCCCGAGCAGTAATCACGCCTCCCCCATCATCCTCCGCAACCGAGAGACTCAGATACGCGCGTTCCGGCTTGATTCCCTGCCCGGCAAGGTATTCTGCCATGCGGAGGCCCGCGTATTGGCCGATAATGGTTTTTACGTTTTGCCAGAGGTAGTTACGCGCTCCCTGGTACGTGTTCATCGGGTGGGAAATTGTCTTTAGCATTTCATCCAGCGTGAAATAGCCCCTCTCGCCTTTTATAGAGGTGAGTGACTGTGTAAGGGTGGGTTTGAGGTTGGTGGTGGCTTTTGTGGGGCATTCGGGCGTTTCCACGCCTCCGCTTTCGACAAAGGCGTCAAAACACTCGCTCCTTATCGGGAAGCTTCCCATTATCCGTTCGCACATGTCGCGGATATACCAATACTCGGGGGGTGCCGTAACTTTATACTTTGCTTTTCGCTGAATCCGCGAGAGCAGTTCATCCCGCAGTTTTTTTTGCAGCTCGAGACTTTCTGCCCGTGTTTTCCCCCACGGGTATATTATCCAGGTATTATTCGGTGGAGGACCGAGAGGGTCGAGCCCAAGACTGGGACGGACGGTCAGGTTTCCTCCAAAGACACAGTAGAGAAAATCACGCGCCTTTTGGATCGGCTCCTCGTACAAAAAGTCGTCAACGTTGTGGATTATCCTTCCCGGCTGGAATATAACCATGTCGGCCTTCGTTACCGGGTCCGTGATGTTTCGCACCGTTCCCCTGTCCTTTAGTTCCTGTTGGACGCTGAGAATGAGCTTATTCACATCCTCTCGCGCCTTTTCTATTTTTTGAAGTTCGAACGCGGCGGTAAAGTCTTCATTCCGCCTCTGGAGGGTGGTGAAAAGGTCGAACATGAACTCCTCAAGAGTATGTTCGAACTCTGTTCCGGATTGAAACCGCACCACTTCAACCGGAACCGCGGCAGAAACAGGCTCAACAATAAACGCAAACATACCCGTCAGGATTACGACGAGCGCGGCGAGGCGCGAATATAATTTTGTGGTCTGGTTCATCTAGAGAATGCCCGGAGGGAGGTGGATGCCGTACGCTCTGACAATTTCGAGAAGCGACGCTTTGACGCGCGACGCGTCTTCACCGATGCGCGCGCGTTCCGAGGAGTTCCATGTGGCGCTTGCCGACCCCTCTCTTTTACGGATAGTATTTTCAATATGGGCAACAAAGCGTTCGGTGAGCCCTATGCTTTGTTGGTGAAAATCGGAAAGAGGTTCCGGGGCTTTGAGCATTCGCAATTCCTCAAGGCCTTTTTGGTATTCGTTTTTGATCGCGATAAGGTTTTGGGCGCTTCCCTTCTCTGTTTCTTCAAGAGCGGTTTTAAGGCGCGTGACATCTTCCGGGAAAGGGATTTCGGAAGATGCGATAAGGTAGTTTCGCATTGCGACC
>CAYJUS010000002.1:0-32050 GCA_964373435.1 uncultured Candidatus Saccharibacteria bacterium
CGAAGGAGGTGGCGAAGGAGGATGACCACCGTGTATATATTTTTATAGGATTTCCGACCCCGAACCAGAGCTCGCTACGCTCGCACGGTACGGGGCATGCTTGGCACCCCCACCCCCCGTCGTACTATATTGTCAAGGAAATAGTGAGTAGCGGGGTGGGGTAAAATAAAAAGACCCCGATGATTTAATCTGGGGTCTCGTGTGTCTTTAGGGGCGGGGGAGCATCCTTTCTACGTAGTGGAATGCTTTTCCGATTTCAAACCCATTTTTCTTAAAGAAAGATTGCGTTTTCTTATTGTTCGTTCGCACCAGACAATAGACGTGGTTACAACCCACATGTTCCAATTGAGAAAGCGTCTGTTCTAAGAGTCGGCGTCCCAATCCAGTCCCACGATGGGTATCTACCGTCGTAATACAATGAATGTATCCGTCTCGTGAATCGGGGTTATAGGCAGTGATGCTAAATCCCGCAAACTGACCGTCAACCTTGGCAATCAGGAGGATTCCATTAGGACTGTTAATCCAGCGGGAAAGCGTTTCTTTACTATAGAACTGCGGGGAGCCAGTTCCTGTTTGCAGTTCGGGAGTTGAAAGACCAAATTCAATTACGGCATCCAAATCTTCGTCTTGCATTCGGGTTACGATTGGTGCTTGAGGTATTTCCCGTTGTTTCATTGGGTGTTCCTTTCTTTGAAATAGCGTAATATCATTATACCAAAATAAATCAATTTTGTCCATTTTTTTGTGTAATTTAATATTTTAATACAATGAGTTAAGGAGTAGGGTAAAGGAGTTAAGCCAGTGTTGGAATATAAATATACCCCTCATATTCCCGAATCTTGGTTCTAATAACAGTGCTAAGCCCCTGCAAAAATGTTGACAGAATAAACTGGGTGTGATAATATACGATGTTCTATATCGGAACAAGATTTTAGTTCCTTGAAAGGGGAGTAGACGCAAATGAAGGTTGCTGGAGTGCTTGTTTGCGTTGCTTCAGTCCTTGGGGCTATCGCTGTCTGGCTGTTTCTTCTCATTACAGGTATCCTTGGTCTTGCAAACGCACTGACCGCAGACCCTATCGTGGGAAGCGATGTCGGCTGGAACATCGTCAAGATCGTTCTTGCCGAAGCTGCAGGCGGAGCCGTTGGATTTGTCGGTTTCCTCATCGGCATGGCTCTCATCGGACTCAGTGACTAAACATTACGGAAAGGAGGAACAAGCAGTATGTGGGGTGCGATTATCGCAACGATCATCGGAGGTGCCATCTACCTCTTCGGAGACAACGTAGCACCAGAGAGTGCGTTCCTGGGCGGCACGAATTTCCTGTTCTACTGGTATCTCGTTCTCGGCATCATTGGAATGGTATTCGGGCTGCTGATCGCCCTCGGTATCATGGGCACAGGAACAATTGTTGGCGGAAGTAAGTGGGGCATCGCTGGCGGTCTTCTTGGGGCTGTTGGCGGTGGTACATTAGGACTTTTTGTTCTTGCCCTCATTTTCGTTACGAGTGCCATGCGAGTTGCGGGAGCATATCTCTTACACGATTCCGTTGCTCTTATTGAAGGCGGCGTATATGAATGGGAGATAGCGAAGGTAGTCATCGGTGGTCTCCTCGTAGGACTTCCTCTTCTCTTTCGTTCAAGCTCCAGCTCAAGTTCTTCAAGTAGCTAATACACAAACGCAATATAGGCTTCTGGCTTTGGTCGGGAGCTTTTCTTTTTATGCAGAAAAGACTAATTCAGGCACATTATTTTCTCTAACTCAGGTTCTAATACTCTCTACGAGCCCCGCTTCGACTCACTACGTTCGCTCAGCGTAAACTGCCATTTAGCACGAAGCGAGGCAAAAGCCTCGTTTTTCGTTTTTTACCCTTGACAAGGTATTTAACCATCGTATATACTTTAGATATATGGCTAAAACGGTAATTAATATTAAATCCGATAGAGAAGTGAAGCATCATGCCCAGAAGCTCGCGGAAGAGCTGGGGCTTTCTTTAAGCGACGTGATCAACGCCTCATTGAGGAATTTTATTCGGACAAGAGAAGTTTACTTTTCTTCGATTCCTCGTATGGTTCCTGAGTTTGAGCGGCTCGTTGGGCGAATTGAGAAAGACATTCAGAGGGGAGAGAACCTCTCTCGTACCATTTCCTCTCAGGAAGAATTAGAGAATTACCTCGATTCTTTATGAAGCTTCGGTTCCACAAACATTTCGAAAGGAAATATAAAAAACTTCGGAAAGGAGAACAAAAACGAGTCAAAGAACGACTCATTTTATTTTTGCAGGACGAGTTTAACCCTGTTTTAAACAACCACCCCTTACAAGGACGCTATAAGGGATATCGCAGTATTAATATTACGGGGGATCTCCGCGCGATTTACAAGCGAGCGCCAAACGATGTTCGTGTTTTTATCGCAGTAGCAACCCATCCCCATCTTTATAATTGATTTTTGGCACCGCGTTTTCCCAGAAAAGCGTATCCGACCCCCCGACGGGGTCTTTTTGTATGCGTTGGGGATTGACGGCTATAGAAGATTATGGTAGTATATCGGGTCCATCAATTGTTCATTGAAAAAGGAGTAAGTAATGAGATACCTGTGGTGTTCGCTCGTTTTTGTTTTGACCCTCGGTTTATTCTTCACTTCATGCGGTGGCAGTGCCGAGGAAGAGACCATCCGTTATCAAGTTAACTTTGTTGCTAGCGAAGATTATGTCTGGAAGTCTCATCCCCAAGAAGTTGAAGAATGGGCGACATTACTGTCGGAGTCCCTTGCGTTACTACCAGAAGACATGCAGGACATAATGACCGCTAACGGCGAGAAGAAGCTGAATTTTCACATCTATCCTTATACGAACGAGGATGGCGAAGACATTGCTGGACAAGCTGGAGGAGGAGTGGGAGGAGACATTGCATTTTATGCCCCCGCTTTTGAAAAAATGAGCCGTGCAGAGAAGACCCTCACAATTATTCACGAGCTTGGTCACATCTATCACGATGCCAACCCAGACTTTGATGTTCCTTCGTTCCTTGAAGTTGTTCTAGACAAAGAGAGGCGTTTCGTAGAGGCCCCTCCCGTCATCCACGCTTTCAGAAGCATGGGCTGGAAGGGCGAGATAGAACCAACAGAGAACGGGGCAAATGTAGATTTTACCAACAGAACCCTTTTGCTTGGTAAATATGACCCACGAGAGGATTACGGCCACAGTTTTGTCCTTTTCGTCTTATGGGGCGAGAAACTGAAGGAATGTTGTCCGATTCGCTATGAATTCTTCCAGGGGGCATTCGGCGAGGAGTATCCTACGTTCCAAGGAATCACTGAATCAAAATTGTTCAAAGGGACTCTCATACAGGAGATACTTAATCAAGGAATTAACATTGAGGTAATTCCTTAACAGAATAAGCGGCATTTCGGTGCCGCTTTTGTCATATTCTAAAAAATGTGTGACCACCTAATATATGTTTTTATAGAAAATCCGACCCCGAACTAGAGCTCGCTACGCTCGCACGGTACGGGGCAGGCTTGGCCCCCCACCCCCCGTCTCACTACTTTAAGATATAGTGAGTTGAGGGGTGGGGTAGAGTATTAAGCCAACGTAGGAACATAAATATACCCCTTGTGTGCCTTGATTGCAGTTCGAACATCAGTGCTAAGCCCCTGTTGTGTTTGACAGAATAAAAAATAAATGTTAATGTACCTAATCCCGTGAATATGAATCTTTGGTGGGGAGGTAGAGATGCCCACTATCGGACTATTCGGAACATGCGGCAACAGTAAATGGCGAGAGCCGTTCATTAAAAAATACAAGCGGCTTAAAATTGATTTCTTTAATCCTCAAGTTGCTGATTGGAATCCGGAATGTGCGGAGGAAGAGGCACGGCATCTCGCAGAGGACGAGATAATCCTTTTCCCCGTTACAAGGGAAACGTATGGAATGGGCTCCCTCTCTGAAGTAGGTTTTTCCATTCTTCAGGCAATCAGATTAGACGATCGTCGTGACTTCGTGATCATGATTGAAATGGAGCTCGACCCGAATTTGGATGACGAGATAACCCGCAAGGAATCATTGAGAGCAAGGGCTCTTGTAAAACAGCACCTCAAGAAACTGCGGTTCCGCAACGTCTATCTAGTAGATACACTAGAAGAAATGCTTGAAGTGAGCATACAACTTCATAAAGCGGTTACAATTAGAAAGCCCCTTGAGAGTTTCAATCCGCAAAATCGTAACAACTGAGGATGATAACTAAAGCCAGTCTCGCACTGGCTTTTTTCATTTCTCAAAAGCCATCTTCATCTCTCGAAAATAGGTCCTGGTTCGAGAGGCTTACCAATAGGATACCTAAGGGACGCGACGTTCACACACGATGTAGGGCAGAAGGAATCACAATTAACCTCGCTTCCTGAGAGGGAATTCATCCGGATGCTCTACGAGATTCGGGAGGAGATCGGGCGAACCCGTTAAACCTCGGCACACGCAATGCGTAGCCGGGGTTTTCATTAATTTTTATTCTCTATTTTCTTGCTTTGCCCCCCCACTTATTTTATGATAAAAGCATGGAAGAATATAATAGGAATTCGTCTCACATACCAAAAGACGGGACCCCCATCCGTATTCTTATAGTTGAAGATGAAGAATTCCTGCGCGATGTGATTCACGAGAAGCTGGAAGAAGCGGGGTATAAAGTGTGGAGCGTCGGGGACGGACTGGAAGGAATTGAAACAGTAAAGAAAGAAAGGATTCAGCTTGTGCTTTTGGACCTTTTAATTCCCGGGATTGACGGGTTTGAAGTATTGCGGCGGCTTAAGTGGGACAAGGAAACTTCTTCTATCCCCGTCATTATTTTCAGTAATTTGGGTCAAAAGGAGGATGTGGATCGCGCGTTGGGGCTTGGTGCCGAGGATTATCTTATTAAAGCGCATTTTACGCCCGACGAGCTTCTCGCGAAAGTAAACGGAATAGTGCGTAAAACATATAGAGGAGGCCCATAGGCGCGCACCTTGATTTTCGGGAAAAGCCGCGCGTGAAACGCGCGGCTTTTTCGTTCCACCAACTACGGTTTCCAGTGACGTATGAAGTTGAAAAAGAGGGGGAGAAAGGCCGTAAAAATCAAAAGAATCCGAAAATCATTGATCCAGAGCGCAATAAAAGCAAGAAGCGCAAGCGAAAGGGCTCTGCCCGCATTAATCATGACTTCGCGAAACACGATCGCGCCAAACGGGTTTTCCGCGCTTATTGAGCGGTCGTAGAACGTTGCCATCAAGGGAACGTTGTAGCCCGCGCGCGCAATCCCATAGAACATGTTCGCAATTCCGGCAAAGAGAGGCGTCGTGGTTCCTGCCCGAATAAGCCATGCTCCAGACGTGGTAAGAGACCCAAGCCGCAAAAGCCGCATGCGGTCTTTTTTGTCAGTAAGATTTCCTAAATACCACGTTGCAATGATAGAAAACGTGGTTGCAAGAGAAACAATGAGGCCGAGCGATGTGTAGGAGAAATGAAGAATAAAGAGAAAAAGGGGCCAGAGCCGAGCATTTGACTCGTCCTCCGCGCCGCTTGCAAGAAACGCAACCCCTCCCTTTAATTCTTTGGGATTTACGAACCGTTTGAGAGTTTTCCAAAAGTTCTCCGAATGCATGGGAGGAGTGTTTTTAAGGAAGAAGAGAGGCAGGGCCGAGAAGATAACAAGCGGGAGCACAACGAGAAAAAGTGGAGGGTAGCCGAAGCGGGAGATGATATATCCTCCTGCGATGGGCCCCACGATAGATGCGAACGTCCCGCTTAGCGCAAGGCCGCTGAATGCACTTCCGCGTTTTTGGGTGGTGGAGGAAGTTGCAAAGAGGAGGTGGAAGCCGGGCCAAAAGATTGATGCACGAATTATGATTGCTGCAAGCGCAAAAAAGAGAAGCCAGTGGTAGCGCGGGAGGAGAAAGAGAAAAAGGTGATAAAGGAAAAGAAACGGGGTTGAGATAAGCGCGATTCGCTGAAAGCCGAAGCGCGAAGCAAGATACGCTCCCACGGGAGAAAGGATTGCGAAAAACGCGAAAAAAATAGAGAAGAAAAGAAATACGAGAGAGGCCGAGTGAGCCATACCGCTTCGTTCGAAAAAGAGGAAAAGATAAATCGTCTCGAAAACTGAAATCATGCTTACCCCAAACGTTTTTAGTGCCTCTGAGAGATAGATATGAAGAAGAGTACGGTTGTGAGTAGACCGAAACGAAACGAGGCGAGATCTCATAAGATATTCAATTGCGTGAAGTCCGGGGGTTCGCATGGGCGTGTAAGCACAAAAGAGACTACGGGGGGTATTATAATAAATGTGTTCTTGTAAAGCGAGGGGTTATGGTTTACTATGCGGGTAAAGAGAGTCTAGGATGTATGAGAGAATTGGCGTTATTAAAACGAGGAAGCGCGCTCGTCGTGGTTGCGCATCCGGATGATGAAACAATTTGGATGGGGGGTACAATTCTTCGATTTCCTCAAATTTCCTGGACGATTTTTGTCCTCTGTCGAAGAAACGATCCAGATCGCTATCCGAAATTTATGCGGGTGGCGAAGTTTTATGGCGCTCGCGGAATAATCTCAAACCTTGAAGATGAAGGTATTATGGATATTCAAAAATCCCTCCCCAAAATAGAGAAGCGTCTTAAGGCGAATATTACAAAAAGGCGATTTCGTTATATTTTTACTCATGGTGCGAATGGAGAATATGGCCATCCGCGACATATTGGTGTGCATCGGGCAGTGAAGAGGCTTTTTGAGAGGGGAGTGCTTCGGTGTGAGGAATTTTTTACGTTTGCGTATCGCACGATTCCTCCCAAGAGAATACGCAACGATTCCCGAAATGCGCACTTTTTCACGGCTCTTTCTCGCAAAGAACACGCCGAGAAGCGGGGCATCGTAAAAGATGTATACGGTTTTAGCAAAGGATCATTTGAGAACATGAGCTCGCTTCCCGTGGAAACATTTATCCGGAGAGTAATTAACCAATAGCGTTATATGAAGATCCTTCTTCTTTATGAATATCCGTTGACAGGCGCCAGCATGTCTATACAGGGAGACTTGCTCTGGCGCGGGCTTCTTGAAAATGGCGTGGATTGCCGACCCTGTCACTATGAGGGAAATAGACTTGAGAAGGAATGGTTTTATAAAACATTTAAACCCGACGCGGTGATTGGCATTGGATGGTGGGTTGATACCCCTACAATCATTACGCATCCCCGGGAGTTTGGACTCGAGCCTGTTCCATGGCTTCTTGCAGATGGGTGGGTGGCAAATTATCATGACGTAATCGGAGGCCTCCCGCTTGTATTTACCACTTCTCGTTGGGTCACCGAAATCTACAAGCGCGATGGAGTGGATACGGCCAATTTCGAAGTGCTTCACGTGGGGTTTGACGCGAAACTTTTTAAACCCATTTCAAAGACCCATGAGGGCGTCAAAGAGGTAAGGCGCATGTTTGGCGTGAGGGATGATGAAAAAATGATTCTTACGGTGGGGGGAGACGTTACCTCAAAAGGAGCGCAAGAAATGATCCGGGCGCTTGCGAAAGTTGATAAAGAGTATCCGAACTGGAAATATGTATGTAAGTCAACATCGAGCGAGTGTGCGCGTGACCACCACAATGAGGAGATACGGGTTATGGAAGAAGTGGGGCTCGATAAAAATAAAGTCGTCTACGTGGAAGACGAGTATTACCGAGAATTTATGCCCTATCTTTTAAATGCCTGCGATGTGTATGCCGCTCCCAGCAGAATTGAGGGGTTTGGATTAGTACAGCTTGAGGCAATGGCATGCGGTACGCCGGTTATCTCGATCGACGCCATGGGGCCAAAAGACACTATTGTTCACGGAAAGACCGGGTTCCTCGCAGGGGTAGGGGAGACCATTAACCTTGAAAGTGAGTTGGCTTCTTCTGACATGGGGTTCGAAGAAGAAAAGCGAATTTATTTTGATAAACCTAAGACCCTTGCGTATCGCGCCGATATTGACGATTTAGCAAAGTCTACTCTTACCCTTCTTACTAATGATGAATTGAGAACACAAATGGGCAAAAACGCCGTAACACACGCTCGTGCTCACTTTCAATACCGAGATCTTGCGCGAAAATGTATAGAAATTCTCGAAAAAAGAATACCGTCAAGGACCTAAAAGAACGGTACCCGTTTTTCTCTGACGCTCGTGTATGCAAAGATAAATGTACCGGCGGACCATCCCTGGTAGGAAGTTCCCGCGGGGTTTCCTCCCTTCCCGTCTAGCCATTCATTAAACCCCCACTCTCTGCCAACCCCCCTACTATTTGCTCGAGCAAGCAGCTCGAGTTCTTTTTTTGCTTTTAGAAATCGTTTTGTCTTTACAAGCGCCGCAACGTAAAATCCCCCCAAAAAGGGCCAGATTCCGGCATTGAGATAATGGTAGGGCATGCGTGACTCTGCTTTTGAAAAATAGGGGCGCCATTCTTTGTCTTTTGGACGTATGGGAGGATATATTGCTTTACAGGGATAGGGTCTCGCAATTCTTTGTTTTTCAATGTAGGAGAGTATGCGTTTCGAAATGAGCGGGGTTGCAAGTCCCGAGACAATCGCGAGGAGATTTCCTAACGTGTCGAACCAATGTTCTTCTTCTCTTTCCCCATCGTGGTTTTTCCAAATCCAGGGGAGGTAATACCCTCGTTTTTTATCATATAAAGATAGATACGCTTTAGCTTCTCCGTTTACTATTTTTTTGATATGTGTTGCGAGACGCCGTTTTCCAAACATTGTGAGCGCCGCGTAGTAGAGCGCCTGGGTGTTGATAACCCGGCCGTATTTATGGGGAAAGGCATCCTGCCAATCCATGGTGGGCTGCTGTACGAGTAACGTATCTTCATTGGGGTCTTGATAACGAAGCCACTGGAATGTTTTATCTATGCTTTTTTTGTGGCGGTCGAGGAGGGCTCTGTCGTGAAAAGATTTTGCATATACCTGATGACCAATGAGATACCAGAGACTTGAATCAATGGAATTATATGTCACGCGTGACCCCCGTTCCCTGTTGTAGTCACCCACCGCATTCGGAATTTGCCCCAAGGATGATTGATGCGTTGTAAGAAGTACAATGCTTTTGCGAAAGGCCATTTTGAAACGATGTCCAACAAGACCTGCGCCGAGCGAGGAGATCATACTGTCGCGGGCCCAGAGAGCTTCGTATCCCCCTGGAAGTCCCGATGCGTAAAATCCGGAGCGCCTTGCGCAGTGTTCGAGCACAATGATTGCGTTGCGTTTTGCTTCTTCAATAACGTTCATAGTTTTTGATCACGCATACACTCTTCTATGGCGATTCGCGCACGGAGATAGGTAATGGTTGATTCCGCCCCCTGGTTGATATTAAGGGCGGTTTTCCCAAGGCCATCGTAGCATCCTCCCGTTGTCTCGTCATACACGTTTTGACCGAGGTGGTTCTTTCCCAAGAACCATTGAAACGATTTCTTTGTTCGTTTTCGGTACGCCTCTTTTTTTGTGATGCGATGCGCCAAGGCGAGCGTCTGTACGAGCGACGAGGCTTCCTCTGGCTGTTGATCAAATCGCGCGCGTTTTCCAAACCGTCGATACCAGCCGCGTTGCCCTATGGGGGAAAGGTAATCGGATTCAAATGAAATTTTTAGAAGAAAGGCCAAGCTCCTTTCTGCTATCTCGAGATAGGTTTTTTTCCCCGTTATACGATATGCCTCGAGTAACGCTTCCGGCAGTTTGCTATTTGAATATGTAAGGCGATCTTCAAACCATTGCCAGTTTTGGGAAGAAGCGCGTTGGAATTGCCGGACGAGCGAGTCAGCTGTTTTCCGAAGGATCATTTTATGTTTTGGTGACGAGTGAAGCCCGAGATAGCATGCGAGCCCCAGCGCCATAAATGCCCTTGCGCGGAGCGAGCGGGAAGTTCCGATTCGCGGCAGCGCTTTCTGAAAGAGTACCCCCGCTCTTTTTTTGATAGATTCGGGCAGAGCGCGACTTCCCAAAAGAAAACCGAGTGCCCATAGGGCTCTTCCTTCTGCGTCATCGCTGTATTCTTTTTCGTTAAGCATTCGTTCTCCCGAAACAATATTCGCAAACCTTCCGTTGGATCGTTGAACAAACTCGATAAAGTTAAGATAGATGTTGACGAGATTCATGACTTTTTTCGTTTGGGATCGTTCCCATGCGGCTACCGCCACCATAAGCGCGCGCGCATTGTCGTCAAGACAGTAGCCGAAGCGTATGTCTGGCTTCGTATGTTTTGCGAATTGTATTACGCCAAAATCATCCGTAAGCCTTTCCAGATGCCGCAGGGTAAATGGTGGTAATTTCTCTTTCTCTTCGAGATTCACATGCTTTTGGTAGAGATTAATATGACTGAGCGCCACATTGGGCCAGGTCATGTGGCGCGTTTCGACATACGCATTTTTTGCCATTTTCTGTCTTTTTCTCGGGTTTTGTAAAAGCGTGAGGAGCGCTCTTCGAATTGCACGTGAGTCGCGGGGGGGCACAAGGATTCCACGCGCACCCGTAACGAGGTGCTTTGCATAAAGGGATCTACTGCTTATTACGGGGCATCCCACGCCAAGGGCGTAGGAGAGCGTTCCGCTTACGGATTGCGTAGGGTCAAGCGTGGGGGAGAGGTAAATATCTGTTGCCAAAAGGCAGGAAACTATCTCGTTGAGACTCAGGTACTTATTATAAAATTTAACGTGATTTTTAAGGTCAAGCCGTTCAACTTCCCGCTTGAGAAAATTTCGGTACTCCTCTCCATCTCGTTTTCGTACTACCGGGTGGGTGGCCCCGATGACCATATAGATAATATCGGGGTAGTGTTTCACAATTCGCGGGAGGGCTCGAATCGCATACTCAATTCCTTTCCCCCGGTTAAGATGTCCGAATGTGGAGAGAACAAATTTTCCCTCAAGCCCCATTATGCTTTTTGTTTCTGTGCTTTCTGCAAAAGAAACAGTTGGGATTCCGTGAGGAATGAGAGTTATTCTTGAGCGGTCAATCCCATAATCCTTTTCCAGGATACGTTCTGAGAGCGCGTTCATTACAATCATATGTTCCGTATTTTCCGCAATAAATTGGACAAGGCTTTTAAGGTTTTGGCTTGGACGCGGGAGGACCGTATGGAAGGTAATGACCACCGGTTTTTTGATGATCTGGAGGAATGGGATAATATGGTTTCCCAACGTTCCTCCGAAAATACCAAATTCATGCTGGATATGTACGAGTTTTACGTCGGTATCAGCGTTGAGTCGCTCTGCCGCCCAAACAAAGTCTTCTATTCTCGTTGCGCTGATATACCCCACAACACACGCGTCATAATTGTACACATCAGTAGGGTCGTTGTTGATAGCTACAATGCGAGTCTCGAGCGCGGGGGCAATTTTTTTTGTTACGGCATCGGTGAGATCTTTTGTGAATGTCGCAATACCACATTCACGCGGGGGAAACGTCGCGAGGTATACAACGATTTTTTTATTTATTTTTACCATATGCGTGGCGTTTTTTCGGGTCTTTCATCTCTTTTATAAGCTCTTTTAATTTTACCGAAGCGACCGCAATGCGTTTATCCGCCGCGCCGTAATACATATAAAGTGTGTCGCCAAAGACGGCGGTCCCGGTGGGGAAAACGACATTCGGTACGTGACCTCGTTTTTCCCACGGTTCTTCCGGCGAAAAAAGAGGTTCGTGGAGCCGCCCTATCACCTTGCGGGGGTCTTCCCGGTCAAGAAGCGCGGCACAGGCGTGATATACTCGTCCTTCGTTTCTTGCTTCCACGGTGTGAAAAATGAGAAGCCATCCCTCGTCTGTTGCGATGGGGACGCATCCGCCTCCGATATTTCGCGTTTCGAACCAATGTTTGTTTTCGAGAACCACATATTCCGAAAGTTCCTTTAAGTGTTTCGTCCAAAAGGAAGCGGTAAGCTCTTTAAAATCAGAAAAGAAGATGAGTTGGATATCGGGAAGCACGCGGTGGAGAAGCGCAAAGCGACCCCGTATTTTTTCTGGGAAAAGAAAGATGTCTTTATGCCAAAGGAGCACGTCTTCTCCCATTTCTTTTTCATAATATGCAGCAAAAAAGGAATACGAATCTTTAAGACGAGATTTCCGAAATATGCGGTCGGCTCTCCGGTATGGTATGCGGGGAGAAAGAACCCCTCGTTTTTTAAGCGTGAAAAGATCGTTCCCTGTCGCGTACGCGGTGATCGCGTTTTTCCCGTCATGCGCAACATAAAAAAGGTAAAACGTATCTTCTATCTTCACAATCCTGGGGTCTTCAACCCCCTTGCTCTCATAGTCAAACTCCCGCTCTAGGATCGGTTTTTCCCAGCGCTCGACCACTTTCATCGGTCCCTCAAGGCGCGCATATCCGATGGATGAGCGGAATTCTTTGTCAAGCGCCCGGTAGAAAAGATGCACCGTTCTTCCTTCCTGCCAGCTTCCGGGGTTTAACACCGCGAAGTTCTCGAAATCGTGTTTTGTTGGCCTGAGTAGCACCCCTCGCTTTTTTACTATGAGCATAGTGGGTTTGTCATGTTTTCATCTGTGGTTTTTATAATACCGTTTTGGAGGGGGAGAGTCAATTTGGGCCATCTTCCGTTTGCATACCTTCCCCCCTCCTGTTAGAATACAGGGTGGCGTTATGCTAAATCAAATCCTCATTCTTTTAGGGCTTTTGATGCTCTCTGCGATTTTCTCGGGAACGGAGCTGGCTTTGGTTTCTTTGAACGACGTGAAAGTACGAGCCTTGCTTGAGAAAAAGAGGCAGGGAGCGCGCACCCTCGCGCGTCTTAAGAGCAAGCCCCAAAAACTTATCATCACGATTCTCATCGGAAACAACATTGTGAATATCGGCGCCTCGGCATACGTCACCTTTCTTATCACAAATCTCGTAGGATCAAAGGGAGTGGGAATTGCGACCGGAGTAATGACGTTCCTGGTGCTCCTTTTTGGAGAAATTATTCCCAAATCGTTTGCCGCACGGAACACAGAGACGATCGCGCTTATGGTCGCACGTCCGCTTGAGGTGCTTCAGTTTGTCCTTTCTCCCCTGATTTGGATTTTTGACATATTAAGCAAAATTGTGCTCTTATTTACTCGAGGATCGCAGCAATATGCTACGGTGACAGAAAGAGAACTGCGCATCATGGCACAAATGGGAGCGGAGGAGGGGACGATATTAAAACAGGAGCGTGAGATGCTGGAAAACGTTTTCAAGCTGAATGATATTACTGCAGAGGATGTAATGACTCCCCGCATGAGAATGTTTGCACTCGATCAGGAACTCCACCTTTCGGACGTCCTTCCCTCTATCACTAAAGCACCTTACTCACGAGTTCCTATCTATAAAAAAAACCGGGACAACATTACCGGAATTCTCTACTTAAGAGACCTGCTCGTGCATCTTGCCAACAAACACGAACGGAATATCCCCATAAAAGAACTTGCGAAAAAACCATTTTTCGTGCCCAAGGAAAAAAGCGTGGACGAATTGTTTAAGGATTTTCAGGAGCAAAATATCCATATTGCAATCGTGCTTGACGGGCGTGGGGGGACCGAAGGCGTGGTTACGCTCGAAGATCTTCTCGAGGAGCTGGTAGGAGAGATTATTGACGAGAGCGATATTTCTCGAGAGCTTATCATGCGTGTTGATAAAAATACGATCCTTGTTGACGGGAGCACCGAGCTTAAGATGATTAACCGGTTTCTTAACGTGCGGATACCCGGGGAGGAGTTAGAGGAGATAAGCGAAGTGCTCCTTCGTGAATTAGGGAAGATCCCCCAAAAAGGCGAGATGCTCCATCTTGGTAACCTGGAGTTTGAGGTGATGGATGTAACCGAGAAGAAAATTAACCGAGTTAAAATCATAAAACTTCCGCATCAGCAGGCTAACCCCGTCGAGTAGAAAAGAAAAGTTGTTCCCTTGCGTCGTTTTTCCTCCGATCGCAACATATAAAAACCACCGCAAGCGCGATGGTTTTTTGGTATTACAAATATTACCACTGTTGAAATTCAAGATGGTGAGGATGGCCTTCTTTTATTCCCGCCTCGGTATTGCGGACGAAATACCTCTCGGGGCGTCTCCCTAGTTTTTGAAGTTCGGGGATAGTGAGCGCGTTTAAATACGTCATTGCGTGGCGAACCCCGTTTTCAAGGGTTCTTACCACTCCCTTCGTCCCCTCCGGTTTGTATGAAACGTATCCTCTTTCGACTCCTTCCGAGGCGTAGTACGCGAGAAGTTCTGCTTCAATCTCTTCATCAAGATATCCTTCTTGAGCGAGAAGTTTCCGTTTTGCGTCGATTGACGCCATTCCGCGGTGCCGCTTTACCTGTTTTCCGCCTATAAACTCAACCTCCGAAGGCGATTCTTTGGTTCCTGCAAGCATTTGGCCGAATATACCGGCCGAAGCCCCCGCGGCAATTGCTTTCACAAGATCACTTGAACCCGCGAGGCCGCCGTCGTTGATAATGGGTCGTTTCCATCGCCGTCCCGCGCGCGCGGCCCACAAGAGCGCCGTAAGCTGGGGTACGCCAACACCGGTTACGTCTCGGGTTCTACAGATCGAGCCGTTTCCGACTCCCACGAGTACGCTATCCACACCCGCGCGAAAGAGGTCTTCTGCTCCGTCTTCGGTTGCAACCGAACCCGCAAGAAGGTCGCAGTCCGGAAAGTGTTTTCTGATTTCTCCTACCGCTTTGAGACACATCTCAAGGTGTCCATGCGCAACGTTAACGACCACAAGATCCGCACCCGCCTCAAGCACCGCCTCTGTTCGATCAAGATAGTTTCCCGCAATGCCGACGCCAGCAGCTACCGCAAGCCGTCCGTATCGGTCGCGCGTCGTATGAGGATTTTCCCAGTTCTTTACGTTTCGAAACGTAATCAGCCCGCGAACGACACTCTCGTCATTGACGAGAATAATGAGCTTATGAATTTTATCATCTTCAAAAACCGTATCCGCCTTTTTAAACGTTGCTTCGTAATCAAGCCCGGCAAATTCTTTTTCATCTACGATAAGTAATTTTTCCCGCGGAACCATAAGGTCACGCACGCGCATCCCTCCATCTTTTTTGAAGAGGGTATGGCGGTACTGCACAAGGCCCTTAAGGCCTCCGTTTTTGTCGGTAACCAGAATACTATGTACTCCTTTTTCGCGCATAAGGACCCGTAGTTCTCGGAGAGTTGCATCGGGTCGGACGGAATAGGGATCGCGAATCATGAGATCTTCTTTTCGTTTTACCGCTTTGATCATCTCGACTTCGCGTTCAATCGAACAAAATCTATGAAGGACTCCGATCCCTCCCAGCCGCGCCATCTCGATCGCCATATCTTCTTCGGTTACGGTATCCATGTAAGAGGAAACAATGGGCATCTTAAGCGTTATGGTGCGTGAAATAGTTGTCGCAAGGTTCGGATCTCTTCGCGATTTCGCTCTTGAACGGAGCGGAATAAGGGTAACATCTCCAAATGTATATGCATGGGGAATATCGATATAGGGATTCATTCTATTTCTCGTCATTTTCACCAGACCACCTCACAATAATTGATAAAGAACAGTTGGCATATGTACGCCACGGTATAGCATATTAAAATAATTGTTCAATGTCAAGGGCGAGGGACGAACTACTCCATATTATCTGGTGCTTGACACCTTGCCACGGAATATGGTATAGAAAGAAATCGTGTTCTTTACACATTCAATATGAAAGGAGAGGCAATGTCTCAAAGAAGGGTATGGGAACTGTTGCGCGAGACGCGCGCGATTTTGGAAAACGACCACTTTGTGTATGATTCGGGTCGGCACGGGAGTGCATACGTCAACAAATATGCGTTTCTCCAGAATCCGGAAATCGCGTCGAAACTTTGCGAGTTTCTTGCGGATGAATTTGTGACAAAGAATGTTGAAGTTGTTGCGGGAAACGCAAGGGGAGGCATTGTTGTTGCGCAGTGGGTTGCGTATCACCTTAACTTGTTTCGCGACACGGTCTCCTCCGGTCGTAAAAACCCTATCCTTGCGGTATTTGCCGAAGAAGAGATTCTCCCGAATGGAAAGAAAATCCGCGTCTTCCGCCATGGGTTTGGGAAGACAGTACGGGGGAAGCGCGTG
Source organism: uncultured Candidatus Saccharibacteria bacterium (assembly GCA_964373435.1). Classification (GTDB taxonomy): domain Bacteria; phylum Patescibacteriota; class Minisyncoccia; order JAHCSD01; family JAHCSD01; genus CAYJUS01. Next base: position 16,104 of record CAYJUS010000002.1, read on the forward strand.
CTTCTCGTTGATGACGTGTTAACAACCGGATCAAGCATCGTCCAGCTTTCGAAGGCGGTGGAGAAAAACGGCGGGTACAACGCGGGAATTGGGGTTATTTGCAACCGAGGAAGCGTGAAAAAGATCGGGAGGAAAGATGTGGCAAGTCTTCTTTCGCTTAATCTTGATACGTATCTTCCACACCAGTGTCCCTCATGCAAGAATCATATTCCGATCAATACGGAAATCGGTTCCGGCGGGGAATTCCTTTCGGGGAGCGGCTGAACAATGGCAAAGAAGAAAAACCGTATCATTGTGGCACTCGACGGGCTTAATACAAGAGAGGCGCTCGCCCTTGCCGAAAAGCTTTCGGGCAAGGTGTGGGGCTTTAAGGTGCACTCTCTCGTGGATAGATGCGGAACGCCTGTGATCCAAGTATTGAAACAGTACGGAAACGTGTTTGCCGACCCCAAAATTTACGATGTTCCGAGTAAGGCAGCGGAACGGATAAAACCGTATGCGGATGCGGGTGCTGATTTCATAAGCATTCACGCCCAAGGGGGATCAAGAATGATGCAAGAGGCGGTGCGATCCGCGCGCGCAAGCGTTGTACTTGCCGTAACCGTGCTCACTTCGTACGACCAAGGGGAATGCATTGAGTTTTTCGGCCTCACCATCCTTCAAAAGTCGCTTCAGCTTGCGGTATATGCGCGAGATGCGGGATGCCGGGGCGTGGTGTGTTCCGGAGAAGAACTCCCGGTGCTGAACCGGAAAGAGAACGGCGTTCGGAATCTCCTCAAGGTGGTTCCCGCTATCCGTCCTACGTGGTACGAAGGGGAAGATACGGAACAGAGGCGAACCGTTATCCCAAAAGAGGCGATAAGAAACGGCGCAGATTTTATTGTTGTCGGGCGTCCCGTAACTTGCGCGAAAGATCCTCTCCGCGCTCTAATCAATATTGAAAAAGAGATTTCTTAAAACCGCTACAGAGCGGTTTTTGTGTATGGGATTTTATGTGCGGGGGTTGACTCATTTCTTGCGACCTGCTAGTTTTAATAGATATCCGTTCTTTTACATATCAACGTAATCTCACAGGGAAAGACGCCCTTAGGAAGGTATCAAAGGAGGTGACCGTTTTGGCACGTATGCGATGGACTAACAAGGAACTCTATGACCTGCGGATTATTCTTGAAAAAAGCAAGTCGTGGGCTGAAGCGAGAGCATGGATTAAGGGGCGCTTTAACGGTAGCCGAACTTGGGGATCGATACGTATGAAAATAATAAGAGCCGCAGAGTTAAAAGGATTTATGGAGCGATTCCCCCTTAAAGATCGGCTTATGGTTAATAGGGAGAATGGCGAAGCAACCCTCCATTTTATTGAGTTGGATCGTGTTCTCACCGAACTCGAGCATCGTGTTCTCGAAATCCTTAAAAAGGGACCAACCACTCTCCCCCATCTTTCGCAGGAACTTGAGCTTAGCCAGGAAAGTATCGTAAAACTGCTCGGCAACCTTCGGAATAAAGGATATGATGCATTCGAAGACCGGCGCACCAAAGAGGTTTCCCTCTCGCGCGACGCGTTCGGTTCGTTGGATCCCCTTGAAGTCGAGCCGGTTACCTACCGCAACTCCATTAAATTTGCGGTTATCTCGGATACCCGCATCGGAGACAAATCGAGCCAGTTTTCTCTTCTCTATGACGCCTATCAAGATTTCGAACAGCGTAAAATAGACTTCGCGATTCATACCGGAAACCTTGTCGCGGGTGATCGTCCCAAAGCACGGCAGGAAGAACTGTTCCTTACGACCGAACACGCACAAATGCAGTTTGCGGTGGACCACTACCCGCGTGCTTCTTTTCGAACCTACGTGATCTCGGGACCCCTCGACCTTACGTGGAAGAAAAAGAAGGGGTATAACATTGTTCGTGACATCTGCAAAGCCCGTGAAGATCTCATTTATCGTGGCGACGATGCCGCGCTCTTCGAGACAAAAGGAAACCAGGTGTATGTTGCGCACCCGGGGAATGACGATACGCCGTATGCCAAGAGCTACAAGCTCCAGAAAATTGCGGAAAACCACGTGGGCTATCTTCGGAGTACCGGGAAACAAGGGAAAGAAATTCCCATGCTTGCGTTCATGGGCGGTTGGCACATCGAAGACCAGCTTTTCGGGCACTACGCGCATGGTGCCTATGCCGTTCCCTCGTTTATCTCCCAGAATAAGCAGCTTGCGAATAAACACATTGCTCCTGCGATCGGATATCTCATCGTCGAGATTTTCTTCGATGACGAGGGGAATATCAGTGACGTAAAGCCCGAGTATGTAACCCTGAATAAGTATCAGATTGACCGGGATTATCTCAATATTCCTTCGCTTCAGGATCTTGAAAACGGCTGTGAAGTTTCGCGGGAAGAGCGTGAAATCCTCGAACTTATTAAGTGGGGACCATTGAGCCCGGGAGAGCTCTCGCGGCGACTTAATAAGCCCAAAAAGAAGATCCTCGAGTACGTTGAACACCTAAAGCAATGCGGTTATGACATTATGATCCCGGAAGAAACCGATCAGGTTACTCTCTCGGTTGGCCTTAAAGAAAAATATGTTCCTACGGGAGCATATAAGCGCTTTGAGAAGAAATTCAAATTTGGAGCTATTTCCGACACGCACCTTTGTAGTGTTCATCAGCAACCGTCGCTTTGCGACAAAGCATACGAAATTTTTGACGCCGAAGATGTTGCCTTTATCGTAAATGCGGGCGACATAACTGAAGGCGGAGGTGGCGTGGGGTATCGCGGTCACGCAAATGACGTATTCATTTGGGGTGTTGACGAACAGAAAGATTACACGGTCGCGCGTTATCCCAAGAGCAAGAAGAAGAAAAAGACGAAATGCATTCCTGGTAATCACGACCTCTGGAATTTTTCCGCGCTTGGCTACGACATTGTTAAACATATCTGCAATGAACGGCCCGACATGGAATATCTTGGTCAGAGCGGAGGCGTCTTTGAACACGAAGGAGTCCGCTTCAAGGTTCTGCATCCTGCCGGAGGCCAGGGGTACGCCAAGAGCTACAAGCCCCAGCGGTTGATCGAAGGAGATATTTCCAAACACATCCTTGCGCTTGAAGGAGAAGACGGGGACGTAGACATTCAGCTTCTTGGAAACTGGCACCACTACCACTTCATCCATTATATGGGAACGTATAGCTTCACCCTTCCCTGTCTTAAGACCTCCGACGATTTTCACGAAACACGCGGGCTTGTTCCGTTTCTCGGAGTTGTCGTGGTTGAGGTTACGCTCGATAAAGATGGAGACATTATCGCGATATCGCCGAAATTTATCAATTTGGCGCCGTTTGCAAAAGAACGGGATTATTAACGAAAAAAGGTCCATACCAATGGACCTTTTCTTTTTTGGGTATTGCTTTTTCGGCAGGACTTCGATAAGATAGGAAAAACCCTTCAGAACGGCACTTTGACAACTTGTTCGAAGGAGGCATCCTTGGCAAGAAATAGAAAACAAAAGAGAAACAGACATCGAAGAGACGACAAGAGAATCAGGAAAGACAGAAAAAATAACACACCGTCGACGGCCACACCGGTAGAAAAGAAAGAGTTTAAGGGCGTTCATCATATCAAACCTCGTTCACGAGGAGGTCCGGATGAGCCCTCAAACCTGTACTACTGGTCTACGAACCATACCGGTAAGCACCGCGCGTGGCATACCCTTTTTGCGAATCTTCTTCCCGAAGAAGCGTGCATGTTGATCGGGCTTTGGACGAGAAAAGACGGCGGCCTTGACTTGCGGTATTTCGGCTCCCGAAGAGGAAAACCCAACAAGCGAATTATTGCCTGGAAAGTCCTCTTTACAGATCTGACGCCAAAAGAAGCCGTAGAGGTGATAACCCGGGAGTTCATACGGAAAGAATGGTTGTCCTCTCCTTAAGGAGGTGATGACATGGATGAAGAAGGGAAGAAATCACGGCTGAAAGAGATTCGCGACGACATCAGAGATTACGTCATATCGGTAAACACTCAAAAGACCGCGGCGTGGCTTTCGGAAATCGAAGCCAACCTTAACCGGTTGGTTGTCGGCCAAGAAAGAGCGGTCGAGCACATGGTCAGGCGGCTCGGGATATTTTATTCGGGCATGAAAGATCCCAAACGTCCAATTGGATCCATGATTTTTTTGGGTCCTACGGGAACCGGGAAAACGCATGCGGCAAAGAAACTCGCGGCCCAGCTTCTGGGGTACGAGGAGAACGAGGGGGATCCTGCAACCATTATTGAGTGCGCGAATCTTCGCGCGCCACACTCTATTCAGACACTCACAGGAGCTCCTCCCAGTTACATCGGCTATGGGGATCCGCCGGTCCTTTCTCAGGCGAACATAGAACGCGCGCATCTGAAGCAGATTATCCGGAAATACTACCAAACCGATATGAAGAAGCTTACCGAGATGGTAATGCAAAATCTCGGTGGAAGTCGGGGGCAGGCACGCGCGTGGGTAGAAGGCATTATTCGGGAACACCACCGGCCGATTTCCGTAATCGTGTTCGACGAGATCGAAAAAGCTCATCGAAACGTCATTAACCTCCTTCTCAATATTTTTGAGGAAGGGAGGACCACGCTTGCGGACGGTTCCATCACCATTTTTTCGAACACCGTCTTTATCCTTACTTCAAACGTGGGATCGCAGGAGATTAAAAAACTTCATGACGGGGTCCTTGGCTTTCCTCTTCCGCACCAGACCAAAACGAATCTCGATGAGAATATCTACGAAGTTTCGAAGCGCGCGCTTGAAAATAACCCCAAATTCCGCCCGGAGTTTATTGGGAGAGTTCGGGGAGACATCATTGTCTTTCGCAGTCTTACGAAGGTCCACTTCATCAAGATTCTTGATTTGATGCTTGATGAAATACAAAACCGTCTTTCCGGGAAGAGTGCCGAGACGCCACTCGTACTTATAAGCTACTCCAAGCCTTTTAAGAACTTCCTCATTGAAAAAGGAATTGATCCCAAGTACGGGGCGCGAAACCTTCGCGCAATGGTTGAAAAATACGTGACCTATTCCATAGGACAGGCAATAGTTTCTTCCGAACTTCGCATGGGAGACAAGGTTCGTTTCGAGATACGGGGGGGAGAGCCGGTCTTGAGGCGAAAGCCCCGTCCGAAAGGCGTTAAGCTCCCGGAGTTTGAGAGAAAGTCGAACGGCAAAAGGGTGGACATTGAAGCGGTTATCCGGAAGCGATTGGGGCTTCCTCCCGACACTCCTTCTCCCACAAACAAAGCTCCGTTTGTTCCCAAGTCGGATACGTCGTAGGGTTAAGATCCATATCCGTTTTTTTATATATAATAAAGGGGCGCAACCCTGCGCCTCTTTTTATTTTGCCAATCAGGCGCTATAATAGGTTTCGTGTCACTTATAGACCATTTGATTGAAGAACGGTATCTTAAAACACCTCGCATCATCGAGGCATTTCGCGCTATTGATCGGGCCGACTTTGTTCCCGACGATATGAAATCGGAGGTTGAAATTAACGCCCCTCTCCCTATTGGGCACGGCCAAACCATTTCTCAACCCCTTACGGTTGCATTTATGCTTGAGCTTCTTGCTCCGATGCCGGGCAATAACGTTTTAGATATAGGATATGGTTCTGGTTGGACAACGGCATTGTTGGCATACATCGTGAGCAAGAATCAGACAACAGGCAATAGTAAACAGGCAACGGGGGGAGATACAGGCAAAGTATTTGCGATTGAGCGGATTCCGGAGCTTGCTGATTTCGGGAGAAAAAATGTGACAAAATACAATTTTATAGAAAAGGGGATAGTGGAGATGAAATATGGCGATGGGACAAAGGGATGGCCCGAACTTGCCTCTCGCCCTGAGCTCGTCGAAGGGTTTGACAGAATTCATGCCGCAGCCTCGGCGCGTGAGATCCCTCGTGCATGGAAAGAACAATTGAAAATCGGGGGTAGGCTCGTAACACCGGTAGGAGGAAGCATCTGGCTATTGGTCAAAAAATCGGACCACAAATTTGAAGAGAAGGAATTCCCCGGGTTCGCGTTTGTGCCGCTTATCGAAGAGTAGGGGACGAGTTTTCGATGCGGGTCTCGAAAAAACGCGGTCGATTTTCCCAGCGAGAAAATCGCCGCTCGCGCTCGAGCTCGCTGCCGAGCACTCAAGGCTTTGAGTGCTCGGACCATGCTCGCTCGCTCTCCGCGACGTTTTTCGAGACCCGCATCGAAAACTCTTAGTGGGAAAGGAGAGAGAACGAAATTTGCGTAATTGTTTATATGTAAAGAAAAGCGCCACGTGTTAAGGGACACGTGGCAAACCCTTGTCTGGCACTAGAGGGAAGATTAACTAGGCGGCTTGGGGCTCCTCAGATGGAGTCATGGGCCACTCTTCCTTCAGGTAGTGGAGATGGTCTGTAGGCTGGTCGCGATATGAGTAGCCTGGGATTTTCACTGGTTTCCAGGCGAATTCCAAGTTTTCCGCAATCTCTTTCTCGATTTTACCAAGCCTCCAGATGGTTCTCGTCTTCTGAGAAGACCGATCCCTAATCTCCAGGCCCTCGAGGGTAATCCTTATCCGGTGGATATTGCTACCCACTCCGGGCTCGTTGAAATGACCGTTAAGTCCCTCGAACGTGATAACCCTCCTGACCTTTCTTTCCTCGGCTCCCATTTGGCCGTTTCTCCATGGTCCCTGGAATACCACCGCGGATTCCATATCAGTAGGCGCCCAATCCAGAGGATCGATGACGCCTCCTGCTATCAACCGCATATATACCTCTTGTGCCAGACGCTCCGAGTTCGTGAAGTGATGTCTCACGACATCCTCCTTTCTCTGGGCTGTACCCAGTGGGAATCATGAGATGGACGGAGTACCACCCCACGTCATCCCCATTATATCATATTATAATAATTTTGTCAAATGAATTTCATCAAAGATGCAATCTTGCGGGAAATACGCGAGCACAAGCTGGTTGTAGTGGTGCTTGTTTTGGCGAATGTGCTGTTTCTTGCGTTATTTATGTTTGGGTTTACAATTTCGTATATACATAAGAAAGTGAATACGCCGTTTGCGAGCGAGTGCCAAGACCAGGAGTTTATCGTGCGAGAAGGCGAGGGAGCGAAGCAAATCGCACAACATCTTGAGCGAGCGGGCCTCATATCAGACGATTTTTATTTTATGTTTTACGTGAGCATGGGGGGAACTTCAAAGAATCTTCAGGCGGGGGAGTATCGGCTTCAAAGCTGTATGAGTATTCGCGAAATTGCGGACGTCGTTACGCGCGGGAAGACGGCAAACGAGGTAACGGTAACCTTTCCCGAGGGACTGCGGATAAATGAAATAGAAGAAAAGTTACGGATAGCAGGCATCGGGTATCAGGTATCGGGGTTTACCGTTCGAAATTTTCAAAATGACTATCATTTTTTGCAGGATGCGCCTCTCCATGCAAATCTCGAAGGATATCTTTTCCCCGACACATATTTTTTTGACAAAGATTCGAGCGCGGAAGACATAATACGAAAAATGCTTGAGAATTTTGATAGTAAAGTCACCCGGGACTTAAGAGACGAAGCTGCACAGAGCGGGAAAACCCTCTTTGAGAGCGTTATCGTCGCCTCTCTCGTTGAAAAAGAAGTGCGAAACATGGAGGATAGAAAAATTGTCTCCGGCATTATATGGGAACGGCTTCGACGGGATATGCCTCTCCAGATTGACGCGACCGTCACATATCTCACGGGGAAACGCACGACCGATGTTACCTATCGGGACCTCGCGATAGATTCTCCCTACAACACCTATCGCTATACCGGTCTTCCGCCGGGACCCATTTCAAATCCCGGCCGGGAAAGTATAGAAGCCGCTATCTTTCCTCGAGAAAGTCCGTATCTTTACTACCTCTCAAAACCCGATGGGGAGACCGTGTTTTCAAAAACCTTTGAGGAACACGTACGGGCAAAAGAGAGGTATCTTTCAAAATGAAGGGTCTTGACTAAGGAGGCGGGTTCGTGTAGCATGAAGACGACCCTTAATTTCCACAGACAGCAGGTGTCCTGAGCCCGTCGAAGGACTTAATTTCCTGCCAAGGAAGGGGAAGGATTTTTGTCTGTGGGAGCAGGCAATTTTTTATGGCAATTACGCGGCAAAAAAAAGAAGATGTAGTAAAGGATGTAGGGGAAAAGCTTTCAAAAGCGAAGGTGTTTTTGTTTATGGATTACCGGGGGATGAAAGTAAAGGACATGAATGCGATCCGGAAAGAATTCAAGAGAAACGGCATAGACTTTCAGGTAGTCAAAAAAACGCTTCTTAAGCGGATATGTGGGGGACTTAACCTTCCGTTTGAACAAAAGATTCTCAAGGGGCAGATTGCCATCATCACCGGGTACGAAGACGAGGTGAGGGTTCCCCAGACGTGGTATCGGTTTTTCAGAGAATCAGGTAAGCCCGTCGCCCTCGGGGGATATCTTGACGGGAGCGAGATTACGAAAGACGAGATTATTGCTCTTGCGAAGCTTCCTTCGCGGGAGGACCTTATCGGGAAGGTGGCGTTTCTTATCGCTTCCCCTCTGACGCAGTTTATACGCGTGCTTAACGGCAACATGCGAAACTTAACTTTAGTATTGGATCAAATACAAAAGACAAAATAAAACAGGTGCTAGATGCTAGGTAGGTACTAGGTACTAATTCATTTCTCTAATCCCTAATTCCTAGTTACTAGTCCTTCGTACATATGGTCGATGAAACAGAAGTTATCCAAGAGGTCGAGGTTCCGGAAAAATTTAAGGATATCGTAAAAAAAATCGAGGAGATGAGCGCGCTTGACTTATCTCTACTTGTGAAAGTGCTTGAGAAGAAATTCGGGGTGAGTGCCGCTGCGGTTTCCGTTGCAGCTTCTCCCGTGTCCTTGGGCGAGGGGGCAGGAGAGGAAACGGGACCCTCTACATTTAATGTGGAGCTTATGGACGCCGGAAGCTCAAAGATTAACGTAATTAAAGTGGTACGGGAAGCGACGGGAAAGGGACTAAAAGACGCAAAGGATCTGGTTGATGCTGCGCCCAAGGTCATTAAGGAAAGTGTTTCGAAAGAGGAGGCAGAAGAGCTGAAAAAGAAACTGGAAGAAGCGGGCGGGAAGGTAGAGTTGAAATAAAGAGGACGATATAAGCGTCACAAAAACCAGCTTTATTGCTGGTTTTTGGTATCCGATTGCACCATTGGGACTAAAGGTCTATCTCATACACGGTGAAATCATTGAGGAGATATGCTTTGTTCTGCGCTTCGTTTATTATGGCGTCAGTCAGATCATTGAACCTTGGACTTTGATATCGGTTGAGAACCTCGCCGTTTTTGGAAAACTTCAGGAGCGAAGAATCGTCCCGGTCAACGAGATAGACATATGTCATATCTTTTGATGCAATGATTTTCCCTTCGCTAAACCGAGGCGGGAGCTCCCAATTTCCGGAAACGGTGCCGTTCGAGAGTTTGAGTATTTTGTTTTCTACGCTTGTCACATAGATCGATCCGTCAATTGCAAACGAGGGAGCGGAGGAGAGGGGAATGGGTTCTTTTGTCCACTCTTCACTAAATACAAGGCGGGAATCCCGAAGTCGGTATTTAAGGATAACACCGTTTCCTCCCAAAAAATAAAGATATTCTTGATAGGAGCCAATATCTTTTACGTCGAATTCTTGGGGAGGGAGAGGGCCATCGAGACGATCATGTGATTCGGTGGCGGGATCAAAAATGCGCATTCCCGATCCCGGAACAAACGAAATGAAACGTTGAGATGAATAGAGAAAGACGCTTGGCGTGTTCTCGCGCAGTTCTCCGTCCGGAAGAAACACAAGTTTCTCCACTTCGCCATCCTTCACATACATAGTTGCCGTGGCGTCGCTATATGCAAATAGCTTGCCGTTGTTTGAGAAGAGATATCGTGGAGCGGCGCCAAGGTTATTTGTTATTTTCCACAAAACCTTTGGTTCTTCTATGACAATGGTTCCCAGCATCGTATCCTCAAGCCCATCAATTTTTTTTGCGAGATTCGTAAGACGCGGATCGGAGGAGGAGAATGCGGAAGAGATGCTTGAGAGAAGGAGACGCGCCTCTGAAAGATTGGTACGTGCGCGGGCTTTATCCCGAAATATGAGGGCATTTTCCGCTTGAGCAACGTGTGACTCTATTTGTTGAAGAGAGTCCGTAAGTTCTTCTTTGTTTCGGGGACCGTCATGGAACGTGATCCAGAAAACCGCTCCCGTAATAAGGAGGAGGGGAATAAGAAGTGCGGTACGCGTGAGACGGGGGGCGGAAAGGATTTTCGCGGCAAAAAGGCGGACCCCCGTCTTTGTGATATGTCCATAGCGGGGAAACCGAACATATTGGGAAAGAATACTCCGAATACGGGATGGAGATAGTATCAGGGCGGGAAGACGCGAGGAATCTATTTTTTTAAGAGAAAAGAAGATAGAACGCACCAGAAGTAGCGCGTGACTTCTTGCGCGGGGAAGGGATAGAAAGACGAGACGATCGGGCTTGAGATTTTGCGCGACGCCCGCGCGGGGAACGGATACTCGCTCCTGTTTTTTTCTTTCTGTTTTTTGGACATGGAGTAAAAGTAAAGCAAAGAGTACATCAACGGTCCGGCGGTTTTCTCGAAGGAGCTTTTCGAGTTTTTCAAGGGGGAACGTATTATATTTTATGAGAATATGTGTAAGGTTTTCCGTTGGAAATATCTCAAGAAGCCCGGGGGTGAGAAGCACCAATACGTCGTTTTCCGCAACCGCTCCCGTAAATACATGTTCAAACGCGTTTCTTTGTTCCTTCGTTTTTTCAGTTTTTCCGATTTCGCTCACCACTCCTTCACGCAAAAGCAAGAGAAGGGGAGACCCCACCGCGCTAAAAAGAAATACTTTTTTCGTCCAAAGTCCCAGTATGATATGGAGACAACCGAGCCACGAAGCCGTAGTTTCCCTTGCCATGTTTTTGAGGAGGATGTTTGTTCGCACCAGCGCCTCTTCAAATGCCTCTTCGTGAGCACCCGGAGACGTGCGATACCCTTCGATGAAGGCGGAGGCAAGGGAGTGAACAAGAATATCTCCGTCTTGACTGGGGGAAGATAATTCGATTATGATAAAAAGACTTCCCTGCTTCCCTTTTCGGGTTTCGCGATGGGTGAATATGCGTGCCACGCGGCCGTCATCCCCCTCCCCCCATACCAGTTCTTCCGATTTTAGAGCGTAGAGATCCTTCTTTTTCATATTGATTTATCATACCATAACTACGCATACTGCGCATATCTATGGATAAAACCTTGGAACAACTTCTTGGTTCAAAATCCCGGATTCGGGTTTTGCGGCTGTTTTTTCACCAGCCGGAGGAATTTTTTTCCTTGAAGAAGATTTCTCAAAAGACAAAAGTGAAGCCGCATCTTCTCCGGAAGGAACTTACGACTCTCAAGCAGATAGGATTTCTGAAAACAAAATACATGAAGATAGGAAAGAACCGCAAAAGGGAGCTTTTGGGCGGGAACAAGGAGTTTTCGCTCTGGAAGGAATTGCAGGGGCTTGTCCTTGCTTCTTCACATGACTTGGTTTCTGAGATTGCCTCCGACATCAAAAAACTGGGGGCGGTAAAATTGGCGGTACTTGGCGGAACATTCATAAACCAGCATAACGCCCGCGCGGACATGTTGATTGTCGTTCCGCGGCTCTCCCAAAGAAAACTCAACCATTTTATCGGAAACATCGAGGCAGAGAGCGGCACGGATATTAACTGTGTCGTTATCACTCCCGCTGAATTCATCTATCGGTATAATCTGTGCGATCGGGTGGTGCGGGACATGCTTTCCCCTAAAAACGTTCGCCTGATCAATAAACTTGACTACTAGGGGCGTACCCGGTGCTACAACTTCGAAATATAACGTTTCCGTAAGAATCTTTAGGATATGCCAGACATGATATTTTCTAGCGAGCTACTAAGGGCACCCCGTTTTTAATCAACGGGCCGGTGGCATTCGAAGTTGTAGCACCGGGCGCATGGCTCAGTGGTTAGAGCGCTATCCTCACACGATAGAGGTCCCAGGTTCGACCCCTGGTGCGCCCATTCCAAACAGGGAAAAAACAGGTTCGAATCCTGTTGCGGCGGGGTAGATACACCCCTCCGTTTCCTTGTGGAAGTTACGAATTGCAGGAATGTAACCACGTTTTTTCTACTGGCACGAACCAGTTTTTTGTTTTATACTATAGACATGTCAGAGCCAAAACTTTTGATTATCCTCTTTATTCTGGTTCTTATTTCCTTTGCGTTTTTGATGGGAAGCGGAATGACGCACCCGAAAGAAATTATCGATTTTCTTCGAGATACGTGGGACCTCAAAAAGGCACTTACTCCTTAATCTTTTCTCGCAACGTATCATGCGGCTTCAAGAGAAAACAATCGTCATATTCATAGAAAATATGTATGAGGATCTTGAGGTATGGTATCCATATTATCGCCTGAAAGAAGAGGGGGCGGAGATTCATTTCGTAGGTCCCGAGAAAAAGGAATATAAAGGGAAATACGGATACCCCGCGAAAGCGGACTTCACGATTCAAGAGATAGATCCTCAGGAGATTGACGTGGTGATAATCCCCGGAGGATTTGCGCCCGACTACATGAGGCGTGTGCCCCGTATGATTGAGTTTGTGCGCGAGATGCACCAGCAGAAAAAAGTGGTCGCGGCAATTTGCCACGGAGGATGGATGCTGGTGTCCGCGCGCATCATCAAGGGGAAAAACGTCACAAGTTTCTTTGCGATAAAAGACGACATGGAAAACGCGGGGGGGAGGTGGCAGGATACCGAAGTTGTTCGAGACAAAAATATCATTACCTCGCGGAATCCCGATGACCTTCCTGCGTTTTGCCAAACGATTATCGAAGCACTCACAAAAAAGACCTTTTTTCAAAAATTAGTGGGGAAATGATACAATAAACAAGAACAAAAAAACATCACCCTTCGGGGTGATGTTTTTTATTTTTATTCGATAGCCGCCGTTTATGTTACACATTCGTCATTCTTCTCCTCACGAATTTATAGAGTTCTACCGCAAAAAAGACAGAAGAACTTATAAGGAGTACAAGAATCCATTCGCGGATCGTGAGCGGATCAAACCGAAGAACGCGACCAAACCATTCTGCGGCCGCTTCCCCCCGGGGCGAGGATGGAAATACGGTGCGAATAAACAAGGGAAGATTAATGATTGTTACTTGGACAATGAGAGAGCCGATGATTCCCCAAAGAAGCCATCGGTTGGAAAGGGGATTTATGCGAAAGAGCGATTTGCGGAGAGATCGGAGGTTCAAGGCGTTAAAGATCTGAAAAAATGCCATCGAAGTAAAGGCGAGGGCCCGGGCATGTTCCCGGTTCTCTTCGCCTCCCCCCACCACTTGATAAAGGAATAAAGTTCCTCCTGCCATGAGAATTCCCGTAATGATGAGAAGCGGTACGATTTCGAGAGAAATAATATGCTCTTTTAAGCGGATGGGGTGTTTTTTCAGTTCGCCATGACTTGGCTCGAGCGCCAAAGGGGCGGTTACTGCGCCGTCTGTCACCAAATTAAGCCATAAGATGTGAATGGGGAGGAGCGGAAGCCCCCACCCGAGTGCAAGTGCGGTCAAAATAGTGATATCTTCCGCTACGTTGGTGGTAACGAGAAAGAAGCTTACCTGACGGATGTTCGTAAACACTACGCGGCCTTCTTCTACCGCGGAGACGACCGATGCAAAATTATCATCCATAAGAATCATTTCTGCGGATTCCCGCGCAATATCGGTTCCCTGCTTGCCCATCGCAATTCCGACATCTGCCTGTTTTAGGGCGGGCGCGTCGTTGGTGCCGTCTCCGGTTACCGCAACCAAGTGCCCTTCTCCCTGGAGAAGTTTAGTGATGCGGAGTTTCGTGACCGGAGTCACGCGTGCAAAAATGGAAACTCCCCCGTGAATATTTTCAAGGAGTTCTTTATCGCTCAACTTTGCCACCTCGTTTTCTGTCAGGAGAATTTCGGCACTGTTGTCTGTATCCGGAAGAGAGACAAGACCGATTGCGGTAGCAACGCTTAATGCGGTTCGCGGATGGTCTCCCGTAATCATGATTACCCGAATTCCGGCTTCTCGTGTTTTCGCGATGGCATCAGGAACCTCCTTCCGTATGGGATCCGAAAGCGCGATAACACCCGCAAAGGTAAGGTCAGCAATATCGTCTTCAGAGAGGGCTTGTTTCCTAGCGGGCATTACCCGATATCCCACTCCGATCAATCGGTATCCTTCTTCCATGAGCGATTCTGCGCGCGAGAGAAAACGATCAAGCAGTGTATCGTTAAAGGGCCCCTCTCCTTTAGAGCTTAATACCCTGCTGCTTTTTTCAAGAATACGCTCGAAGGCTCCCGCGACATACAGTTCTCTTTCTTGTGTTGATTCCGGATCTCCGCGTTCAATAAGGGTGGCGTGGAGTTTGATATTTTGATTGAAGGGGATTTCGTTTATCTCCCGTTCATGACTCGAAAGAATTTCTTTTGAAATTCCCGCGCGCATTCCGAGGACAAGAAGCGCGAGTTCCGTCGGACTTCCGAGAAGCTCGAGTTTTCCATCCTGAATAACAGAGGCATTATTTGCGATTGTTGCAATGTGGAGGACTTTTTTGAGGTGCGGTTCTTCAAGGGGGATAATTTGGTTTCCATCGCGGCTGAAGGTGCCCCGAAGGATGTCGGTGGCCGCGGGTTCAACGGTAATTTCCTCGTCCGAGAGAACCACCCTTAGCGCTTCCATCTTATTTTCGGTGAGCGTTCCGGTTTTATCGGTAAGGATGATATCAACCGCGCCGAGAGTTTCGGTCGCAGGAAGCCGTCGGATGACGGCATTGCGCCGTGCCATCCGCCAGGATCCCACCGCAAGAACAATCGCAAGGGCAGCGGGAAGTCCTTCGGGGATTCCCGAAACAAGAGATGCCATTGAAAAGAGAAGTATATCAAATAGGGATATTCCCCGAAAAAGATAACCCAAAAGAAAAGTGGTAAGCGCTCCAAGAGAAGCAACCACCACCATGAAAAGGACGAGTTCCCCCGTCTTTTTTTCGAAGTGAGTTTTTGGCCGTTTGATTTTTCCTACCGCTTCCGCAATCTTCCCGAATTCGGTGTGTTTTCCCGTGGTGACAACAACCGCAATTGCGCGGCCCTGGACCGCGACCGTTCCTGCCCACACCATATTTTTTTTCTCGGCAATCGGTGTCTCTTTCGGTAGGAGATCCGTATGTTTCCCCTCCGGAAGAGACTCGCCCGTTAAGGGAGACTCATCCGTTTCAAAATTTTTCACCTCAACGAGCCGTGCGTCCGCAGGAATACTGTCTCCCATTCTGATAGAAAGGATATCGCCCGGGACGATTTCGGCGGCATCCACTTCGTGGAGACGTCCTTCCCTCACCACTTTTGTTTTATTTCGGATAAGTTTTCGCAAGAGCCGTATGGTGTGGTCCGCGCGATAGGTTTGCAGGAAGCCGATCGTGACGTTAATTATAACCACTATGAAGATAACTCCCGCATCTACCCAATTGTGAAAGAGAAGAGATAGAGCAGTTGCGCCCAAAAGCACATAGATCACAATGCTCTTAAATTGATTAAGGAGGAGGAACAGGGGAGGGGTTTCTTTTTCCTTCGGGATGATGTTTCTCCCCGTCTCTTTCAGTCGCTTTTCGACTTCTTCATAAGAAAGACCGCTCGGCTGGGTTCCAAGCGCTTTCATCACCTCTTCCGGGGTTTGAGTATATGGATACGACATGTTACCAGTATAACAAAATTTCCTCCAGAGGCGCTACCCAACGTGTTGTCTCGTGAACAGACATGCTATAATAATGGATATGGAGCAGGATTTTATTATTGACGTTGAGAACCTCTCTATTTCGTTTAACGGCGAGGATGTAGATCGGAA
>CAYJUS010000003.1:0-13333 GCA_964373435.1 uncultured Candidatus Saccharibacteria bacterium
GGGGTGATCGGCTATGTTGCCCGCCAGACAATCGCCAAACAGCAGGTAGGAACCGTCGAACAAAAGCTTGAGGATCTTACCAAGGGCGCGAAACAGGAGGCGCAGGAAATCCTACTTAAAGCAAAGGATAAAGCGGTACTTATTCTCGAGGAGGCAAAAAAAGAAGAAGGCGCTTTGAAGCAAAAACTTCTTGGGGTAGAGGAGCGTCTCGTACGACGCGAGGAAACATTTGATAAAAAACTCGTAGAGTATGAGGAGAACCGGCAAGGGCTGGAGGAGCGCATTGAAAAGGTACGCGAGATAAAAAGCGAGATCGAAGCCATGCGGGAAAAGGCGACAGAGGAACTTGGCCGTGTTGCCGGGCTTTCGAAGGACGACGCGCGCCGGGAGCTGTTAGGGAAAGTGGAAGAAGAGGCGCGCGAAGAAACACTCGAGCTTATGAAAAAGCTCGAGAAAGACAAAACGCTCGAGCTCGAAAAGCGGGCGAAGGAACTCTTAACCCAGGTGATTCAGCGGCTTGGGAGATCTCACGTTACTGACGTTACGACGTCGGCAGTCAACCTTCCGAACGATGAACTAAAAGGACGCATTATCGGGAAAGAGGGGAGAAACATTAAAACCCTTGAGAAGCTTACGGGCGTTGAAGTGCTAATTGATGAAACTCCGGGCATGATAACGCTCTCGAGTTTTGATCCGGTGAGGCGCGAGGTGGCAAAAATCGCTCTCGAAAGGCTTATTAAGGACGGGAGGATCCAACCCACGCGGATCGAAGAGATGGTTGAAGAAGCAAAGAAGGAGATCCGCCAAAAAATCCAGCAACAAGGGGAAGAGGCCGTGTACGAGGTGGGGGTTTTGGATCTTCCTCCGCAAGTCACCCATCTTTTGGGGCGTCTCCACTATCGGACAAGTTATGGTCAGAACGTTCTCACTCATTCTATTGAAGCCGCGCATGTTGCCGGCATGCTTGCCTCGGAACTCGGCGCGAATGTGAAAGTTGCAAAAAAGGGAGCCTTGCTTCATGATATCGGGAAAGCGATTGATCACGAGGTAGAAGGGACGCACGTTGAGCTCGGGAGAAAAATTCTTGAGAAATACGGCGTGGGGCGCGACGTGATTGCCGCGATGGAGTCGCATCACGAAGAGTATCCATTTTCGACCCCCGAAGCGTTTATTGTGTCTGCCGCGGAATCCATGTCTGCCGCACGTCCGGGCGCGAGAAAAGACACGCTTGAAAACTTTTTGAAGCGGGTGGAGTCCCTTGAAAACATCGCAACCGCATTTGAGGGAGTAGAGAAGGCATACGCGATACAGGCGGGAAGGGAAGTACGCGTGTTTGTGATTCCGGGAGTGGTGGATGATCTTGCCGCGCTTAAACTCGCGCGGGAAATCGCAAAGCGGATACAGGAAGAGCTTACCTACCCGGGAGAGATAAAAGTGAACGTGATTAGAGAGACTCGGGCGGTGGAATACGCTCGCTAGCAAATGGCTACAAATTATCCTCCCCCTAACCCCCCAGTGGCTTGTTACGATTTGTATTGAAATTTGTAACTATTAGTGTTTTGTGAAACTGCTGTTTTTCGGCGACATTTTTGGACGTCCCGGGCGCGAGGCGATACAGAAAATCCTTCCGCAGCTCAAAAAGACGTACAAACCCGACTTTGTGGTTGCGAACGCCGAGAATTTGGCGCATGGAAAAGGAATCTCACGAAACACTCTTCACGAGATGCGTGAAGCCGGCGTTGACGCATTTACGGGGGGGAATCACATCTGGAGCGGGAAGGACGCCCGCGAACTTTTGGACGAGGACGAACTTTGCGTAGTGCGTCCTCTAAACTATCCCCCGGGTCTTCCCGGAACGGGAGTACGCGAGGTGCGCAGAGGCTCAAACCGGATGCTGATAATAAATCTTCTCGGTCGGGTGTTTATGCGGGAAGATCCGGATTGTCCCTTTCGTGCGGCAGACGACGTACTCAAGCGGTACGGCCGCAGCATACCTTGCCGTATCATAGATTTTCACGCAGAAGCAACGTCAGAAAAGCGCGCCTTGGGGTGGTATCTTGATGGAAGGGTCTCGGCCATACTCGGAACGCATACCCACGTTCCAACCGCCGACCTCGAGATTCTACCCAAAGGCAGCGCATATATTACTGATGTCGGCATGGTGGGTTCTCGCGAGTCGGTAATCGGCCTTACGCAAGAATCGGTAATTACACATCTCATGACACAGCTTCCGTTAAAGCCCGATGTAGAAGAGACGGGACCCCTGGTCGTGAACGGCGTATTCCTCGAAATTGACAATAAAACAGGTAAGACAAAAAAAGTAGCGTACATACGAGAATTTATAGAACCTAGCTCGTCCGGGTAGAACTTAACAAATAATTGTGGTAGAGTATAATAAGTACATTAGGTCGACCTAAACTGCTTTACAGACTACAGGCTACAGTCTACAGACTACAGACTACGGCAAAAACCAAGCCGTAGACCGTAGACCGTAGAAAGTAGACCGTAGATTGTAGACAAATACGCATAATGACTAAGGAAGAACTCGTAGAAGCGGTTGCTTCAAAAACCGGCGTCTCAAAAGCAGTCGCGGGAGAAGCGCTTGCAGCGGTGCTTGATGCGGTTACCTCCGCCCTTGCCAAAGGCGACAAGGTGGCTCTCCCCGGTTTTGGCGCGTTTAGCGCAAACAAGCGCGCGGCACGTCAAGGGGTAAACCCCAAGACCGGTGAAAAGATTCAGATTCCCGCAATGACTGTTCCGAAATTCAAAGCCGGAAAGGCGTTGAAAGACGCAGTCAGATAATCCCTGCAATTCGACTCTATACTAAAATCCCTCGCTCGAGCGAGGGATTTTAGTAGGACCCTGGAGTGTCGTGTGAGCGGCTGAACCGTTATGGTATAATAAGCACAAACCGTGGAAGCAACGTTTTCTCAATGGATTTTTCTTTCTGCCCTGAGCATTGTCCCCAGCCTCTTTTGGCTGTTTTTTTATTTTTACTACTCGCCGCAATTCACCACTTCCCGCGGGATTCTCGCGGTGCTGTTTTTTGGCGGGATTGGAGCCGCCGGGGTTGCGGCCACGGCAGAGCAGTGGGGGATTAACCTTCTTCCCGAGAACGCCATCTCCACCGTCAGCCAATACTTCTTTTCATTCCCGCCCGATTCTCCTTTTTCCGTTTTGGTGCTCGCGCTCTTTACCTTTTTCTTTATCGCGCCGGTGGAGGAACTTTGCAAGTTTTTACTTCTTTTCATTGTTATCAAGCGTTTCCCGCGGCATTTGAACCAGATTATTGACGGAATCAAGTTCGGGGTGGTCGTGGGGCTTGGGTTTGCGGTACTCGAAAACGGAATATACTTTTATCCCGAGCTTTTGTCCGGCAATGCTCCTGTACTTCTCAAGATATTTTTCCTCCGGTGGTTTGTTGCCACTCTCGGACACTCCCTCTATACCGGGGTTCTGGGATACTATGTGGGACTTTCCCATTTCTATCGGTTGTACCGCGGGAGGTTTATCCGGAACGGTCTTATCCTTTCGATTCTCATCCACGGACTCTTTAATTTTCTTCTTTTGATCGGCGCAGGATTTTATTCGGTTATCCTCATGATCATCGCGCTTTTTTTCATGATGAAGTGGTACCGCGACCGGAAAAATCTTGAAAGCTACATTGTAGAAGGAAAATATGAAATGGTCCGCCCGCCGCTTTTTGCCGAGCGGCCGGAATTTGAAAGTATTCTGGCAAAAAACAGTGTAAGCTATGCGGTCATTAAAAAGTTAGGGCTTTGTCCGTTTTGCCTTAAAAAGAAGACAGCCGGCACGGAGCATTGTTCCTATTGTGGAGCGAGGTTCCATCGGCCTTGACAGCTCTCTTTATTTTGCAAGAAGCGTGGTATGGTGTATAATAGGAAGCGAATCTCAAGGTCGGATAGTATTAATTCAATGCGTTATCCTATGGGCGAAAATATTGTGTTCTTCGCGCTTGCGGGGATCATCATTTTAAGTCTTTTTGTCTTCACCGCCTACTTTATGGCGATTTCATTTTTCCTTCCCGTGATCGCCTTTTACGGCGGCTAGAGAGGGAAGGGGAAAAACGCACTGCGTATGAACGATACCATACCTTTTTTTGCGATTTCCGGGATACTTATCTTGGCTCTTTTTGTGGGAACGGCCTATTTTGTCGCGTTTGCCCTTGTGGGGTACGAGACCGCGGATATCTTTACCCAACGGCTCGGGGCACAATACGAAAATCAAGAGGCTCTTCCTCCCGGCTCTCTCTCTCCTTCTATGGTTTTTCTCGTGAGTACGTACGAGGTCGTTCCCGCGGGAGAACCGACAGAGTTTTCGTGGGCGGTTGAAGCGCCGGAGGGAGGTTTCGCTCTGCACACCGCAATCCATTTTGGGCGTGAGTCGCATCCTGCCGTCTTTGATCTTGCCGTTAATCCCGAGGAGTCGGGGTATCCCAACCTTACGAGGGATTACTTGAGCGGCAAATTTTCTCTTCCCAACAGGTTCTTCGCATCCATCACGTTTACCGAAGCCGGGGATTACTTTATGCGCGTGCATGCGGTGGTTGATAGCAAGAACTACTGGAGTCCGGAGTATGTAGTAAAGGCATTGTAGAAAAGAGCTCTTCGTACAGGGAGGGGGTTGGCCCCTCACACAAAGGTCTTATCTGTGTGCGGGGGGTTGACCCCGTACCACAAATTGGACTAGAGCGGCCCGGCTAAACACACAGAGTATTGAGGAAGAAACGCCCCATCAAATCGATGTATCGGGCAGAAAGAAGAAACGGGAAACATGTCCAACTTGTGGTCACGGGGTTGACAGGATTTTCAAAAGGCGTATAATGAAGGCATCTCATGTCTTGAGGTGCGGCAATGTCGTCGTGCCTTGCGGAACAATGGCGTTCCTCCATCGGAGCGTCTTTTTTTTGTTTTTCCGAATCTGTTGTCCTTTAACAAAAAAAGGAGGTGATCACGCGAGAGTTAAGAAGTAATTCTGCAAACGCCCCTTGCTCACTAATCCTTACACACGAAGGGAGAAAACCTTTTTGGACGATCTTGCGCTTTCGGTAAACTCTGCGTGGGTTCTTGTTACCGCGTTTCTTGTCATTATGATGCAGGCCGGATTTGCCTTGCTTGAAGCGGGTTTTACCCGATCAAAAAACACGACAAGCGTCCTTATGAAAAACACCGCGGACTTTGCCGTGGGTATCATCGCGTTCTTCGTGGTGGGATTTGCCATCGCCTTCGGTTCTCAAGATCTTTTGTCGGGAACCAAGGGATTTTTCATGGAAGGGCTGGACGCGACCTACGCGGGACTGCCGCTCTATGTGTTTGCGATTTTCCAGTTTGCGTTTGCCGCAACCGCAGCGACGATTGTATCAGGCGCGCTTGCCGAACGGACAAAGTTCTGGGCGTATATGGCGTTAAGCGCTCTCGTCACCGGTCTCATCTACCCCGTGGTCGCACACTGGGTGTGGGGCGGCGGGTGGCTTTCCACCTTTGGCGTTGGGTTTAGAGACTTCGCGGGTTCGACGGTCGTTCACTCAACCGGTGCCTGGGTTGCCTTGGTTGCTGCAATCGCGGTGGGTCCCCGAATCGGAAAGTTTGGATCGGACGGGAAGCCGCGCGCGATTCCGGGGCACAGCATGGCCCTTGCGTTTCTCGGCACCTTCATTCTCTGGATAGGGTGGTATGGGTTTAACCCGGGGAGCACCTTGGCGCTTACTGACGGCGCAGCTGCGCTTGCCGCGAAAGTCGCATTTAACACTACGCTTGCCGCGGGTACGGGATTCATTGTTGCCTCAGCCCTTTCCTACCTTAAAACGCTCAAGAGCACAGGAGTAGGGAAGACCGATGCCGGTATGGCGTTTAACGGTGCGCTGGGGGGTCTTGTTGCGATTACCGCCCCTTGCGCGTTTGTCGCACCGTGGGCAGCGATCGTGATCGGTGCGTGTGCCGGAGCATTTATTGTGGCGAGCGTCCCCTTCTTTGATCATGTCAAGATTTTTAAGTTCCGGGTGGATGATCCGGTTGGCGCGATTTCTGTCCATGGAACATGCGGAGTATTAGGGACGCTTGCTATCGGATTCTTTGCAACAGATACCGGTCTTTTCTACGGCGGCGGTATCAGCCAGCTCGCGGTACAAGCGCTTGGCGTTGCTGCGGTATTCGGATGGGTCGTGGCGGCGGCTTTGATCGTGGTGCTTCTTGTGAAGTTTGCGTTTGGTTTGCGAGTAAGCAAGGAAGAGGAGCTGGAAGGGCTTGACAGGGCAGAATTTGGAACCACCACCTACATATTCGACGAGACAGTTTCTTCCCTCCCCATATTGGAGCGCGAGCCGCAAGGAGCCGAAGCCGCAGTTCTCGCAGAACGTTCCGTGGCTACAGCAAGGATCGAAAAATAGTTCTTTATTGTGCGAACAAAAAAGCCTCGAGATAATCGGGGCTTTTTCTCTTCTTCCAAGAGTCTCGGTCCTGCGGAAACCTATCGTACCTTCTCAACGATTTTTTTAAACACTGCGGGTTCGTGTTCCGCAAGACCCGCAAGGGTTTTCCTGTCAAGCGCGACATGTTTCTCTTTGAGAAGATATATGAAACGGCTATAGGAAATCCCTTCTTCGCGAACCGCCGCGTTTATCTTAATTTGCCAGAGTCGCCGAAAATCCCGTTTTTTTCTTTTGCGGTCGCGATACGAGTAGGTGAGCGCGTGGCGCAACGCGTCTTTCGCGGCGCGCGCTTTCGACTTTCTTCCCCAGCGAAAGCCCTTCGTCTGCTTCAATAGCCGTTTTCGTTTTTTGAGTTTACTTTTTCCTCGTTTGACGCGCACCATAATTAGTATCGAAGAAGCCGTTTTAACTGCTTTACTTCTACCCGCGAGAGTTCTTTAAGCTTGCGCTTCCCGCGCCGTTTTTTTCCGGTTTGTTTTGCGTTAAAGTGACTCTGCCCTACCGGTTTATGTAAAAACCTCCCGCGTTTCGTGATTTTAAAACGCTTGACAATTGCTTTTCTTGTTTTGAGTTTCATCTTCATCTTATTTTTCTCGAGAGATAACCGCCGTGAAGCCGAAGGGAAGCAGTTTGATCTCTTGTTCAAATTTATGGGGTTCTGCGATAAGCGTGACAAACTGTTTCAGTTTTTCTCTCGCAAGGTCTTTGAGCGCATGTTCTCTCCCACGCAATCGAAGCTCGATTCTTACCTTGTGACCCTTCTTAAGAAACTTATCTACTTGAGATGCCTTGAAGCTGAGATCATGCGTGGAGGTGCGAAAACCCAGCCGAACATTCTTTAACCCCGATTTTTTTGGCCGGCGTTCCCGTTCTTTCTTCGCCTTTGCGTACTGGTACTTTCCGTAGTCAATGATCTTACAAATCGGGGGGCGTACATTGGGGCCCACTTCTACCAAGTCCAAATTTCGGTCTCGTGCAAGTCGCAGGGCCTCGTAGGTATCCATTTCGCCAAGCGGTGCTCCGGCTTCATCAATCACCTGAACCCTCGGAATTCGTATTTGATTGTTTACGCGTAAAAACTTAAGAATAGTTTTAAATTTGTAGTCCGCCTTCGCCAAGGCTACGGCGGGACACTCAATTTTGTGGTCAAATCAGAGATTTGAACAAAATTGGTGGAGGCGGGGAGACTTGAACTCCCGTCTGGAAAACTTTTCTGGAAGGTTTCTACAGATTTAGTCCGTTTTTAGTTTTCGAGTCGTTGGCTATAAAACAGACAAAATACCGACGGCTCTATCCTTGTAGGTGTTTAGAGAACGATCCAAGAATAAATCGTTTTCCTATCTCGATGGTATGACACCGGTGTATTCCCTATCGAGAATCGAGAAGACCGATGGGTTATAGTTTTTAAGCTATAGCCATGGCAGGGCTTAGAACGGCAAAGCGCTCTTTTACCCCGCTAAATAAGTTTGCACTTATTGAAGTTGCTGGAAGTTTTGCGAGATTCCAGCGTACTCGATCTGCACTTTCACGAAACATTTCCCATCGAAGCCTTGCGCCCCCGCGAATATTGTCCCTGACCTTATCAAGGGTTATAAAATCCAGCGCCTCGCCGAGGTCAAATCTGACTTGGCGAAGGCGGGCGTGTTACATTTCTTTCATTGCGCGTTCAATTTTGCGCTTATCCTCTCGTTTTTTTATGAGTTCGCGTTTATCGATCTTCCGTTTTCCTCTTCCGATTCCGAATTCCAGCTTGATTTTACCTTTTCTAGTATATACCCGAAGAGGCACTAATGTCAATCCTTTTTCTTTGCTCTTTCCAACGAGCGAACGTATCTCTTTTTTTCGAAGGAGAAGTTTTCGCGGCCGCGTGGGGTCGTACTCTCCGGGAATGTTTCTCGGTTGATACGGCGGGACCATTGCGTTCAGGAGATATGCTTCACCGTCTTTTATCGCCACATACGACCCCTTAAGGCCGACGTGGCCTTGTTTTATGGATTTTACCTCGTATCCTTTAAGTACCAAACCCGCCTCAAAGACATCAAGGATCTCATAGTCGAATTTCGCTCTCCTGTTTACGGCAAGAGTTGGCATATGAGTTCATACTATCATTATTTGAGAATACAGAGGAAGCGTGAAGGAAAATGGCGAGGCCGGTAACAGTATTTGCCAAATTTTGTGGATTTGGTAGCATGAACGATCAGAGATCTTTCTTAATTCAGGGAGGGAAGAACCGGTGTTCGGAAAACCGTGGCAGGGAATCATTCATGCGTACTCTTCACTTTTGCCGGTGTCCATCGCAACGCCGATCGTTACGCTTTACGAGGGGAATACCAGCTTGGTGTTTGCCGAGCGTCTCCAGAAAGAATTAGGAATTCGGGCGCGGGTGTATCTTAAGCTTGAGGGATTGAACCCAACCGGTTCATTCAAAGATCGTGGGATGACCGTTGCGATATCGAAAGCGCTGGAAGAAGGCGCGAAATCGGTGATCTGCGCCTCAACCGGAAATACCGCGGCGTCTGCCGCGGCGTATGCTGCAAAAGCGGGGATTTACTGCGCGGTCCTCATACCGGAAGGGAAAATAGCGAAAGGGAAACTTGCCCAAGCCGTGATTCATGGCGCAAAAGTGGTACAGATTGAGGGGAATTTCGATCAAGCACTTTCCTTGGTAAAAGAAATTTGCGCCGTAAGGCCCATTCAGCTTGTAAACTCTCTCAATCCATATCGAATTGAGGGGCAAAAAACTGCCGCGTTTGAAATCGTTGATCAACTGGGGCGCGCACCCGACTACCATTTTATCCCGGTGGGAAACGCGGGGAACATTACCGCATATTGGAAGGGATACCAAGAGTACCGTCTCAAAAGGGAAGCGGCACTCCCGCGCATGATGGGGTTCGAAGCTTCGGGCGCGGCTCCTATTGTGCGGCAGAGATTGGTTCCTAACCCCGAGACCGTGGCAAGCGCGATTCGGATCGGGAACCCCGCGCTCTGGAGGGAAGCCGAGAAGGCGCGGGACGAATCAGATGGCGAGATTGATATGGTTTCGGATCGCGAGATTCTCGCGGCATACCGGTTTCTTGCAAGGATAGAGGGAGTGTTTTGCGAACCGGCTTCGGCCGCATCAGTCGCGGGGCTCGCGAAGGTCGCAAAACGGAGACGATTCCGCGAGGATCAAATAATAGTGTGCACTCTTACCGGTCATGGCCTTAAAGACCCCGATACCGCGATCAGCGAAGTGAAGCCGCCTCCCGCGATAAAGCCCGATCTCAAGCAACTATTGAAAATTATATAACAAAAGCCTCACTTCGGTGAGGCTTTTTCCTGGGGCCGCGTTTCTCCCCACAGCGTTTCCCAGTCGAGAAATTTCCGTCATACTCACCTCCAAAGAAGAATGTGAAATGAAAACGAACTCTTTGGGGAGTTCGGTGCGTGGAATCGCCGCTTTAAATGCGACACCAACCCGTTTCCCCTTGAGGGGACTCGGTGAAGAAAAAAGAAAAGCGATAGCGTGGGTGAACTGTTTCGATCACAAAAGGCATTTTAGCATCTTAGAAAACCTTTGTCAACCCTCGGAATTTCGGGGTATGATAGAAATACCATGATACGGGACGAAATTAAAAAAATAATTACGGATATTCTTGATCTAAAAATAAGAAACGCGGTTCGTACGGGAGACCTTCCCTTTTCCTTGGAACATCCCGAAAATCCAGCCCACGGAGATTTTGCGACGAATGTCGCCCTCAAAATTTCAAAAGAGGAACAGAAGAGCCCTCGGGAAGTCGCAGCAGTTTTGGCTGGCCGTATCCGCGCGGCCTCGCCGGATTTTTTCGAGAAGGTGGAGGTTGCGGGTCCCGGTTTCATCAATCTTTTCCTCAATCCCCGCGTTTTCACGAATGAACTTTTAACAATTATTGCGGGGGGTACCAGCTACGGAAGCGGTGAGTCGGGGAAGAACCGCAAGGTTAACGTGGAGTTTATCTCCGCAAACCCCACCGGCCCGCTTCATATCGGGAATGGCAGAGGAGCGTTTTTCGGCGATACGCTTTCCCGCGTGCTTGAAAAAGCGGGGTGGCGCGTTACGAGAGAGTACTACGTGCAGGATGCGAAGTCGAGCACGCAAATCAAGGAATTAGGGAAGACGGTTATCGGAGAGGGGGAGGCATACAAGACGCCGTATCTTGAGACAAAAATACGTGAATTAGGAATTAGCCGCCCTTGGCGAGCCTCGCCTTCGGCGGGGAATCAGGAATTAGGGGATCCTACCGATGCGGGGTTCTTGATGGCGCGGGAGATTCAAAGCGACAATAAAGAATTTATTGAGAATACGCTTCATATACGATTCGACGAGTGGATTTCAGAGGAAGACCTGTATGAAGAGGGGAGGGTGGATAAGACATACCAATTGCTTAAGAAAAAGAAACTTGTTTACAAAAAAGAAGGAGCTGAGTGGCTTAGGGGAACTTCGCTTGGGGCATCGCGTGACTGGGTGATCGTGAGAAGCACCGGAGAACCCGCCTATCTTCTTCCCGATCTTTCTTATCATGGGCATAAATTCTCAAGGAAGTTTTCCCTTGTAATAAATATTTGGGGCGCCGACCATCAAGAGCATGTAGAAAAAATACGGGCGGGGATCAAAGTGTTTGGCGATCCTCCCGAAGTAGAATTCCTTATTACGCAAATGGTGCGTATACGTGGCGCGGCAAAGCTTTCCAAGCGCAAGGGGGAGATCATTACTCTCGAGTGGCTGGTCGAGGAGGCGGGGCTCGATGCCGTACGATTTTTCTACCTTATGAAATCCATTGATACCCAGATGGAGTTTGACGTGGCGCTCGCGAAGGAACAATCAGAAAAAAACCCCGTATACTATGTGCAGTATGCGCATGCGCGTATTTGTTCGATTCTCTCAAGAACGAGGTCGGACCTCGTTCTTGAGAGAACGAGGTCCGACCTCGTTCTGTTGGTCCACCCGAGCGAACTGGCCCTCATCAAGGAACTTATCAAGTTTCCAGAAATCGTTGAGGATACCGCCCGAGACTATCAAGTGCAGAGACTTCCCCGCTACGCCATTAACGTTGCGGATTGTTTTCATCGGTTTTATCATGACTGTCGGGTGTTATCCGAAGACCAGGGGCTTACCCGCGCCCGTCTGTCACTGGTTCTTGCCACAAAAATCGTTATAAAAAACACATTAGATCTTATGGGGATTTCCGCCCCGCAAAAAATGTAACATGTTGTTGGGAATCGAAGAATTAAGAAAACTGATAGAGGGAGTAAGTCTTGTCGAAAACCTCCTTGAAAGCGAGTTCAAAAATCCGGTGGGGACAGGATTTGATTTTCGCGTGGGAGAAATTCATCAAATTTATGGGAAGAGTTACGTGGGGAGGGAGGGGCGGATTACTCCCCAGACCAAAATTATTGCGTCGCATAAAGAGGCAAGCGCACATCACATTTTGAGACCGGGAGAATACTGCTTGATAAAGACCATAGAAAAAGTGAACCTTCCCTCTGATATAATTGCGGTGTTTTATCCCCGTTCAAGCTTTCACCGCTCGGGCATTCACATCCTTACGGGACTTGCCGACCCCGGATACAAGGGAGAGCTTACGTTCGGCATTTCCAACATGTCGGAGCATGATTTTGTGCTCGAGATGGGCGCGCGAATTGCGCACGCGCTCTTTTTCCGCATTTCCGGAGGAAGTCCCTATCGCGGAAAATGGCAGGGCGGAAGAATGACATAAGGAAGAAAAAGTTTGTAGAAAGATTGTCTCTGTGATAGAGTGAAGCGTACCTTGATTGAAAGGAGTGCATTATGGAGAGGGCAACGCATAGAGCATCAATATTTGTCGGGTATTGGCTTCCCGCATTATTGTTTGCGGGGTTTATCCTTTTTCTTTCGACGCGCCCCGATCTTAAAATCGAACTTCCTCCTCTTTGGGACCTTGTGTTACGAAAAATCGGACATATGGGGGTGTATTTTCTAATGACCCTGCTTCTTGCAAGAATTGGCCTTCGCGACGTGAAAAGTAAACCGGTGCGTTACTCCGCAATTGTCATCGCGGGTCTTGGATCGCTCTTTCTTGCGTTTATGGATGAAAACATTCAGATGGTTGT
Organism: uncultured Candidatus Saccharibacteria bacterium; assembly: GCA_964373435.1. Lineage (GTDB taxonomy): Bacteria > Patescibacteriota > Minisyncoccia > JAHCSD01 > JAHCSD01 > CAYJUS01. Next base: position 12,557 of record CAYJUS010000003.1, read on the forward strand.
GCCGGGGCGATCCGGAAGCATGAGCGACGTGGGGATCGACCTTGTGGGGATTCTTGCGGCAGGTGGGCTACTGCGGGTGAGAGAGAAAAAAAGGAATAAAGAGTAGTTTAAAAAGGGTGAGGGATTACGCCTCGCCTTTTTCTTTTTTGTCTGTATCTGATATGATAATTACAATTCATCCATGGATTTTTCTCAAATAGAAAAACACATTCTGAAGTTCTGGGAAGAGAACAAGGTTTTTGAAAAGAGCGTGGAAAATCGCAAGAAAGCGAAAAATTTTGTGTTTTACGAAGGACCGCCCACCCTGAACGGCCGGCCCGGAATCCACCACGTGCTCTCGCGTTCCTTCAAGGATGTAATTTGCCGCTACAAAACCATGCGGGGGTTCAGGGTGGAGAGAAAGGCGGGGTGGGATACTCATGGGCTGCCGGTCGAAATTGAAGTGGAAAACCAACTCGGTTTTAAAAACAAAAAAGAAATTGAGAAATATGGCATCGCAAAATTTAACGAGAAGTGCAGGGAATCGGTATGGAAGTATAAGCCCCAGTGGGAGGATCTTACCGAGAAAATTGGCTTTTGGCTTGACATGGATCATCCTTACATTACCTATGAGACGTCCTACATCGAGACGCTCTGGTGGATTATTAAAGAGATCTGGGAGAAGGGACTCTTGTATCAGGATTATAAGGTGGTTCCGTATTGCGCACGGTGCGGTACCGGTCTTTCGAGCCACGAAGTCGCGTTGGGGTATAAAAATATCAAAGAACCTTCAATTTT
>CAYJUS010000003.1:13433-21119 GCA_964373435.1 uncultured Candidatus Saccharibacteria bacterium
GCATGCCTCGTACCGTGACGAAGTCTCTGGTTCGGGGTCCAAGGTTAAAAGTTGACGGCAAGCCGACTTACTTGCTTGTGTGGACGACGACGCCATGGACCCTGCCGGGTAATGTTGCGGTTGCGGTGCATCCGGATATCACATACGTCGAAGCAGAAATTAGGAACAAGGAATCGGGGGAAAACGAATACGTAATCCTTGCGAAAGAGCGGCTTGACACGCTGACGGACGACTATGGGATAGCAAGAGAGTTTTTAGGGAAAGATCTTCTTGGAATGCAATATGAACCTCTTTTCGATTTCGTGAAGCCCGAGAAAAAAGCGCATTATGTGATTGCGGGAAACTTTGTTTCTCGAGAGGAAGGAACGGGCCTTGTGCATATTGCCCCCGCGTTTGGCGAGGAAGACATGGAGGCGGGGAAGGCAAATAACCTTCCCGTGCTCATGACTATGGGGGAAGACGGCGCTTTTATAAAGGAAGTGGAACCGTGGGCGGGAATATTTGTAAAGTCAGCCGACCCGCTCATTATGAACGACCTCAAAAAGAGACACATACTCTACAAAGAAGAGCCTTACGCACATGACTATCCATTTTGTTGGAGGTGCGATTCACCCCTGCTCTATTTTGCAAAAAAATCGTGGTTTATCCGAATGACAAAGGTGAAAACTCAGCTTCTTAAAAACAATGCAAAAATTAACTGGGTGCCTTCTCATTTTAAGGAAGGGAGGTTCGGAGAGTGGCTCCGCGATATCCGCGATTGGGCATTCTCGCGCGAGCGCTATTGGGGTACCCCCTTGCCTTTGTGGCAATGCGAGGGGTGCGGCAGGGAAGAAGTGATCGGGTCGATTGATGAACTTGTTTCACAGAAATTTTCCACCAACACCTATTACATAATGCGTCACGGCGAAGCAGAATCAAACGCGAAACGCCTTGCGAGCTCCTTCCCCGAGCGCCGAAAAAACCGCCTTACTAAAAAAGGAAAGCGTGAGGCAGAAAAGCAGGTCGCATCATGCGCGCGTGCCGGCATTGATCTCATTATTACCTCTCCTCTCTTGCGAACGAAAGAAACCGCGGGGATTATTTCGGACGGCCTTGGCGGTATCAAAATAATAGAAGATAAAGGGTTTCGGGAAATTGATCTCGGAATTTTGAACGGCGCGGAAATCTCAGACTATCAGGACTTTTTTTCGAATGAGAGAGAAAAATTTTCAAAGGGTCCTCCGGGCGGAGAAAACCTTAGGAATGTAAAGAGGCGCATGGTTGAGACGTTGAATAGAATCGACAAGGCCCACTCTCACAAGACCATCCTCATTATAAGCCACGAATACCCTCTCTGGCAGCTTGCCGGGGCGATGAAGGGGTTGGATGAAGAGGGATTAATCGGCGCAAAGGCGCGCCTTTCGCTTCGAACGGCCGAGTTGAGAAAACTTATCTATACGCGTCTTCCTTATGCGAGCGGGGGCGGACTCGACCTTCACCGTCCCTATATTGATCATGTTTCCTTTCTTTGCACGAATTGCGGGAGAAAAATGCGCCGGGTTCCCGATTTGATAGACGTATGGTTCGATTCGGGAGCGATGCCATTCGCCCAGTCGGGCGGGCTAGGCCTCACTCAAATTAAAAATTTAAAATTTAAAATTAAAAATCACGACATTCTTTTTCCAGCGGATTTTATCTGTGAGGGAGTCGATCAGACACGAGGATGGTTTTACACGCTTCTTGCTATATCAACTATTCTTGGGATCGATCCCCCGTATAAAAACGTCATCTCGCACGGTCTCGTTCTTGATAAAAAAGGAGAGAAGATGTCGAAGTCGCGCGGGAACACGGTGGATCCATGGAAGGTCGTGGAGAGCTGCGGCGCGGATGCCATTCGCTGGTACTTCTTTACCGTAAACCAGCCCGCTGACGTGAAAAAATTTGACGAGGAGGACGTGCGTGATCGCAAGAGCCGTTTTGTCGAAACGTTTTACCACATCTATAGGTTTTTTGAGACGTATGGTTCAAAGAAGCGCAAACCGTACACTGAAAGTTTCAAACCACAGTCTAAAAATTTTTTGGATATGTGGGCCATCTCAAAGCTTAACGAACTTATCGACGGGGTTACTAAAAAACTTGATGAATATGATGTGGTGTCAGCCGCACGCGCAATAGAATTGTTTGTGGACGATCTTTCCAACTGGTATGTGCGGAGGTCGCGAAGAAGATTCCAGCACCCCCGTTCTCGAAAAGAAAAGAATGATGCAGAATACACCCTCTCTTTTCTTCTTCTAGAACTTGCGAAACTCTCCGCTCCCTTTGTGCCTTTCGTAAGCGAGGAAATTTATCGAACTATTACGAGACAAAAGACAAGAGACACGAGGCGACAAAATATTACTTCGGTGCATTTGGAGGATTGGCCGAAGGCACAGAATCGCCTGATACACAAAAATCTCAATCTACAGATGGACATTGTAAGAACGATCGTTGCTTTAGGACTGAACGCGCGGGCGGAAAAACGTATTAAGGTACGTCAGCCTCTTCAGACGCTGGAAATAGGAATTCCTTCTACCAAGCCCCTTTCCACGAGGGTCGAGGCCCTCAAGAGCGGGGTAGGCAAGAATAAGGGATTTGGAGATCTTTCGGATTTGATTCGGGAAGAATTAAACGTAAAAGAGCTAAGATTTGTTGCAACTCATACCCAAGAATTCGTAAGAGCAAAAGAGGGGGATATCGAAGTAGCGCTTGATATCCACATTACCCCGGCGTTGCAAGAAGAGGGGAGCATGCGCGAACTCGTGCGCAACATCCAGGACATGCGGCGGGAAGCGGGATACGAGCCGCATTGGCCTGCCGAAGTTTCCCTTCTTGCTGACGAGACGTTTAGCGAGACGGTCAGACGATGGAGTCCGTTTATAAAACGGGAAACCAACATTTCCTTGTTTTTCATTGGCGGAAGAACAAAATATAAATTCGATATCGAGAAAGAAACCGCTATCGAGGGACATTCTCTCCGGATTGCGATCCGGAAAAGATAGTGCGCTACCGTGTGCGGGGTTGACCCCGTACCACAAGTTGGACCATAGCGGCGCAACGATCTTTCTTCGTCTTCCCCACAGAACAAGCTCGATGTATTTCTGATGCGAGCAGGAGTGGAAGAACCGGAATACATGTCCAACTTGTGGTCACGGGGTTGACCCCGTACCACAAGTTGGACCATAGCGGCGCAACGATCTTTCTTCGTCTTCCCCACAGAACAAGCTCGATGTATTTCTGATGCGAGCAGGAGTGGAAGAACCGGAATACATGTCCAACTTGTGGTCACGGGGTTGACAACCCAATTAATATGCGATAAGATACAGGGTATCATTTGCAATCCGCTCTTTAACTTTTTCACGAAAGGGGGACTTTCATGGCGAATATTTTGCGGCAGTTGCCCGGAACCAACGGGAAACTGATCGTTACGCCCCGCGTCATGTTCGGGCAAGAGCGCATCCTCTACTTGCGAGGCATGATCAACGAAGCAACGATGGAGATATCTCCTTCGGGACCCTCTGTAAGTTCTGATGATATTTGTGATGCTCTTCTCCTGCTTGATAAGGAGGGCTCTGATCCCATCAAGATGGTGATCAATAGCCCCGGAGGGTCTGTGGAGCTTGGTTTTAATATTATTGATACGATGATGGGCCTTCGTTCTCCGGTCTGGCCCCTTGTGCGACAGAGCGCGAGCCTCGCTTCGCTCATCGCAATTTGCGGCGCCAAGGGACATCGCTACATCCTTCCTTCGGCAACCTTCCATCTCCATGGAATTTCCTGGGGCGCTTCTGGAAAAGATCAAGACGTGGAAGCCCGCGCAAAATATGTGGACGTGCTCCGGAGACGCCTCCTCGATATTTTGATCGAAAGGACCGATCTTGTCACAAAGGTAAAGGATATTAAAGGAATGATTGCCGCGAATCTTGAGGAAAGCAATTCTACGGATGACGGCGGTAAGCGGCGGAAACCCTCGAAAGAGGAGATTATCCGCGACGCGCTAAACAGCTGGCTTAATATCGAGAGGTTTTTTACCGCTGACGAGGCTCTTAACTATGGCCTTGCAGATCGGGTGGTAACCCCCGAGATCCAGAAAGAATTTTTCAACATTCCTAAGAAATAGACAAAAGCCTTCAACACGAAGGCTTTTTTCTCTTCTCGCAAAGTGCTACAATAATCCATGTGAAGAGACTTGAGGGAATTATAATAAAAAAACGAGAGCACCGGGAATCTGATTGTATCTACACTATATACAGCAAGGAATTCGGGAAAATATCCGTTTTGGCAAAAGGCGTGCGGAAAATATCCGCTAAACTGCGGCCCCATCTCGAACTTTTTAACTGGGTGGAGTGTTTTTTTGTCGAAGGGAGCGCGATACGCATCATTACGGACGTTCACGCCATCGAACCGTTTTCCGCAAAATTTATTGAAGACGACGTGCGGCTGAGCTGTGCGTATACCCTTGCCGAATATTTTGACGGGGAGGTGTACGGAGAAGAAGGGGACCCGCGTCTTTGGGATCTTCTCCTCCGGAACTTCCATATTCTCTCCCGCGAAGACGCCTTGCGCACGGATTCGATCCCTCTCTTTCTTTCGTACTCTTTACTGCATCTCTCTCGTCTCTCGGGGATTACTCCGGAACTCTATCAATGTACCCTCTGCGCGAACCCGCTTCAGAGGGGTGAGCGCTACTTTTTCCGTGTTCGGGAGGGGGGGGTGGTATGCCAACACTGCGAGCGGTCTCGAGAAGATTTTCCTCTTGATGAGCGAATGATTAAATTACTGCGGCTCATGCTTCAAGGAGAATGGGATCTTGTGAGGCGTTTGAAAGTGAGCCTTGCGGAACGCCAGACTCTTCAGTTGGTATCCCAAATGGTTCCGTCATATTTTTCTTAGTCTTCGTCCCGCAAGACCCCCTATCCTTAAAGAAGGGGATCTAACAAGGTTTACCCGTGGATACTTTTTTTGGGAAAATAATCGGCATTTTCATACTCATTCTTCTCGTAATGGGGGGGGCATATTTCTTTGGGAAGGAGCGGGGAGGAAACAACGAGAAACTGGGAATTGATTTTTTTGTTCCTTCACACTTCACGGCGGGAGAAAAAATATCTTATCGGGTCGTCTACGAGAATAAGACCTCTTCGTCCCTTCGTAAGATCGAGGCAACCCTTACCTACCCCGAAGGGTCGATGACATCCCGCGCCGATTCAAACGACCTCGAGAACGTGTCCTCCCAAACCCTGACGAACGAGGAGCTGGAAGCGGGAGAACGCGCAGAATTCAACTTTGAAGCATTTCTTTTTGGAACACTGGGAGAGAAAAAGGAGGTTCAGCTTCTCGTCACCTACCATACCGATGACTCAAACGCCTCGCTCTCCATTGAAGGAAAGAAAGAGCTTGAAGTGGCGTCCCTTCCCCTCGCGCTTGCCTTTACCTTTCCTTCAAAGGTTAACCTGGGGGAAGAGTTTGAGTTTTCCCTTTCGTATATTTCGACCGCTTCTTCTCTTTTCCCTCGTATGGGAATTGAAATGGAATATCCTCCTTCGTTCCAGTTTCTTGGTTCTACTCCGTCGTCCGGGCGCGCGAATCCCCTTTGGGATATAGGAAATTTGGAACCCGGAAAATCAGGAGAGATAAAAATCAGGGGGGTGTTTGTGGGGGACGCGGAGGAGAAACGGATCTTTAACGCAACACTGGGGACGTTCTCTCGGGACGGCCTTTCCCCGTATGTCACGCAAGAAAGGCAGCTTGGCGTATCGCTTCCCGGTTTTGTTCTCTCTCAAATTATACGAGGGGCGCGCGGGGGCGCGGTAACGCCGGGCGAAAAGCTCACGTGGGAGATTTTCTTCCAAAACGTGAGCGGTGAAATTCTTGAAGGTGCAGAGATATCAGTATTTTTTGCAGGAGAGGCATTTGAGTACTCCTCTCTTGTCGCAGAGACCGGATCATTTTTCAGCGGCGACTCCCTGCTTCGTTGGGACAAAAACAACCTTCCTGCGCTTCTCTTGCTTGAGCCCGGGGAGGAGGGGACGCTTTCTTTTTCTCTTCCCGTAAAGACCATCCTTCCTGTAAAAGACGCAGACGACAAGAATTTTTCCGTGACATCAAAGGTGATAGTAAAGGTGGGAGGCGCAACCCTTGCAGAAGATATTCACACATACAAAGTTAACTCTCGCTTCGAATTTTATCAGAGAGGCCTTCGTACCCCCGGTCCCTTTGAAAACACGGGCCCCATACCGCCGAGAGTGGGGGAGAAGAGCACCTATACGCTTTCGTGGCAGCTCCTTAATTCTTCGAATGATTTGTCCGGGGTCGTGGTGCGCGGAGCGCTCCCGGCTCATGTTCGTTGGGAGGGGGTTGTCTCGCCCGAAAAAGAAAACCTTACTTTTAATTCGAACACCGGCGAGGTCGTGTGGAACATTGGGAACCTTGGCCGTGGCGCAGGAATGTTTCTTCCTGTGAGGCAAGTTTCATTTCAGGTGAGCCTAACGCCGGGCACAAATACCGTGGGGAAAACCCCCGAGCTTATTAGCGGGGCAAACGCGATCGCAAAAGACATCTTCACGGGAATTCAACTCGAAAGTTTTGCGGGGCCGGTTGATACCACCCTACCGGATGATCCAAGCGTCTCGGCGGATGACGGAGTGGTGAGGTAGTTCATAAATGGCTATTTTGATTCTCTCCTCATCTGGAGAAATAATGGTTCGACAGGCTCACCACCCTGAGCTCGTCGAAGGGTCGTCGTTCGCTTCGGACAAATTTCTCCCGGCCGTCGCTCCGCCATGCACCAGACGGTGCATGGCTTTGCTCCGGGGGAGCCCAGAAATTTGCTTTGCCCCGCACCGAATTTCGTTCTGGTGCAGAGGGTAACCTCGTTCACTCGTTATTTCTTACCAGCTTCGTCGTACGAATCAAAATAGCCATTTATGAACCCTAAAAAAGGGAAACGGACACTACGTACGATTGACATTATTACCCGTTATGCTATAAAGAAATGTTTAGGAAAGGAGGTTTTACGTGGAAGTGGAAAAACTTGAGACGGGCGTTTCGGAAAGGCAGAACCTGATTCGGCCGAACGCGCGGGACAGGGTTATCATAAAGATCCAGAGAAAACAGGCTGAAAGAGCCGAGGGGGAAATAAAAGAAAAGACTCGGCGTAAAGAGCGGAAACTGAAAAGAAAGAGAGACGAACTGGCGAAGCACACGTCCAAATTCGCGCGTACGTTCCTCGATCTTTGCAGTCGTTATTTCTCGCTCAAGCGAGGAGAAATCTGTAATTTTGATAAGGAAGAACTTCTTGAGCTTGAAAAGCTTGTTGCAGGGCGCGCACTGCGATCTTCCGCGCTTCCCCGACTCGGTATGTATACGTCTTTCTTTGCGGTGGTGGGCTTAATTCATTGGCTTATTAGAGTAGATGAATATTTCGGTACTGATAATACGGATACGAGATTTGACCCGAGGCCCGGTATTGCGTGGACATATCGATATACCCGGGGGAAGCTCATGAAAGCTCACGGCAATGACTGGTTTCCCGTAGAAGAGGTGAAAGCATGGTGCTTGAAAAAGTCTTAAGGCCCGGTGTTACGGGCCTTTTTTCTTTTTGGTCAGCATGATATAACAAATGCAGGTTATGGAAAATCTTATGAATAAAATCGTGTCTTTGGCTAAACGTCG
>CAYJUS010000003.1:21219-23035 GCA_964373435.1 uncultured Candidatus Saccharibacteria bacterium
GGCGGCTTTTCGAGCTGTTACGACTACGGACCGCTCGGTGTCGAGCTTAAAAACAATATTAAGCGCGAGTGGTGGAAAAACATGGTGTATGCGCGGTCCGATGTCGTAGGGCTTGACTCTGCTATTTTGATGTCTCCTAAAATCTGGGAGGCGTCTGGACACCTCTCCGCCGGTTTTGCAGACGAGCTCATAGAATGTAAGACGTGCCACCATAGATTTCGCGCGGACCACGCCAAAGGGGATGTCTGCCCCGAATGCGGCGGGGGAGAGCTTACCTCGCCCAAGAAGTTCAACCTCATGATGAAGACCTACGCGGGAGTTACCGAAGAGGAATCGAACGTTGCATATTTGCGGGCTGAAACCGCGCAGGGAATTTATGTGAACTACAAAAACGTGCGTGATACCATGCGGGTGAAAATTCCTTTTGGGATCGCGCAGATCGGAAAAGCGTTTCGGAACGAAATTACGCCCGGGAATTTCACTTTCCGCATGCGGGAGTTTGAACTGATGGAGATGCAGTGGTTCTGCTCGCCAAGGGCGAGCAGAAGCCCGCAGAATAACGCAGAAAAGAACGCAGAACAACGCAGAAACATTCCGCGTAAGTCTGCGTTGGGTCTGCGTGATTCTGCATCTTCCGGGCTAAGCCCAGAAGAATGGTTCGAGCATTGGCGAGGTGAGCGGATGAAATGGTATACGGGTCTTGGCGTTAACCCCAAAAATCTCCGTTTTCGCACACACAAAAAAGACGAACTTGCCCACTACGCGAAAGCGGCGGAAGATGTGGAATATAAGTATCCATTTGGGTGGGGGGAACTTGAGGGAATACATGATCGCGGTATATGGGATCTTTCGAACCACGCAAAAGCGAGCGGCGAGGACCTAAGCTATTTTGATGACGAGACGGGAGAGAAGTATACGCCCCAGATTGTTGAAACCTCTGCGGGGGCTGATCGATCTCTACTCGTTTTTTTGCTTGACGCGTATCACGAAGAAGAGGTGAAGGGAGAAAAACGGGTGGTGTTGCGCTTTCACCCAAAAGTTGCGCCCGTGAAAGTTGCGGTTCTCCCGCTTGTGAAAAATAAACCTAAGCTCGTGAAGTTCGCGAAAGACGTATGGAAGCAACTTAAAGATGCTTTTCCTGCGATGTATGACGAGGCGGGTTCCATCGGCAGAAGATATCGGAGACAGGACGAAATCGGCACCCCCTACTCCGTAACTATTGACTTTGAAAGCGTTACGGGATATGATGTAACATTACGGGATCGCGATACGATGAAACAGACACGCCACAAGGTCGCGGAGTTAAAAGCTCTTTTACAAGAGAAATTGGAAGGATGAAAAATGAACGATGTAATGCTTTCGAAACTTGATAATAGCCTTCGGGTGGTATCAGTTCGGATGCCCTCAACCGGTACCGTTACCCTTCTTGCCCTTTTTGGAGCAGGGTCGGAATACGAAACGAAAGAAAAAAACGGCATTTCCCATTTTTACGAACACATGGTGTTTAAGGGGACGAAAAAACGGCCCCGGCCGTGGGACGTTTCTCAAGCAATTGAATCGCTCGGCGGAATGGCAAACGCGTTTACGGGCGAAACACGAGTGGGATACTGGATAAAGACTGCGAATGAATTCGTCGATGATGCGTCAGAAATTGTTTCAGATGTTCTTTTTGACTCGACGTTTGACGAGGGAGAGATGGAACGCGAAAAGGGTCCGGTAGCCCAGGAACTCAAGGGGATTTTTGACACCCCCCTCCATTACATTGGCTGTGTGTCTAAAGAGCTGTTTTACGGGGATCAGCCCGCCGGATGGGAAA
>CAYJUS010000004.1:0-20799 GCA_964373435.1 uncultured Candidatus Saccharibacteria bacterium
CCTGTTTTTAAGATTCGCGAGCCCCCCTTCATTTTTTTCTTCAATAAAGACGCTGGGTTCAAAAATGCGCCTGATAATTTCTCCGGAATAGTCGAGAAAACGGGACATCTTTGCTTCGGTTGACGGCGAAGAGGTGGCCGTCGGGAGTGCCGCCTCCTGCTTTTTCACGGCCTCAAGAAGCGATTTTTCCGATCCCGGAAAACGGTTCCAGGTTTGTTGATAAAAATAAAGCCCTCCGAGAACAACAATCACTCCTAGTGAGACACCAACGGCTTTCATGGGTTTTCCGGGCCGGGCAGAGCCGGGTTTTCCGGCAGTTGATACTTTTCCACAATCGCTGCCGTCTCGATAATGATATCCTTGGTAAAAGAGATTAATTTTTTCCCCCGTTCCAGGTTCACGGTAAGCCGTACCGGGTCCGCTTTCGCGAGGTAGAGATCCCCAAAAAGCATCTTTAAGGTTGATACCAGCTGGACGTATTTTTTCTGGAGCGGGATCGCTACGGGAGGAGTGGGGATGCGTGTGAGACTTCCGTTGATGACAGAGAGCTGGTTAAGAGCTTTATCCACGTTTTTAAAGTTATCGAGGGCCGCCTCTCCCGAGACATCAAAATACGAGCTTGCAACGGTGGGGAGGGGTACCGCATCCATCTCTCGAAAATAGAAGATTACGGTGTCATAGTCGTTGTTCTCGGCGAGCGTGAGATCGGTGTCTGCGACATGCGGAAGCGGAGGAGAGGTGTCTATTGTTTCTCGAATAAACTGGTCTACGAGTTTTGACTCAAGACGAGGGTCGTCCGACCCGGTTTTTTGTTTTGCCCACGAAAAATAATGGATGGTGAGGTTTTCCGCAAAACGCGCTTCAACCCGCGCGTCACCTGAGCGCGAAGGATCATAACCGTTTTTTGTCTCTTCCCCATCCGAGTGGCCGTCGCCGTCCGTATCCGGATTTTTCGGGTCCGTTCCGTAAATGACTTCTTTTGCGTTTGAAAGGCCATCGTTGTCGTCGTCCTCCGAGAACGAGTAAGCGGGGTTGTAAATGGCGTCTGCCGCGTTTCCTCCCGTTGTTCCGGAAGAGTCTTCCGTAACAAGAGAAGCCGAGAAGTAGTCGCGTACGACACGTAGTAGCCTTCCCGTAAGAAGCCCGTATATCAAAAATCCTCCCCCGAGTAAAAGAACAACGAGAACGATAATTTTCTGCTTTTTGGGCATCCCAGTGCTACAACCCCGAACCATCACCCTTCGGCTGAGGTACGGGGCTGCGTCTCCTGCGGAGACTTGCCTCTCCGTAGGGTTTATATTCCGAGGCCGTGTTGCTAGGCATTAGCGTATTATATCACAAAGAGAGAAAGCAAAGAAGCAAACAGCTTTCCGAGCGTTCCTCGCGTTTCCTCAAGAAAAGCTACCTTTTTTGACCAGCGGAAATTGATTTTTGCAAGGCCGTCTTTTTCGTACCACTCGAGCTTAATGAGCGTGCTTCCCCCTACGGCCATAAACGGCGTCTCGTGAGTTCCCGTGTGATCGCGCCATTCGTCAATTTCATATATTCCTTCTCCCCCTACGTCCAGCCGGACCCCGTCATTTGTGTCTACGGAGAACTTATAAAGGCCCGGGTCGAACGTGAGGAATCCCTGCCAGAATCCGGAAAAATTATCAATTTCTCCGAATTCTCCTCCCACCCCGTAATCCTTTTGGATGGGATTCGCGAATGCGCTTACGGGCGTTCTGCCGAATACCGCATCATCTCGCTCTCCGATAAATTCCCCGGCGGAAAGAGCCGTCCCCTTGTAAAAGCACACATGCAAGCGGTTTGAGAGGTCGCTCATGTGGCAGGTGCGGTTGTACCAGAGAAACTTTATTTTTGCTTCATCCGTATTTTCGAACCATCGAAGAAGCACTTTCCTTTTTCCGCTAAGCAGCTGATACGCGCTTTCATAATGTCCTTTTACCGCATCATCGTAGTTATGCCACTGGCTGATGATCGGTGTTTCATCCGCAAGCGAGCCGTTTCCATTAAGGTCAACCGTGAGCTCTATTCCGTCGTCCGCATCCACCACAAACTTATATTCATCTGGCCTGAAGTTAATCGTCCCGCGCCATTCGCCCCCCACCTTATCAGTTTGACTCGAGAAATCTATCACGCTTCTCTGCCAGTTGTAGCTGAAGGCAATCGCGCTCCCGATTTGTTTGTTTTGGTCGGCAATGGGATCCTGGAGAAGAGGTTCGGCCGAAATGTTGAGAATTTTTCCGTCGGATACCGTGGAGGATAAAGGAGACGTATCAAAATTATAGTCAAAGAGACAGCGGTTGAATTTATTATCCGGGAAGTCGTTCGGATCGCACACCGGGGGCCCCGTGATCCGTACTTCGCAAAATCCTGTTTTTGATTCCCCTTCCGCGCTGACCGTGACAAACGCGGAGAAAAACCCGATACTGTTATATATTTTCGTCACTTGCTCAGTCGCTCCTGAAAGCCCCGCGCTTCCTGACCACGAATACGTGTAGGGCGGCTCTCTCCCCGAAACTTTCGCGGTCCACGTTACCGGCTTTGTTACCTGTTGCGGATTAGGGGCCGCCTCGCACGTTACCGAAAACGCCTTTCCAAAGAGGCCCAAGTCATGACAAAACGTGGTTTTGTCCGCCGCCACTGGTACATTGTTGTCCCATGCGGCAAGGAGCCCCTCCGTGGTCGTGTTCGGGCCGATGGTGGCGTTTGCGGTGGTGTAGGTATTCGTAAGACAGTCCCCTGCCTGCTTTGCGTGCCCCGCGTATCTCGCTTTGTAGCCGAGGACGCCATAGGTGCCCGGTATCAGCTTCTCGAATCGCGCAAAACCCGTATTGTTTGAGACGGTTGTCGCGATCACCGTTCCCGCGGGATTGGTGAGTTTCACGGTAACCTCGGGAAGGAGCACAAGGCGTTTGCCGCTCTGATCCACCACGTACGTCGCAAGGACAATCGTTCCTTTGCAGTTTCGCGACTCCCATGCCGTTGCCTTTTCCACGTCCCCGCCGGGTCCGTGCGCGATGAAGCTATAGACATACGTGGTTTTGTCTTTCGCGACCCGATGGGAAATCTCGATGGGGTTTGCCGTAAACGCACCGGATGTTATGGGAATATTCGGTACGCACCCAAACCCTTCGCAATACTTAATTTCGTAGCTCGTGGCAAATTCCACCTCCCACTTGAGTACATTCACCGGCGTTCCTCCGTCGCAGAAGGAATCGGCATTCAAAAGCCTGATCTTCGGAGGTATCACCTCCTCTTTTATTATTCCTACAAAATCTTCGTCGGTAAGACCGTATTGATCGCGAACCGTAAGCTTGATAACGTCTTTGTAGCTTCCTTCGATTTTGTTTCTCCAATACGTGACCATCTCCTGGCGCTTCGCTTCCGTAAACTGGCCTTCTCCCAATACGCATCCGGTGAACTCTGTCGCAGGATCCGTATTCCCGGTATCATAGTCCCATGTGCACGTAATCGGTCCTCCCTTCGGATCGTAACTTGCGTTTCCGTCGCCGTTTCTATCTATTTGTGAGGAGAGATAAAATTCAAAATTTTTGCTTTTGTCTACTTGTGGATCGGCGTTTGTAATAATTATGGAATTAGACCATGGGCCCGATGCGGTTTTTGCGATCGAAGCTTCGGCAACCGGCTCTCGCGAGATCCCGAACCAGACATGTTTGTCTCCCGCGGTCGAATCAACCGTTTGGGTCTTGGTGATCGCGGCCCATCCGAGAGGCGGTTTTACGCTCACCGTGTAGATTCCCGGAGTGATAAGGCCGGTTTGATAAAAGGGGTCGGCGTTGCAAAGATTAGGAGGGACGGATCCTGCCACGGGTCCGCCGTAGTCCACCCGGGTTCCGGCAAGAGTAAAGCTAAGAGGAGTTCCGCAGGATACGCCGTTTTGGACAAACTGTTCTCCCGCATCATACGATCCGTTGACGTTATTATCCACGAAAACCCTTCCGAGAATATTTGTTCCGCAGCTCGGATCCGGCGCGCAACTATCGGCGTTGTCCACGCATGATCCGGCTCCCGCGCAGGTTCGGTTGGTATGGCAAAGTTGTCCTCCCGAGCAGTAGGTGCTGTCTCCGGCGCAAGCGGGAAGAGAAGTGCAGGCGTTTCCCCACGGGTCGTAGCAGACCGGGGTTAACCCGCTGCATGCCCACCCGCACGTTTCACACGCCGCGCGGTCGAGATAGATATTGTAGTTTGCCGTGTTCGCATTCCCGGTCGGCCCCCCCGGAGGTCCATAAAGGGTATTAGAAATACCAACTTCATGGTTTATGAACCAGACCGGCGTGGGGCTGTAGTTCAAGGCGTCCGCCTGGATATTAAAAGGAAGAGTACAAGACCCCATACACACGGCTCCCCCGCTTCCTATCCCGGCTCCTCCTCCGCATTTTGGACCAAAGCGTGCGATGGTATGGGCCGCGTCCGGACCTTCATAGTAAAAAGAACCGTCAAACGAATCGGCTTTGCACCCCACATTAAAGAAGCCGGGGATAGCCCAGCCGGCAACGGCATCATAGAGGTTAGCCCGCACTGCAACCCAGTCCGACGCCGCTCCCGAACAGGCCACGGCAAGCCCGGGAGAGAGTCCCGTGTATACAATACCCGCCGCATCGCTTCGTTCTGCCAAATTCAAGAAAAACACAGCCGCCAAAACAAAGAATACGGCGAGGACTATTGCGCATCTCACCAAATTTGGAGAAAACATATTATACGCTTCTGTTTTTGTCACGGCGTTTTAAGGAATAATGACATTAGCCCGGGAGCGGAAACCTTGATACCACTGGTCAAAACTTTGGTTTCCCAGCGGAGCTTCTTTGATCTCAGTAATTTTTATTATCGTATAGTCGGTGAAAGTTTCATACAGCTTGGTTTCTCCGGCATTAAGCTCTTCAAGCGCCAAAAAAGCCGCAGTCAGACCTCGAAAGTTTTTCTGTTCCGTATCAGGAAGGAAGGGAGCCTCCTTGTCGGGCAGGAAAAGAAATCCGAGATCCCCGCCGCTTTGAGAACCCTTTTCATCCTCGGAGAATTCACGGGCCGCTACAGCAAACTCCTCACCTTCTTGGAGACGCTTTAATGCTTCATCAGCCTTTTCCCTCTTGGTTCGATTGACTTCTTTATGTTGCACGCGGCCTTCTTCGGTCATCGATTCGTACGAGGCGAACTGAAACTCTTTTTTTTCTATCCAAATCGCCAAAACATGTTTTTGGGTTTTAAGCCCGGCAGTTTTTTCTTTAAGGAGTTCAAGGCGGTATGTTCTCATTACTTCATCGATCGTCATGCGATAAACGGTTTTGAGGTCTTCTTCGTATTTCGCCCAGTCGCCTCCGTAGAGCTGGTCTACGGCAATGGTTTGGATACGCTGTCGTACCTCTTCGTCGCTCACCATAATTTCGTGTTCTCGAAGAAGCTGGGTCAAAAGTATTTCCTGAATCATGTCTTCGCGCACCTGTTCCTTGATGAGCTCCCGGACTTTTTCCGTTCGCTCCTGCTCCGGAGGCAGTTCTCTTGCTTTCCCTTCTTCTGCTTCCGGGAGCCCTTGTAAGATTTCAGGGAGAGGCGAGACGGTGCTGTAAAAATAGGTTTGGGCGTTAAGCCGCGATTGGAACTCGGCGTAGGGGATTTTCTCGCCGTTGACTATGGCCGCAAACTCGGGTTCTTTGGGTGCCGTTGGCGCCGTCAATTTTTTTACCAGCAAAAAGCCTCCCGCGGCCAAAACCGTTGCGATCAAAACCGCAGCCGCAATGCCAAGAGGAGATCGAAAAGGTTTTTTGAATCCGTTCATCTGCAAGGGTTTAGAAGAAGCGCGGGGCTTCTTTTTTATTTTCATAAATCCAAGAATGCCGGCTGCCGTCAGCATCACCAAAATCACTGCTGATCGTAAGAATTTCATCGGTTTATCTATTATCGTATCTTACCACAAAAACAAGAAAACGTTTTACCGGTTGTCTTCCCCGGTTGTCTAGGGGCAAAGACTCGGTTTAAATACCTGCCCCGCAAGAGACGGGTTAGCGTAGCGTGGCGTCGTGATTTCTATCGTGAGAGCGCAAAACGTACTTGTGCTTACGCCCAAAAGGGAGAAGAGGTCGCTCTCTGCCGTCGCTTTTGTTCCGGAAAAATTGGACGAGAGGATGGAGACAAGGAACGTTTTGGAATTTACGATATAAAAAATTTGGTAGTCGCGGGAGTTTTTAAGCAGTACATCGTTTTGAGGGTTAATCGCGACACCCCTCGAGAGCGCATCCTGAATTTTTTGTTCGTCTCGAGAAAGAACGGGGTTACCCGGAGTTTCCTGGATGATGTCTCCTGCGCCAATCGACTCGCCTTCCGGGTATGCGTTAAACTCCGTTGCATTCACCGGCGCGATTTGATCCCACTTGATCCCTAAGCGGTTAAACGCGCTCGGATCTTTTATCCAGTGTTTTTTTGTGGAGGATTTCCCCGGCGCGAGGTAATACACTTTCGTTCCCCCCGAAAGTTTTACCGCGTGAGTTATCGGATAATTCACCAGTTCTTCGTGAGTAACCGTTACGATATTATACCACTTGTTGCCGTATGACTCGAAAACTTGGGCGGTGGGAATGTGACGCCGCAAGCCTGCTTGGTCTATGTAATACACTTTTTCGTCACCCGCTTTCTTGAGGAGGCGGGCAGTGGGGTATGCGTCAATTTCCTGTTTTTCGACGAGGAATGCGTCGTTCTTCGAAAGTCCGTATGAGGCGAGCACCTCGTCGGAATTTATCACCCGCTTCTGAAAGCTTTCCGCGTAGTAGAGATTTGTGTCTCCCGCGGTTTTTAACAGGTTTATTTCCGGCAGGGTTTCGAGTTCCTTTTTACTGACCGTGCGGATACGCTCCCATTGGTACCCGCGCGATTCAAAAATTTGAGGGCTTGGAACATGTTTTCGTTTTTGGCCGGTAACCACATATACCGCGGGGCTTTCCGCGCTTTTGACAAGCGTCCCTTCGACAAAGGCGGATTCTGCTTGGACGCCTTCTTTCGCGGTGTTGATTTCGCGCTCCACGATCAAAAGAGCAGACGTAATTACGCCGACAGTCAAAAGGAAGACTAGCTCCTTTCCCCCCAACTCTTTTATTTTTGGATAGAATTTAGCCAGCATGTAGAGAACCTCGGTAATCAAAAGATTTTAGGGATGAGGATATAATCCACAGGCACCAGCCGACCCCGACCACGGTTGCCATCTGTCGGCAGGTCCGGAAAATGCTATTCGGCCTTCACTTTTCTTTTTCGCCCAATCCAGATTTACCAAAGGATTTCCATACCCATATTTTTCCTTACATTTATCGAGTTCTGCCTGGTTAATTATCGTACATTGTGGATTAGAAAAATCGCCCGTCCATGTTATACCCAACGGACAAAGGCCAAGAAGGTTTATTTGCATTAAGCCAACACTATAGTCAGCCGTTGTGGCGGTTAGACAGTTGTCGTTTAGGGCTAGAGAGTTGCCCCCGCTTTCTCGTCTGCATATTTGGACGGCGTCTGCGGAGTGCGTGTCGAAGAACTGAAGCATGAGACCCGCCTGGCACGAACCCACGTCGTTTACGGCGCATGCCGCGCTGTGGAGCTGCCAGGTGCCAAGCGTGAGGGCGCAGAAAAAATTGTAAGAACCAAAGGTATTTTTCACGAGCGTACAGTGGTTCGGGCTGGGAGCGGTACCATAGGGGATTCCCCCGCTCGGCGCTCCCGCGCAAAGAGGCGATATTTGGTTGAGACCGGTATGGAAGTAATAGGCGACCGCGTCAGCATACTGCTCGCCTTCCCACGAGAACGTGGAACAGGTATTTCCCGCATCATGCACGTTCCACGGATAAATACTGATATGGCCGAAGGTTCCGTCGTTCCATATGGTTTGTCCGTGGTCGCTTGCGGCGACCGCTGCTATCTGCCCCTCTCCGCTTCCCGCAAGCCCCACCCCATCCATCGCCTTGATGGTATGCGCGAGTTCATGGAAGAGATTAAACGTGGCCATGTTCCCTCGCGCGCTGTGAAGACCCGTGCCCACGCCACAATTTATCACCTTTCCCATGACTTGGCAGAAATTCTCAACAAGGTTCGTGGTTATCGTTGCGCCTTGAGGGTCATTCCTGAAGAAGTCATCAAACCGGGTCCCGCTTGTCTCGTACAGTTTCTGGCACGTATCAAAGAGCGTTCCCGCGCTCCACGGCCCGTCAAAGTGAATATTATAGGTGCTGCTGATATAGTTTGTAAGATTCGAGGCCCCCGTGCTTTCAGGCGGGCAGGGGCTGGGAAGGGGGCCGCCCGGCCCCGGTCCTACCGGTACCGGACACGCTCCGGTGTCAAGCAAACTTTTCATTATTGGTTTGAATTTGTTTACCTCATCAATAAACGCTCGTTCTTCCGCGGTAAGCGCGGCTCCGCACCTCCCATCATCTTCGAAGTGGTACTTCGCGAGCCCGCAGGTGTTGTCTGAATATTTGGTGTTCAAGTACGCAAGTAAGTCTTCTGCGACAAAAAGTCCGTCGCGCACCGCCCATGGGTTAGGACGAAGTCTTCCTCCCGAAGCAAACGAGGAGGACTGGATGCGATCGAGATATGTTTCGGGAAGAATTTGGCCGATTCCCATCTTTCCCCCGCGCGTGGTGTTTGTCGCGCACCTACTCGCGCAGACGCTTAAGTCAAGCCCGGTCGCTAGACATTCGCTCACGCACGTTGCCCCTCCGCAGAACTGATCTTTTCCGTCCGCATCGGGCGCGATAGGCATCGCCAGACACGTTGTTCCGTCAGGAAGGCCGTCTCCATTCACGTCCATGCTCTTTGTTTCTCCTTCCAAAGTGTTTAAGGGGTCGAGAGGATCGCCGCAAACAGTCCCGAAGGCGTTTCCGTCTTTACCGCAAAGACTGCCCGGATACACGCCGCCTCCTTGGAAATTATTCCATTTACTTTCTACCCACGTGAGCGCAAGGAGGGTTTCCGCGTCCGGGACAAACCTCGTATCGGGATAGAACGCGGGAGCGGCTCCCACCACCGCGAGAACATCATCCTTGATTTGGGCGAAGCGCGCGGCGTTTACGCCGAGACAGGTATCCTCTTTTTGGCATGACCGCGCTTCTGCCTCCGTAACCACAATCCCGAGTCCGCATTTATTCGTGTGGGCATCCCAGAGATATCCTACATTGGCAACTCCCTTCTTTTGTCCCGCGCATGATGCAAGCTCCTGGCATTCGGTGCAGCCCGTTACGTTTTCTATTACCGGTCCAAGGCTGAGCTTTGTCTGGTCCCCTCCTCCGCACTCGACATGAGTGCCCAAAAGACTTGTATAAAACAGGGTATTTGTTTTAAGGTAGTTGTTTACCTTGTTGAACACCGAATTTTTTATTGCGAAGTCGAAGGGATGATAGAAACTTTTTGCGTCTGCGGGATACGGAGAAAACAAAAAGAAGAGCAACACTCCAAGCCCCAAAGAAACAAAAATTAATTTTCGTTTACTGTCCATCGGTATCACCACCGGTATTAATTCAAACTTACCACATTTTCAGCAAAATGTTGTCAACACTGTCCTTTTCATTGTCTTTTGTTTTTGATTATAACGGAGAGGGTCTCCCAGTCTTCGACCGAGAGATTTTCCGCGCGCGCGTTGGGAGGAACGCCGCTTCGGGCGAGTGCGATCTTCGCCCCTTCCTTTGGTACGCCGATTTTTTTTGCAAGATTACTTGCCAGCAGTTTTCTTGGATGGGCGAACCCTGCCCGTATTAGTTCAAAGAACTGATCGCGGAATAACGCAGAATATGACGCAGAATTACGCGGGAAAACTTTTATGCGTAATATGGCCGCGTCGACTTCAGGCTGGGGCCAGAACGAGCTTTTTGGTACTTGTGAAAAAATAATGGGCGTTCCGTAGTATTGGACAGAAACCGCAAGCAGGTTCATTTTTGGCGGCTTTGCGCATATTCGTTCCGCAACCTCTTTTTGTATAATGAGAGTCATATCTTGGGACGGCACATCCGACTCAAGAAACTTTCGTATGACGAAGTTTGCGAGATAAAAAGGAAGGTTTCCTATCAGCTTGTAACCTCTGGTTTTTAACCCGAAGATTTTTGGATCGAATTTTCTTATGTCTTCGTTGACAACTCGCACATCACCGTGTTCTTTCATGACAGTCATTGTAGGCAAGGATTTGATATTTTTGTCAAGGATTTCAATGAGACGGGGATCTTTCTCTACAGCGACTATTCTTTTCGCGCGTGGGGCGAGTTCAACGGTAATCGTTCCGATTCCCGGTCCGACTTCTACCACGGTGTCATCCTTTGATATTTGGGCTGCCTCGATGAATTGATCGAGGACGATACGCGAGACAAGAAAATTCTGCCCCAAGCGCTTTCGAGGGGTTATTCCGTGTTCCACAAATAGTTTTTTGATAATCCGCGGGGATGTTAAATCCAAGAACCCCATGCTGTATGCCACCAACATAAACACTAAGCACCACTAATCGTTTCGTGGCCATTCGCGTTTATATTCGTGGCCATTCGTGTCCATTAAAGTATTTCTTCCACTTTCACCGGAATTACTCCTTTTTCGAGCGGTCCCAGTTTTTTGAAGGCGACGGCATCCAAGTCGATGACGCGTCCGGGGACTAAAGGGCCGTAATCATTGATTTGCACAACGATAGACGAACCGGTGTCGGTTCGTGTGACGCGCGCAAATGTTCCGCGCGCAAGAACCGTGGATGCCGCAAAAAATCCTCCGCGGTACTGATACCAACTTGCTTTTCCTTCTTGGACGCGACCTATCACTATTTTTGTGCCTCGTTCGAAGTGACGGGGGAGCGGTTCCTTGAGGACACGGGAAGCAAGAACGCGTTCTCTTATTGTTACGCCATTTTTGAACGTTACCAGAACCGTTTCCTCTTTTTCTCCGGCGGCACCCTCATAGATAAGTCTCGTTTTCCCGTAGGATAATTCGCCGTTTTCCTCATAAGCTTCAGGAGGAGCAACGCTTACTACGCGTACGACCTCTTTTTCTATAATCCGGGTTATGACAATTTTCATGTCCGGCAGCACTTGTGATGCGGCATCGGGAGAGACGTAATCTTTCTCGCCGAGCACAATGTTTTGCTCGATCAAAAAATCGCTTACGAAGCGCGCTTGGGTGGAAACAGGGAAGATGGCTCCCCCGTCGTTGAGTATCAGCTCCTTTGCGCGGAGGATAGTCAGGCGGGTTCCCGGGGCGAGTATGGTGGCGCGATCCGGGAAGACGATATCGGTAGGGGCAAGCGGTATGTGTTCTTTCTCTAACAAGTCTTCTACGCGTTCGGATTTTGCCGAGACCCGAAACTCAAGGCCGGAGTCGCGCACCGTCACCCAAAATGGTTCTTCGGGCGTTCCGGATGTCGCCGGGAAGATTGCTATAAGAGACGCAAGAAGTATTGCTATGTGTTCGCGGATATAATCCATAACAGGTCTCTTTTTGGTATATAACGGCGGGAAGAATAAAGGAAGACTGGCGTACCCGGCTGTGCCCCGTGCTACAACTTCGAAATGTAACGCTTTCGCGATATTCTCACGGGTAAGACCACGAATCAAAGCTTCACTTCGTAGTTTAATGGATTAGTCCTTGTGGCAAAACGGGGCATCTTGTTCGAAGTTGTAGCACGGGGTGTGGATATCCTGCTTGACGTGGCTTCCCTGCGTGGTACCCTTAATACATACGGCTAAAAGAGACAGTCTTTTACCATTTATACTTTGCGTACAATCAAACATGCCGGATTGCTGCTGCACCGTATCCTTATAGAGAATTTTTTCTCCTTAGGGCTTGCAGCAGTTATTTTATTTGTCGGGCTGGGCACGTTTTTCCTCGCGCGAACGGATGAGGCGTTTCTCAGAGCCGGGGGATCGCTCGAGGTAGAGGAGAGTGCGTGGCTTGTAGGAGGGGAAGACACAGAGAAGAGAAACGACGTGGGCCACGACCAGCTTCGAGTGAACGAATTCAGCGCGGCAGTCGTAAGCCCGGTGTTCCTTTCCCGCAGGAACGCGGGGTCTCGCGAGGAAGAAGCAGGTTCCCCCGCCTTTCTCGGCCAGGGAGGGGGTCGCGAGCCAGAACTTTTGGGCGTGGAATCTTCTTCTTTCCGGGCGTTTGCCTCTCCCCTCACCAACCTTGCAAGTCTTAACGAACGGAGCGAGGTTACGACGTACGTTGTCCAAGAGGGAGACACCATATCGGGAATCGCGGCAGAGTTTGGAATCAGCGCGGGGAGCATTATTTGGTCAAACAACCTGCGAAACGCCGATTACTTGCGGCCCGGCCAGCAGCTCGTGATTCTTCCGGTTTCCGGCGTCTTGCACAAAGTGAAGCAGGGCGAGACGCTTGTGGCAATTGTGAAACGCTATAAAGGAGACCTTGAAAAGACGCTTGATGCAAACGACATACCTCTTGACGGAACGATTATCGCAGGGCAGGAGATTGTGATTGTTGACGGCGCGCCCCCCATACCAATTTCTCCAGCGCGTCCCCGGGCTCCTCGCTACGCGTCGTCCACCGTAAGCGCAGGATACTTCATTTATCCTACCACGGGCCGCAACTGGGGGAGGGTTCACGCAAATAACGGCGTGGACGTCGCGAACTCCTGCGGGACGCCGATTTACGCGGCGGCCGCAGGATCGGTGATTCTTTCGGATGGCGTGGGATGGAATGGAGGATTCGGAAAGTTTATCAAAATAAAACACCCTAACGGCGTCGTGACTCTTTATGCCCACAACAGTCAAAATCTTGTTGCTGCGGGAGAAGAAGTAGGACAGGGACAACTCATCGCCTACATAGGGAATACGGGCCGTTCAACGGGCTGTCACGTTCACTTTGAGGTACACGGGGCACGAAATCCACTGGCAAGATAGGTTAGGATAGAGATTGGCCGCTCCAGGAGAGCGAGAAAGCTAAAAAGCTAAAAACAAACAATGAGAATCAAAAAGAACGAGGTCCGACCTCGTTCTTTTGGTTGTGCGTTTCTAGCTCTCTCTTTTCTCGCGATATTGGATGGCTTCCGCGACGTGGGAAGGATCGATATGTTCCTTGCCCTCAAGGTCCGCAATGGTGCGCGCAACCTTAAGGATTTTATGATAGGAGCGGGCAGAAAGCCCTAGGCGATCTACCGCGCTTCGCAAAAGGTCCTGTCCTTTTTGGTCAACTCGGCAATACTTTTTTATAAGAGGAATATTCATTTCGCTATTGGCGTAGCGGGGGGTTCCCTTCTGGTTTTCTTCGCGAAATCGCTCTTTTTGTATGTCGCGTGCCCGCTCCACCCGTTCTCTGATCGTTTTGCTTTGTTCCTCGGGATCGTCCGAGGTGAGTTTTTCGTACCCTACGCGCGAGACTTCGACATGAAGGTCAATGCGGTCGAGTATTGGCCCTGAAACCTTTTTCCGGTAGCGCGAAATTTGCGCACCCGTGCATGAGCAATCTTTCTTTGGGTCATCCGCATACCCGCAGGGGCAGGGGTTGTAGGCGGCAACAAGCATAAACCGTGCGGGGAAAACCGTGGTGCCTTGGGTGCGCGATACGGTAATCAACCCCTCTTCCAGCGGTTGCCTCAGGCTTTCCAGCACGTCCCGATGTATTTCCGGGAACTCATCAAGGAAGAGCACTCCGCGGTGCGCAAGACTTATTTCTCCGGGTTTTGGCCATGATCCTCCTCCGATTAACGCCGCTTCTGACGCAGAATGGTGCGGGTTGCGAAAAGGACGGTGAGGAAGAAGAGGATTATCTTTAGGGAGCATTCCTGCTACGGAATAAATACGGGAGACCTCAAGAGCTTCCTCTAAATCCATGCGGGGGAGGATGGTCGAGAGCGCACGCGCAAGAAGGGTCTTTCCTCCTCCCGGGGGGCCTGCCATGATGATGTTGTGGGCTCCCGCTGCCGCAATTTCAATTGCCCGTTTCGCATGGGGTTGCCCCTTGATGTAGGACATGTCGGCATCTTCTATCCCCCGCTTCTCTTGCAAGGGGCGGTGGGGATCTGCGCGCGGGAGATCTTCTCTAATGAGCCGCTTTTTTTCTAAGTGCAAAATAAGATCAGAAAGAGTTGATACGCCATAGACTCGGACGCCTTTTACGAGCGAAGCTTCTTTCGCGTTCATTTTTGGAACATAGAGTTCAGGAAGAGATTGTTCTCTTGCCGCGAGCGCGATTGCGAGAACGCCGTTCACCGGGCGGAGCCTTCCATCAAGCGAAAGCTCTCCCACAAATACTTTTCCCTCGAGACTTCCGCACATGAGTTGTTCGGACGCCTTAAGGAGCCCCACGGCGATGGGGAGATCATACAGCACCCCCTCTTTTTTTATGTTTGCGGGCGCAAGGTTTATCGTAATACGTTTATTGAGTTTTTTCGGATATTTTGCCCCGCTGTATTTCAAAGCGGAGGAAACCCGTTCTTTTGCTTCCTCGATTGCCTTATCCGGAAGCCCCACAATAGTAAAAGAGTGGAGGCCACTTGTTAAATCAACCTCCACTTCTACGGATTGGGCTTCGAGCCCCCAAATTGCCGCGGATAACACTTTAATCATGGAATTCCTGTTTTTGTTTTGTATCTATATCTGAGGATGAGGCGAGAAGTCCAACCCGGGGAAGGGGTCGGGAAACGGGAGTTTCCCGTGGCGGAAACAGCCTCGCAGCCCCGAGTTTATCGAGGGGCGAGAAGCGCTAGAACCGCAGGGTTCTAGGGAGCGAAGCGACGGTTGGGCTTCGAGCCCCCAAATTGCCGCGGATAACACTTTAATCATAAATTCATAAATTTAGACGTGATTAGCGGCTAGCGTCTAGAAATAGCGACGGAATGTGGATCACTATCCGCCTGCGTTGCATTCTACGCACGTTCTTGCGGTGAGTGAGGCCTCTAAACGTTCTTTCGCAATCGGTTTTTGGCAGTTTTCGCACATTCCGAAGCTTTTTTTGGTGATGCGTTTGAGTGCGTCGTTTACCTCTTTTAACCTTGCTTCGAGCGTGTGCTCGACAGGAAGACTGTCATAGTACTCCTCTACCTCGTCCGCGTTTTCTTCCTGGCTTCCCAAAGATTTTCCGTAATCAGGAAAGATGGTTTTGTAGTTTCCTTTTACGTTGAGATCCTCCTCAGCAAAACTTTTTAGCTCTTCTTCAAGCTCTTGTTTTTCTTTGAGAAGCCGCTCTTTTAAATCGTCAAGAAATTTTTTCGAGAGATTCATTGGTGGTGGACTCCGCAAATCCTCCTTTCCGACTACCGTGTAGTTGGTCACAGGAGCACGAATCGCGCGAATCAAAACCGTATTCGCAGTATTTCCGAGATATATTAATCTACTTTATCCGAGTCAAAAGCTTTGTCAACCCCGTTAGAGAATTGGAGAACTCTAGCGATTTTCGCTTTTCCGCTAGGACGAATTGAAAAGCTATGGAGTACCATATAGCCGAGACTATCGCAATTCTCTAACGGGGTCAAGGACGTGTCAAGGATTTTGTAGGAGCACTCGCCTACGCTCTTCGAGCTTCGGCGGAGTTCATTGTTCGTAGCCAAATTGAAAATTTGGGCGAACAATGAAAAAGAGCGCTGGTGCGCCCGAATGTGTGAAAAGTGAGTTTGGGCTCAGCGCTCTTTAAGGGAGTAAGCCGTATCCGTGCGTTAGGCATTACTTTTTCTTTGACCGGTTATTGGTAGTGCTCCCATGCTCGTATGGAAGGAACATTATTTTCCCGCCCTGCGAGCATAGGAGGACTGCCGTAAAGAGATACACGGGGGTATAACCAGTGAAAGAAGAAGATGGAAAGATCTACACATATAGTATATCTCAGACGCGAATGTTTCGTCAAGAGACACGGGAGAAAAAACGAATTTTCTGGCTATTGTCCAAAAAAACAGCTTAACCAAGCCAAGTTTCTTCTTGCAGAACGCGGGATAAACCCCGGTTTTCAACAGGTTATCCACATCGGGTACGGGGCACGGCACTTCATTCAATTCCCAGCCGTTCCATCTCTTCTTGGTATTTTTTTTCCACCTCTTTATTTCTGGATATGGGGTAGTGGAACATAAGAGCATCGGAGGAGAGAATAAGCTGGTTTTCGTGGATAGAACGAATTTCAGAAATGTTTCTCAGGATCCTTCCTTTCTGGAGATATTGGAAGATATTTTCCAGCGCGTCCCACGATCTGGAAAAAACGGGAGACTGAAAGAGCGAAGAGACAAAAGAAACGATGTGCGTGGAGGGGTGGAGGATAAGCGATCGTTCTTTTTGCCACGGGTGGTGCGCAAGATACCGGTTCATCCACCGGTTTTTGTTTTGAAATTCCTGGTAGCACCCGTTTTTTCCGTCAAAAGCAGGTATTAAGCTTGCATAGGTATGCGCGTTCGAAAGGTTTTGGACTTTTAGGGTAAGGGCACCCTCCGCTATATAATGGTTGAGACATATCCGGTCTTTTGTCCTTTTCCCGTAGCGGCGCATCCCCAGGAAATGGGTGAGAGCGGAGCAGAGGATTCGGGCGGTCCAGATGCGTCCCCTCTCTGTTATTACGAGTACATCAATGTCGCTTTCTTCGTCTGCGTTGTGGAGCGAGACGGAGCCGGTAACACCTATCATGTTGACAAATGGGAGTGTTCGGAGAAAGAAGAGGGCGCGTCTGAGCCGTTTTATTTTCCCTATACTTATTTTGTAGCGTTTGATCCGCTTTGCGACGGGGACGTGTTCGGGAATGGGCGCAAGATAAAAAAAACCGTTTTGGGAAGATACCACCCCGCGGCCTTGAAGTACGCGAAGGATATTTAAAATCTCCCCATACGAAGGGGAGGGGGCGTCCCCGACGCGGTTGAGCCGGCCATATACCTCAAATGCGGTAAGGGGGAACTCGCCGAGCGTTTTGTAGTAAAGAAGGGTAGAAATAACTCCTTTTTCTCGATCAGAATAGTTCATAGGATTCATAAGAGAGCGTCCAAGGCCGCAAACATCGACTCCTTTGATGTTCCGATAATAACGAGACTATCCCGAATGGCATAGTTGAGAGCGGTGGTGGAGAGGGCAAGGTTTTGGTAGCGTACCAACTGGCCGCGGTAGAAAAAATTTTTAAATTCCGAGGATGGTTCAGGGATTCGGGGAGAGAGGATAAGGGGAGAGACGTCACTAAAAAGAGTTGTTTCCCATCGGCCGAACTCAAACGATACTGCTTCTTTCGCTCCCTGGTGCTTGAGGACAAGGATAAGCCGGGGTCCCCAACAGGTGGCATCTTGCACTCCTTCTTCATCGCACTGCGTTTGTTCCCGCGCCCCCGCGGTGTAAAGGAAAAGAGAATAATCTTCGAGAAAAGAAGCGAGAGTTTGGGGGAAACGAATGCCCAACACCCGCGTCGTTTCCTCGAGATTAAGATACGATGCGGGAGTCGTTTCAAGCCCCGCGGCAAGAGAAAGGGAAACAAGAGTATCTTCCGGCCACCTCTTTTGAGCGGCTGCGGTATCCGTAAGGAGAGCGAGAGAGCGGGAGAACTCTTCTTTTGTGCGCTCTTTAAGGAAAAGGGTTTCACGATATTCGACAGGAAGGCGCGGTTCTGGTGCGGCGGCTTCGGGGGAAGAGCAGTCAGTATCGGTTTTACACGTATCCTCCCCCTCTCCTTCCGCGCGTACACACGTTTGGTTGCGGCACTCCGCATGATAAAGGACGGACGATCCCTGTGAAGGGGGTGGAGCGTTTTCTTTTCCTCCCTGCATGAACGCGATTAAGAGAAGTATGAGGATGGGGATTCCGAAAACAAGAGGTATAAGGATTTTGAGATACCGCTCAAGAAAAATTCTTACCCGTTCTTTGATTTTTGTACCGCCCTCTTCTTTCGGTGTTTTTACCTCAGGTTCTTCCTTGGGGAGACGCGGGGGAGGCATACCGCCATATCCTTCCCCTAAGAGACGCCGAAGGTCTCCTTCCATTGTACGGATGCGGTACGCGGGCTTCGCGGGCTCTTTTTCCTCAAGAGACTCCAGATCGGGAGATGGGGATTTTGGGTAGGAATTTTTTACCATGGCAAGGGGCGTTACGTGTTCGTACGTTCAATAAAATCGTCAAAGTCGGTATCCGTTTTGCGGGCGCGGGGCGCGCGGTTTTCCCCCCGCATTTCGAGCGCCCTGAGCGAGACGCCGATTTTTCCCTGATCGTCTATTTTGATGATTTTGAAGGTTTTCACGTCCCCTAATTTGAGCACGTCTTCCACTTTTTCTATTCGGCGGGGGGCAAGTTCAGAGATGTGAACCATCGCGTCTTTTGTGGGGGAGATTTCAACAAACGCGCCGAAATCCGTAATCCGCACTACTTTTCCCTCTACCTCCTCCCCCATTTTGAATTCCCGTACGATTGATTTTATTCGTTCGATTGCGCTATTTGCGGAGTCAGAGGTTTGGGCCGTGATAAATATTTTTCCGTCTTCCTCTATGTCAATTTCTGCGCCGGTCTCCTTTATTATCTCGTTAATGACTTTCCCGCCCGTTCCTATGACATCGCGGATTTTCCCCGGATCAATCGTAATCGTAAGGATGCGGGGGGCGAACTGCGAGAGATCCTCGCGCGGTTTTGGGAGGGTGCGCGCTATAATCTCTAGGATTTCGAGCCGGGCCTTGCGTGCTTGCGAAAACGCGTCTTTGAGAATCTGCGCGGTTACTCCCTCTATCTTCACGTCCATTTGGATTCCGGTGATGCCGTTTTTGGTTCCTGCGACCTTAAGGTCCATATCGCCATGGTGGTCTTCCGGGCCCTGGATATCGGTAAGCACCTTGTAGTGGTTTTCGTCTTTCATCATCAACCCCATTGCGATACCCGCCGCGGGCTCCTTAATAGGAACACCGCCGTCCATGAGCGCAAGAGTGGAGCCGCATACCGATGCCATGGACGAAGAGCCGTTCGAAGAAAGAGTTTCGGAGACAAGCCGGATCGTATAGGGGAATTCTTCCACGGAAGGAATAAGCGGTTCGAGAGAACGCTCCACGAGCGCCCCGTGTCCTATTTCGCGCCGTCCCGGCCCTCGCATGGGCCCTACCTCCCCTACGGAGTACGGGGGAAAATTGTAGTGATGCATGAAGCGTTTTTTCCCCACGATTTCCATCCCTTCTACTAACTGCGCATCGCCCGGAGCGCCGAGTGTCAGGACAGAGAGCGCCGTTGTCTGGCCCCTCTTGAAGAGACCGGAGCCGTGGGTGCGAGGGAGAAGCCCCACCCGCGCATCAAGCGGACGGACTTCGTCCATCCTCCTTCCATCCACTCGTTTATCTTCCTCGGTCGCTTTTTGGTGCACCATTTCATCCACAAGGTCCTCGTAGAAACGTGCCGCCTCCGTTGCTTTTTGGGGTTCTCCCGGGTATGTTTTTTCGAGAGAGGCGACAAGTTCGTTCCGTAAATCGTTCAGGTGATCCATGCGTTCGTGTTTTGCGGGGGATGCAAAAAGCGCCTCCTCGAGCCGGCTGCCGATGATTTTCACCACCTCTTTTTTGAGATCGTTATCCGGTTCGGATGAAACAAGTTCAAGTTTTTTTGGTTTGATTTCTTCAACTATTTTGTTTTGGAAAGCCACAAGGTCTTTGATGTGGGGCTGGGCAAACTCAATCGCGCGAAGAATCTCTTCTTCCGGTATTTGATCGCATCCTCCTTCCATCATATTGATTCTGGACTCGGTTCCGGCGACCACAAGATCCAGCCCGTTTTGATCCCGCTCTTCAAATGTCGGATTGATTTTTAACTCACCGCTCACGTGCCCCACGCGTACGCCCGCGATTGGCCCCGACCAAGGGATGTCCGAAGTGAGAACTGCAAGGGATGCGGCCAAAACAGAGGGAATGTCGGGGTCGTTTTTGTCGTCGAGCGAAAGAACCGTCACGATCACCTGAACATCGTTCCGGATGCGTGTGTCGAAAAGAGGTCGAAGCGTGCGGTCGATAAGGCGCGCGACAAGAATTGCTTCTTCGGTGGGGCGATTTTCGCGTTTAACAAAACGCGAGCCAATAATCCGGCCCGCGGCATAGTGTTTTTCCTCGTAGTCAACCATGAGCGGGAAGTAATCTCTCCCCTCCCCCGGTTTTTCTCTTATGACGGCGGTAGCAAGCACCATGGTTTCCCCGTACGTAACAAGGACCGCACCGTTCGCTTGCTCGGCAAGCGCGTTGACCTCAACTTTAATTTTTTGCCCTCCTAAATCCGTCTCGAATGTTTTTTGCTCCATTCGTTTTTGTCCCAACCCTTCACCTCTTGCCGCCAGATTTTAGACTACGGTATACCCCCTACCATAATCTATCTACCCGGAGACAAGGCGTTGAAGGAGTTGAAGAATTAGTTTGTACGTTTTTTGTCCATCAGCGTTTTAAAAGGTATTGCGCTGCGCTTTCATCCAGATCAGTGAAATCATCAGCCGCTTTTTTAAGTTCGGCAGATGCGCTCCGGCCAAACGCGATCGCCTCAACCTGCCGCCCCTGATTTTTAAGATACTCCACAAGCGGCACAAAGTCACCGTCGCCGCTGATCACCACAATGACATCAAGAAAGCTTGACATGCGTACTCCGTCGACCGTCATCCCCACGTCCCAATCCGCCTTTTTCATGCCCCCATAAAACGTCTTCAAAGGCTTTGTTTTTGTTTCGATCCCCAGGCGGGTGAGGGCTTCAAAAAATTGTTTTTCCTCGCCACTCTCGGTGCTGATGACGTAGGCAATCGCGCGGATCAGTTTGCGTCCTGCGACCGCGGTTTTTAGAATTTCCTGAAAATTTACGCGGGCCTGATACAGATTTTTCGCAGAATGATACAGGTTTTGGACATCAATCAGTACCCCCACCC
>CAYJUS010000005.1:0-18192 GCA_964373435.1 uncultured Candidatus Saccharibacteria bacterium
AAGAATTGAGGCAGTTCCCGGGCGATTTGAAATTATTCAGGGAAAGCCATTCGCCGTAGTTGTTGACTACGCCCACACACCTGATGCCCTCGTCAATGTTTACGAGAGCATCAGAAATTCGAAATTCGAAATTCGAAATTCGAAATTAATCTGTGTGCTTGGTGCCGCGGGCGGCGGTCGAGACAAATGGAAGCGGCCGGAACTCGGAAGAATCGCCGGAGGGTATTGTGATCGGATTATTCTTACGAATGAAGATCCGTATGACGAAAATCCAGATTCGATTTTGGGAGAGATCGAATCTGGATTTTCGCAAATCTTGAATTCTAAATCCGAAATCCTGAAAACACTGGATCGCCGTGTTGCGATACGCATGGCATTGTCTCAAGCGAAACCGGGAGATGTGGTTGTGATTACGGGCAAGGGGTCGGAACCGTGGATGATGGTTGCCGGCGGCAAACGCATTCCTTGGGATGACCGCGAGATCGCACGGGAAGAACTTAAACGATCGGATTTCGAATTGATTGACAAATCGAAATAAACGCGGTATTATTAGCTGTTACCGTTGTCAAATGCGACAGCGGGCATATACAATAGGATGATCCTTGAAAACCGATAAAAGATACTGCAAGAAACGACCAAGAAAGAGAAGGAGGTATGAAGTGACGAAGGGGAACGTGATTCTTCCTCGCGAGAAAGCACTCGTGCTCTACCGGATGATGGCGCGTACCCGCGCTCTTTTCGAAGTTATGATTTTGCATCGTCAGGAAATTTTCGGAACATTTCTTTCGGGTCTCGGAATGGAAGCGATTGCCGCGGGCGCCGCGTTCGCGCTCTACGATAAGGGCATACTGTTAGAGTCGCCGAAACACGGAGACCACCGGACAATGTGGGGTTTTGTAACTGCCCTCTGTGAGTTAGGGAAAGAAGTTGACCACGTGCATTCATTCGAGCTTATGAAAAACTTCATGCAAAAACAGACGAGTTTGGGTCGCGGCCGCGATGGCAACGTCCACTGGGGATGCCTTGCGTGTAATCTTCTTCCGTGGATGTGTTCTGATATGGGGCGGCCCTACCCGGTTCTTGTGGGAATGGCGGAGGAACTCGCGCGAAAGAAAGAATGGCGCGAACTTCCTCCCGCAAAGCGCCCCGTCGGCATTGCGATGTTCGGCGAGGGAGCGGATCAGCAGGGATGTGTCTCTGAAACCAATTCGTGGATTGCGGCTTCGAACTGCGTGAGGAGCGACGAAGAGCTTAAAAAGTACGAGAAGTTCCTTGATGATCTTTCGCGTACCACAAAGGTTCTTCGCGGCTCTCCCGTAATCCATGTCGTTGTGTGTAATCAGCGTTCGATCTATACCGATCCCGCGGACGAACACGGTAATTCTGATCTTGCGAAGCGCGCCCTCGGATACGGAAACATGGTGGGTATTGATGTTGACGGAGACGATGCAGAAGCCGTGTACCGGGTGGTAACGGAAGCGATTGAACGCGCCCAAAATCTGCAATCAACCCGCATCATTGCGCACACGTATCGTCGTACCGGTCACAACGAAGATCAGATTCAGCGCGATGTCCAGAAGTTGAACGAAGCCCGCGAGGCATTTACAAGCGGGGATTGGGACTTCGAACCCGATTGGACCGATGGGAAAATTATTGATGTTGACCCCGATGAATTCAAGGCTCAGTGGCAGCGCGAACCACTTCGGGTATATCGGGCTAGGCTTCTCCAGGGCGGGACCGTGGGGAAAGAGGATCTTGCCTCCATTATGCGGAATGCCCGTAAAGAAATGTGGGAGCTTTACCAAAAGGCGAAATTAGAACCCGATGTTACCGTTCGAAGCAACGAAGAGAATCTTTCTCTTCTTCCCCCACATCCTTCTTGGGGTCTTCCTCTTGAGGTCTCACCAACGGCTTCATCCCGAAAACTCAAGTATCAGGATGCGTACATAGAGGTGGTGGGCGAGCTCCTTCGTGAAGACGAGCGCGCTACTTTTTTCGGGCAGGACGTGCGTACCGGCGGCGTGCTCTTCCCCACCAGGCGTCTTGCCGAGGACTTCGGCCCTCTCCGTATCTTCAACGCGCCAATCGTGGAGGAAGCAATCCACAGCGTTGCGTGCGGACGGGCGCTCGCGGGAGGACGACCCATCATCGAAGGACAGCAGTTCGCAACGTTCTTCTCGGACGCATTCCCCTCTATACTTACAGTCGTTTCTCAGAACTGGTACCAGAAAAAAATGAAATTTTCCCTTATCAACATTCTTCCTTCCGGAGTCGTGCGATCCGGCGGCAGCGGGCCGTATCACGAGACGTGGGTTGAAGCATACCTTCACCACATGCTCGGGATTACGATTGTTGCGCCCGCCGACGCATACGATCTCTTGGGACTTATGCGTGCGGCTCACGAGTACGATGGCCCGGTAGCGATGATTCTTCAAATCGCGGCAGCCACCGATCCCCAGTTTGAATCTCGAATTCCGGAAGAGCGCTATGTGATTCCTCTTGGCAAAGCGAAAGTGAAACGCGAAGGAAAAGATTTCACCGTCGTGGTGTATGGCGCCGCATGCGTTCGCGCGGCACTCAACGAGGCAGAACACCTTTCAGAAGAAGGGATCTCTGTCGAAGTGGTTGACTTGCGGACCGTCTGGCCTCCGGACTGGGAGACCATACGCGCGTCCGTCAAAAAGACCGGGCGCTTTACAATCATGCATGAGGACTGGAAAGACGGGGGAATCGGACAAACCATAAAGGCGGGGCTTCTCGAGGGGCGGGAAAGTGTTCTCCCGTATATCAAGACTCCCACGATTGAGGTTGTTGCCGCAAAACGATTTCCTCCGATCGCGCGGGTGCTTGTCTGGGATAACCTCCCGTACGAAATCGAAGAAGCGGACGAAAAAGATGAAAAAGGAAGACCGGTTAAGACGCGAATTCACCGTTCTTCCCGTCTTGCATCCGTAATTCGGGATGCGATGGAATACTAACGAGGGGAGGTCGAAACCCATGCGGATACAGTTTGGATTTTTTGTCCAGCAGTTACTCGGCACCGGCATATATGATCCGAATGAATTTCGAGAGGCGACGATTTCCGAATGGAAGGTTAAAGCGGGAGATACGGTAGCCATCGGTGATCCGCTTGTCGAAGTTGAGACCGACAAAGTGACGATGGATCTTGTTTCCCTTGTTGCGGGGAAGATTATATCGATTGATTTTGAAGAAAAGGAATTATGGCGGAACGGGGGAATAGAAGGTACGCCGTTAGGAGACCTTGTGATCCCTGCGCTTGGCGTTATTGAAACCAAGTCCACGAACGATTCTCCGCCTGATCCCGCACCGAAAGAAGAAAGAAAACCCTCTTCGCTTCCGTCTTCCCGTATCCGCGTTTCCCCCCTTGCTCGAGAAGCGCTTGAACGTTTTAACATTCGCATCGAGGATCTTTTGTCTTCGCTTCCCGCAGGGAACGAGGAAATAACCCTTGAGGACGTAGAACGTTTCGTTTCTTCGCGCTCGGGTGAGAATGCGAAGGATGTGTCTAGAGAAAGCCATGGCTTCAAGGCGGTCCCTCGAGCGCGTTCCCGCGCGAGAGAACTCGGTATCGACCTTGCGACCGTTGTTCCCCACGAAGGGAATGTTATCCGGGTTCGAGACGTTGAAGCGGCCGCGGCAGAGCGAGACCGAGAGAAGGAACAATTGGTTCCACGCTCATCCCCATCCGCAGAAGATCTTTCGGGATACGAAGAACTTACCGATCTTGGCGCCCAGCGTGCAACGGCGCGTCACATGGAAGAAGCGTGGGCGACTCCCCATGCGTCTCCCGCGATTGATATCGATCCTTTACCGCTCTTTACCTTGAAAGACGAGCTGAAAGAAGAGTTCCAAAAGCGGCATGATCTTATCCTTCGAATCGACCACTTTTTTGTCGCCGCCTCGGCATATCTTCTCGCACGGCCGGAATTCCGTATTTTGAACGCCTACTGGCACCGGGAAAATGGCGAGGAACGCATCCGTCTCTACGCAAACGTCAATATCGGCATTGCAGTGGGAGTCCCTCCCGAGAAGACAAAAACAGGATTTTCTGGGCTTGTCACACCGTCCCTTAAGCATGCGGATAGATTGAGTTTTGTTGAAATTGTGAGAGAGGCGGAACGGCTTATCAGAGAAGCCCGGGAAGGAAAATCGAAACTCACAGATCTCCTGCACATCACCTTTATCGTCAACAATACCGGAACACCCGTAGAATGGGAAGGAAAGCGATTCTCGGGAGATGAATATCCCGATCCCATTATCGCGCCAAAGACCGCAGCGATTCTTGCCTTCGGCGCGCCACGCTCGGGAGATGACTCCGGACGACAACTCATGAACGTGAAACTACGATTTGACCACCGCGTGGTGAATGGATACGAGCCAAAGCTTTTCTTGCGCGCCCTTCAGGATCTTATCGAGAATCCCGAGAGGGTGTTAGTGCTTAAATAGTTTTACGTATTAAAAAGGCCTAGTTAATAGGCCTTTTCTTTTTTCCAGAAGAACTACAAATTTTCTATAATCTCGGAAAATATTTCCGCGATGCTCTTTGCAAACCTTTCGTTTATTTTGGGGCGAAAACCCCGTATGCGTTCTACGGACGAAACCTCAACCCCCGGGAGATTACAGGGATCGATGAGAGAAAACGCATTAAGATCTGGCGCAAGATTAAGCGCGCAGCCGTGAACCAATACCCGATAGCGTAAATTAAGATGTGCGCCGAGAAATCCGATTTTTCGTAAGTCCTCGGCTTCTTGCACCCATACTCCCTGGACTCCTCCTACGGGTTTGTCGTCAAAGAGACGGATCGGCTCTCCCGATTCCTTACACCAAAGCTTTTTCTCTTCGTTAAAGCGGATGCGAAACGCCTTGATCGAAAAAACGTCTTTTAGGGTTCGAATCATTGTTTCTTCAAGGGTCCAGGTATAGCGGCGAACGTCAAGGCCCGGCCGCATCCGGACTACCGGAGCAAGGATAATTTGCCCCGGGCCGTGATACATCATTCCTCCACCTCGTTTTATCTGGGTTCCTGCGACCCCTACCTCGTTTGCCGCGCAAAACACATCAAATAACATTCGTTCGCGAATCGCTTTTTTATCCCGTTCCCATCTTTGGTAGCTGAAGGTCGGCGGATGTTCGCAAAGATACAGGGTGTCGGGGATGAGATTCTGCCCCCGCGCCTCCACGTCCCGATTAAGAATCGATTCAAGATC
Source organism: uncultured Candidatus Saccharibacteria bacterium (assembly GCA_964373435.1). GTDB lineage: Bacteria > Patescibacteriota > Minisyncoccia > JAHCSD01 > JAHCSD01 > CAYJUS01. The sequence continues at coordinate 5,229 of CAYJUS010000005.1, forward strand.
GCAAAGCGGAATACGGCCAAGGAATTCTATGTCCATCATTTTCCTCTTTTATCCCTCCCCACCTGTTTCACAAGGGGAACATGCACCGCCTCTCCGTCGAATGCGAGAAGCGTCTCGCGGAATACCTCGGAAAACGTGGGGTGCGCCATGACTTGGTGCGCCATAAGCCTTCGGGATTCTTCGGCGCGTCGTGCCTCGGTCCACACATGGATTCGTTCGGTTGCGGCAGGCCCCACGACATACGCGCCGAGAATCTTTCCAAATTGGTTTTCGTCAACGACAAGCTTGGTAAGTCCCGCGGTTTCTTCAAGCGCAATTGCAACCCCCATCACGCGCTCGGGTACCAGTTGTACTTTGATGCCGTCTTTGTGTTCGGGGTAGCGAGCATCCGCTTCTTCTTTCGTAATCCCGCACGCACCAATTTCCGGGTCGGTGAAAATCGTGAGAGGGATATTTTCATAGTCAATCTGCCAACGCGCGTGTCCCGTCGCGATATACTCGGCCGCTATCTCTCCTTCGGAAGACGCCACGTGCGCAAGTCCGGGGTGGGGAAGGCGAGGAAGCGATATCACGTCGCCAACGGCAAAGACATGAGGGATGTTTGTTTGGTAGGTTTTCGGGTCAACCGGGATAAATCCCCGCGTCGTGTCTACTCCCGCCGCATCAAGCCCGAACCCCTCGATATTTCCGGTAATCCCTACCGCGGAGAGCGCCATTCTTCCCTCGAGAGAATCTCCGGATTCCGTGGTAAGGGTTATGCCGGATGTATTCTTCGCGTGAGCCGTCACCTTCGCTTTCAGCATCACGCGAATTCTGCGATCTTCAAATGCGTTTTTGAGCGCTCTCGAAACATCCGTGTCAATTCCGGGAATGAGTTGAGGCATATATTCGACAATCGTCACTGCTGTCCCCAATGCCGAAAAAAGCGTTGCCATCTCGCATCCAATCACCCCTCCGCCTATGACAAGCATGGAATCGGGAATTTCAGTGAGCGAAAGAGCTCCGTGGCTCGTGAGCACCACTTCTTCGTCAGGAGGGAGCGAGGGAAGCGTCTTCGGACGCGAACCCGTAGCAACGACAACATGTTCCGCGCTGATGCGTCTTTCGGCACCACCCTCTTTTACCACGAGAGTATGGGGATCTTCGAACCTCGCTTCTCCCTTGATGATCATAACGCCGTTTCCGGTGATCAGTTTTTCAAGACCGTTCCGTATGCCCTCTACCCGTTCTCGCGAGTGTCGAAACCAGTTCTGATAAAGAGGCAATACGCTTCCTGAAAGTTCTTCCCGATCGAGCATCTTTTTCACACGGGAATAGATATACGCCTTCTTCAGAAGAATTTTTGACGGGATACATCCCCAGTTGAGGCAAAGCCCTCCTACGGCGTCCCTTTCGACAAGGGCGACCTTGCGGCCCTTCCGCGCGAGACAAATTGCGCATACATATCCTCCGGGTCCTCCGCCAATCACCACATCATCAAACGTGTCCACGCGTTCCTCCTTGCATTTATTAAGGTGCAAACCATAACATCTCTTTATAACACAAAAAATAGTTCTATGCAAGAAACGGGGGTTCACCGTCGATTATCTTGTCCCGTTGAAGATAACCCCTTGTTTCTGGTAGAATCGTGGTATGAAGCGAGAATTCGAAATTTTGGAACACACCTCGGAACTCAAAATCCGGGCATTTGGGAAAACGAAAAAAGAATTGTTTTTGAATATGATGAGAGGAATGATGGCTTCGATGCGGCCGACATACCCGCGCAACGCGCAGAGCGCAAAGCGCAAAATAAAAATTTATTCTCAAGATATTAATACGCTTCTTGTGGATTTTTTAAGCGAGGTACTGTACTTGAGTCAAGTGAAGAGAGAGGCATACGAAGACATCGAATTTTCTCAATTTACAGACCAAGAATTAGAGTGTGAAGCAATCGGTAAAAAAACGGGGTCTTTCGGAGAAGACATAAAAGCCGCGACTCATCATGGCGTGGGAATACAAAAAAACAAGGATGGACTATACCAAGTAGACGTGATTTATGACGTGTAGAGACTTACAAAAGATCCACGATTATCTTTGGGAGATTCCGAAGACGTTTCGGCGCGACATGCAGGTTCCGGCACGCGTGTATGCGGACGAGAAACTATTGAAAGATATTTTCCGAGACGAAAGCTTAACACAGCTCGTGAATCTCACCACGCTTCGTGGTATCCAAAAATATTCTATCGTGATGCCAGACGCGCACGAAGGGTACGGGTCACCGATCGGAGGGGTGTTTGCGACCGATCCGAATGAAGACGGCATTATTTCTCCCGGAGCGACAGGCTACGATATTTCGTGCGGCGTCAGATTGTTAACGTCCAGCCTGTACTTCGACGACGTTAAGGACAGACTCGAAAATTTAGGGGCCCAACTCCAAAGAGACGTGCCGTCTGGGGTAGGAAAAGGAGGACCGTATAAATTAAAAGATTCCGATCTTGACAAAGTGCTTCTTAAGGGAGCAGAGCAGTTGGTCGAATCCGGATATGGCGAGAAAGGCGATCTTGCTCATCAAGAATCAAACGGAACATTAGAGGGAGGAGACCCCTCTTTAATAAGTTCCCACGCAAAGAATCGAGGAAGGGATCAATTGGGTACAATCGGGGCGGGGAATCACTTTATTGAAGTCCAGCGCGTGGATGAAATTTATGACGAAGAAGTCGCCAAGGCATTTGGGCTTGCACATAATCAGGTGTGTATCATGATCCATACGGGATCCCGCGGGTTTGGCCACCAGGTCGCAACCGATTATATCACGCTCATGATGCGGGCGATGCCTAGATACGAAATTAAATTGCCGGATCGAGAACTTGCATGTGCACCGTTTACGTCTCCCGAGGGGCAGCGATATTTCAAGGCGATGAAATGCGGAGCAAACTTTGCGATGGCGAATCGTCAGATGATTACCCACCTTATCCGTGGTGCATGGAACAGGGTGTTTGGGGACGCGGGAGGTCGTCTCACTGTTTTCTATGACGTCGTCCATAATTTGGTAAAACTTGAAACACACGAAGTGGAAGAAGGGAAGCCCGTCCGGGAACTCGTCGTCCACCGAAAAGGAGCTACGCGCTCGTTTGGCCCGGGTCACCCCGACTTACCCGATGCCTACCGCGCTATCGGCCAGCCCGTTTTGATTCCGGGAAGCATGGGGACAAGTTCCCATGTGCTTGTAGGGTCGGAAAAGGGGATGCGAGAGACGTTCGGGAGTTCGTGTCATGGGGCAGGACGCACGATGAGCCGCCATGCCGCGCTCAAGGTGGTGAGGGGAGAAAAACTTAAAGAGGAACTGGAGTCGCAGGGAATTGTGGTGCGGGGCGGATCATGGCGGGGGCTTGCCGAAGAAGCGCCGGTTGCGTATAAAAACGTTGACAACGTCGTGGATGTCGTTCACAATGCGGGTATCGCAAAAAAAGTGGCGAGACTCAAACCGCTTGCGGTGGTGAAGGGGTAAGACCGCATAGAGATGGGTTTCGAAAAGACGTGTGTCGAGAACCATCCCCACGCCATCCGTATGAGAAAAAAATTGCCTAAAAGCATTCGAAAACACATACGAAGAGAAAAAGCCCGGATTCGTCGGGAAATCCTTAGTTTTGAAGAACAAAAAAAGCTTATCCATGATCTTTATGCGCGGTTTTCTACGAGGGGGCTTTCCGGAGAACGTCCGTCAAAGGAGGAAATCGTAAAAGAAGTACGTAAAGAAGTGAAAACGAAAGGACGCACAAAACAGAAAAAAGAGGTTGCCAAAACAAAGAAAAAAATGGCCATCTCGTCCTCTCTTTCCCCCAAGAAGCCTCCCGTAAAGCCTAAGGGGCGTAGTACCGAACCCTAAGCACCGTTTGTGGATTGGATGCGCATAGGGTTGACAAACAGCTACCCGAAGTGGTAGCTTTTACTATAACTTCTTGTTTTTTGAAAACACTATTTCCGCCTTGATGAAAAGAGGTGTATCGAATGGAAGAGCGAGACAAATTGTCCGAGTATTTCGCACAGATTCAAAAGATACGAGACGAGATCCGAAAGGTAATTGTGGGCCAAGACGCCCTTGTGAGAGCAGGACTTATCTGTCTTCTCGCGGGGGAGCACCTTCTTATCGAAGGAAGCCCGGGTCTCGGGAAGACTAAGTTTGCGACAGTGCTTGCGAGAACGGTTGACCTTAAATTTAAGCGCATCGCGGGATCCCCCGAACTTTTGCCGAAAGACATTGTCGGGTTTCCTATGATGGTGCCGGGTTCGCGTACGTGGGTTTTGAAGAAAGGATCCATCTTCACGAACATCCTTCTTTTTGATGAGATTAACCGCGCGACACCGAAAACAAAATCGGCTCTCCTCCAGCCCATGCAGGAGCGTTCCGTGTCGCTTGAGCTTATCGAAGACACAAAAGAAGGAAAAGAAATCGTGTTGAAAGAAGACGTCCTGCGTCTTCCCGACCCTTTCATGGTTCTTGCGACCATGAACCCGGTGGATCTCGAAGGAGTGTATCCGCTGCTGGAGCCGGAAAAAGACCGTTTTATGATGAAAACGAAAGTTGATTATCCCAGTTTTTCGGAAGAAGTGGAAATTATTGATCGCCAGTCAATAAAAGGGGAAACGGGAGTCGCTTCCGTTGTGGATGCCGTTACTCTTGAGAGAATGAAGGCATGTGTACGGAGAATTCACGTGGACTCTGCGATTGAAACGTTCGCCGCGCAAATCGTCCGGAAGACGCGTCCGGGTAGTGAAAACCCCGGGATGGAAAAATTCGTTCAGATGGGCGCTTCGCCCCGTGCGTCTATGCGGCTCGTGGACGCGGCGCGCGCACACGCATTTCTTGACTGCCGCATGTACGTGCTGCCGGGCGACGTGGTGTCGGTTGCAGAGGAAGTGCTCTCGCACCGGCTTATTTTGGCCACAAGCTCCAAGAAAACCGCAGAGGAAATTGTATCGCAGGTTCTTGATGAGGTGAGGGGATATGCCAAGGAGTGAGAAATATCTTGAGAAACGGCGGATTGACCTCGAAACCCGATTAAAGGTCCTAAATGCTTTCCCGGGAGACTGGGAAAGCATTTTTCACGGAGAAGGAAACGAGTTTCTTGATTTACGCGAGTATGAAGCGGGAGACGATTTCAAAAAAATCCATCTTCCCACGCTCGCGAAAACCGGAGACTATTTTGTGCGGGAACACATTGCGTTGAAAGACCTTAGGATTTTTCTCGCCGTGGATCTCTCGCCTTCCATGGGGTTTCGCACCAAACCCGAGATGGTCGATTTAATGACCGGGCTCTTAGGGTCTCTTGCGTGCAAATCGAGCGTGCCATTCGGCTTTCTGGGGATAGGCCGCGGCGTTCAATGCTTCTTTCCTATCCGGAGCGGCTGGGCCCACGTGGATAAAATCCTCGGTTGGCTCCTGTCTTTTGATTTCCGGGAGAGCAGGGGAGAAGCAGATTTCGTGGAGGCAAAAGACGCGATTCTCTCAAAACTTCCTTTGCAAAGCGTGCTATTTCTCCTTTCCGATTTTTCCGAGGAAACTCCCAAAAAGGAGCTAGGAGTTCTTTCGCGGCATTACGATACCATCGCAATAATCGTACGGGACATGCTCGAGATTTCATTCCCCGAAATTCAAGGAGAATTTTCTTTCCGCGACTATGAGGGGGATACCCATACTCTCTGGCTTGACCTTCCGCGCGTGAAGCGCCTTAACGCTATTATGAAAGAAGATCTCGAACGTACGACCAACGAACTTTCTGCGCTGGGCGTCGATACCTTCTCGGTATCAACGCCTTATCCGGAAGATTGTTATCAAACCACGCGGAATTTTTTCAGGGCCCGCCGGGCCCGGAGGCGAAGGACATGAGAAGTTTTATTAAACGGTTATCGGTGCTCATGGTGGCGAGTGCGCTTGTGTGGCTTGCGGTAGAGACCGGTTTCCAAGCGCTTCCCCATCTGGTAGCTTCCCAGGAGGAACCAGAACCCGCTTCTCTTCTGTTTGTTCCCTCGGAAACGATTATGGAGGAGCCTTTCGTGATGGCGGAGATCCGGCCGAGTAAGAACTATGTGGTGTTGGGCGAAGAATTCGAACTAGCGCTTGTCGTAATCTATAGAAAAGAGGAGGTTCGTGTTTCGACGAGCGCCCTCCGTGATGTCGCAATGGATCCCTTCGAGGTAAAGGATGTCGATATAGAAGAAGGAATTTTGGGGCGTGAGACCAAGTTTAAAAACGGAAAAAAGGAAGACCTTTCTGAAATACGGATTCTCACCGTACGGTATCTCGTTCAGTGCGTTCGGTGCATCCCCGGGGAATCTCATCCCCTTCCTTCCGTTCCTATTGAGCTGGATATTGAGGGGAGAGGAACGGTTACTCAAAACGTTTTTCCATCGCGTAACACGATTCCTACCGTGTATCTCTACAACCGGGAACTACAGTCTTTGAGGGGGATGAAAACGCCGGAGCCCATTTCCTCATACGGTGTTCTCCCGCAGATTCTTATAGGAGGAGGATTCATGTTTGTTTTGACGGGAATTATCGGAAGCGCTTTTTTCCTGCTGAGAAGAGTCGTAAGGCGAAAGAAGGGGCCGGGAAACGCCGCATTAGAAGCGTTCGCCTCTTCGCTTCAGGGGATTGAAGAGAAGCTTTCTCAAGGGGACGGCGCAGATTGTAAGCCGCTTTTCCACGAGCTCTATCGCTCGGTTTCCATATTTGTGAAAAAAGGCCGGGACATCGATGTCATGCGTGAAAAAGAACGTTTAGAAGAAGGGGGCAACGACGCATCCCTTCGCAGGATCGTGGATCTTTGTGAGAGTGCCTATAGCAAAAGTCGTTCTCGAAAAGAGGAGCTCAAAAGCGCCTTGTCTCTCGCTCGGGAATTAGCAAGAAACAAAGAAGGGGGAGGAAGTGATGGTTGATACAAGCGTCGTCCTTAACACGGTGACCTCCCCCTTTCTTTTGGTGTATCTCGGAGGACTTGTTTTCCTGTTCGCGCCGGTTGTTCTTCTCAAAAGGAGAGCGCCTTACGCCTTTACGAAATTCTTCGGTTCTTTGAATCGCAGGCTTACCAAAGAACAGGTGGTTACGGGAGCGGTTGTCCTCGCCTTGGTCATACTGTTTGGGGCGATGTTATCCGCGGTCGACGGCAAGCAGGATTCGTACCGTTATGTTCTTCGCGGGGAACTCAAGGAAGAAGAAAGCCCGGTCACGCTCGTGGTGTTTGATATTTCCATGAGTATGGCGAATCCAATCTCTTCCCGCCGCGCTCCTTCTTCGCCGCAGGAGGCAACACGCTACGCCGTTGCGCGTTCCGTCTTTTCTGAATTGGTTAAGACGGCGAACCCCGCTTGGAAAATCGGGCTCGTGGTGTTTTCCGATGAGGTGTATCTTGCGCGCGTTCCGGTAGGGTTTGAAGACAGAAGCCTCCTTCTTACCGATTCTTTGGAGAGGGAAATTGCGAAAGAGAATGCGTTCGGAGAAATCAGCGGAGGGACGAAACTGCACGAAGCGGTAGTCTTTGCAATTGATTTTCTCAATCGGGAGTACCCCCGCGCAAAAGAACGCTCTCTCGTCGTCATATCGGATATGGATTATCCGATCGCAAAACTCATAACCATATCAGTCGAGACAGAATCAACGAACACCGGGTTCAGCGTCATTACGGTTAACGCTCCCTCTGCTGTTCGAGAAGAGACATTAAAAACGTATTTCGGAGCGAGTAGAGGCAGGGTGGTGACGGTATCGAACATGGATCATACAAATCAGGTCTCCTCTATTGCAGACGAAGCTTTCAGGGCGTACCCGTTCGCGGGTACGGATGAATCCTCGCGAGAGTTTGGCGCGCAAAAACAAGAGGGGCTTCCCCGGTTAGTGCAAAATCTCCTTCTTGCAACTGCGGGGGCATCGCTCTTCTGGGTTATATGGAGAGGAACGTTGGCAAAACGCATCCCCTAGGAGGATTGACATGAAACGATTCATAATAATCTTACCCTTAGTTCTCTTTATTCTTGGTCTAGGAATCGTATGGGGAGGTATTATCCTTGGAAGGTATGGCGAGGGTGTATCAGAGAGCCGGGAAACCCGCGATACGTTTCGTACCATTCAAACGCTTGAAGGGCTTGACGGCGTCGAATACGCGTTGATTCGAGACAACGAGCGCATTGCGTATAATCTCGGGGTGCGATACTTCGAGAGAGGGGAATGGTCGAAAGCAATTCTTTCATTCCGAAAGATCACGGAGAATTCTTCCCGCGGGGAGTTTCGCGCAAAGGCTCATTACAACACCGGGGTCGTATATCTTGCGCTGTATAGTCAATCCCGGGAACAAAGCGTGCTTCAGCTCGCAATAGATCATTTTCGGGAGGCGCTCCGGGCGAATCCTCTCGAGGAAGACGCACGGTATAACCTTGAAAAATTGTTCCACAGCATATCGTTAGGGATATTCCCCGGTCCTCCGGATAAAAACTCCGGCGACGGCTACGGAGAGAGCATCCCGGAAGAGGATTTTTAAGGAGACCAAGCCATGATTCGTTTTGAAGAGCCGCAGTGGCTATGGATGTTCGCGGTGGCGATCCCGCTGGTGCTGTTTCTGGTTTGGGAGTCGCGTAAGCGAATTCCCATCCTCGCCCATTTCATGGACGATGAAAGAAGACGACTGCCGTTTTCCCAGTGGGGGAAAGGCATTCTCGTTTTGGGGCTTTTGGCTTCAATTACTTTTGCGCTTTCAAACCCCCAGCTGGTGTATGAAACTAAGAGAACTATCTTTGAGTCGGAAGGCCAGGTGGCAGTCGTATTTGATGTTTCGCGCAGTATGGCAGCGCAAAAAGATATTAATTCCCCTAATCGTCTGGTGCGATCTCAGGAATTGTTCCTCGAAATACTGCCCCGCATGCGCGGCGCAGAAGTTGCCCTTTTTGGCTTCACCGATACGTTTCTCTCGTATATCCCCTTTACCTCTCGTCATGATCTTGTGCGCTACACCTTAGAAAAGGCGGTGGGAATCGATTCGCTTCCTGCCCCCGGTTCGGATTTGGGAGATGCGCTCAAGGGGGTGACCGAAAAATTCGACCCTCAAAAACAGGAAAAGGTCATACTTCTCTTTACCGACGGGGAAAGTACAACCCCGGAAGAAATTCCGGCACGCGTCTATGACAAAATGAACGAAGCAGGAGTGACGCTCGTTGTGGTGGGCGTCGGAGAAGCAGAAGGAGCAACGATCCCGATCTTTAACAAAACAGGGGAATTTACCGGCCTTTACGTCCTTTCGAGAAGAACCGGCCAACCATTCACCTCGTTTCTTGACGAGGTGGCGCTGGTCGCGCTCGCATCCCGCGCGGAGGGCTTCTACTTCAATGAAAACGAGAAAGGAAAACTCGTTCAGTTCTTCTCCGAATCCCTTGTGTTCAAAACGATCACGACGGAAGAGAAAGAGAAAAACAGTATTGATCTTTACCCGCTCTTTATCGTGAGCGCGTTCGTACACTTCACTATCCTTATGAAGCGGTATAATTAAAACCGAACGAATATGTGCACATGCCCGTTCGGTTTTTATTTTTCTTACGAGACAAGATTGCGGATCTTTTGGTTTTATGATACGGTGAATCGATGAAACAAAAGATTGTTTTGGATCTCGAGACGAAACATAGCTTTGACGAGGTAGGGGGGCGAGACCATATCGAAGATCTGGGGATATCGGTGGTGGGGATGTTTGTGTACGGTCTCAATGAATACCTTTGCCTTGAAGAATCCCGTCTTGCCGATCTCGGGAAGATATTTGGGAGGGGGAGCGAGGTTATCGGTTTCAGTATCAAACAGTTTGATCTCCCTGTCCTCGAGAGCTACCTCGGCCCGTCCTTTCATAAAAATCTTATCGTCACCGATATCATGGATGACGTGGAACGGACGCTGGGATTCCGGGTGAGTTTGAATAATATTGCAGAGGCTTCCCTCGGGCTTTCCAAGAGCGGTCACGGGCTCGACGCGATAACGTGGTATCGAGAAGGGAATATCGAGAGATTAAAGCAGTACTGCCTCGACGACGTGAAGATTACCAAAGGAATCTATGAGTACGGCCTTCTCCACGGATATTTCCTCGCGAATCTTTCGGGTTTCAACCCCCTCTTCACAGAAGATTCTCTTCGGGACGGCTACGCCATTCCCGCGACTTGGTCTCGCATACATCACATTTCCACTCTTGAACGGGTGATCGAAAGGGCGTTTTCCGAAAAGCGAAACATGGAAATAGATTATGTCTCAAGCACCGCGCCTGAAGGGGAGGGGTTCCGGAAAAAGCGGGTTATCGAGGTGAGAGACCGTACCCATAATTCGGTGCGCGCGTACTGCTTTTTGAGAGAGGCAGAGCGCGTCTTCAGAATTCCCCGGATATTAGACGCAAGAATCGTGTAATACGAAGCAGGAATTTTGGATTAGGAATTATGAAGAAAGTCGGACATGGACCCCTCGAACGAACGAGTCGTTTGATGTTTCATGATTCCTTAGTCGGGGTTCCAAAATAGAGGTGAACGTAACACCCATGCTCGAGAATTTCACTACATTTTACGGCAGAAAATTAACCCTTGGGGGGGTTATTCAAGAAATCGTCAGATTTTTGAGGGAGGATACCGAGTCGCGCTACCGCATCATTGTGACAACCGATTCTCCGGGACAGGAAGGGAAGGATTTTATAATTCCTTTCAGCACGGCGATTACGATCCACCGGATCGGAAGGGGAGGACGCGTCATCATACACCGCACTTCCCGGGACGATATCTATACATTTCGCGACCGAATCTATCGCGAAACCATCCTTTCGATTACTCTCGCCCAGGAGTTGCGCACCGGACTTGCAAAGTACGTGGACGAGGACTATCTTCTCTCCGACAATTTTGAGGTTCATGCAGACGTGGGTGAAAACGGAAAAAGCCGGGAGATGGTGCGGGAAGTCGTAGGAATGATTACTGGGAGCGGATTTAACGCGAAGATCAAGCCGGAAGCCGTAGGGGCGCGGATCGCCGACAGATTTGTACGTCCCGCATATCGTATAGTGAAGCCGGTGTTTAAGACGGTATAAAAAACGTGTCGAGGAGACCCAGGAGGCGAGAAGTGCGAGAAGGGGAGAATCTCGAAACGGAAGTTAAATTCAGGCTGCGAGACAGAACCCACGCAGAAGAGGTCGTGAGGTTCTTTGAAAAAATAACCGTTCCTGAATACACATTCGAAAAAAACCTGCTGTTTGATACATCCGGTGAAACATTACGAAAACAGGGGAAGATTTTCCGTCTTCGAAGTTCTCTTGGGATCGACCGAGAACAGGGGCTCATGAAAGAAGGCGGGAAATTCGAGCTTACCGTAAAGAGTCCCACCGCACGCGACGATACCCGCAATGAGTTCAATGTTTCTCTGGGGATAGGCCATAAAGATCTCCCGCGCATCGTTCGCCTGCTTTCCCTTTTGGGGTTTGAGGAAGTATTTTTCTATGAAAAACTAAGGGAAGACCGTGAGATATCCGGCGTTACCGTAACCGTTGCCGAGCTCCCTCTCCTTGGTCACTGGGTGGAATTTGAAGGCGGGAGAGTCCAGATATATCGATATGCTGCGCTCCTCGGTTTCAAGCGGGGTGATGCCATCACGAAGGATTTTCGCACCCTCTGGGAAGAACATGCGCTAACGCATAACCTTCCTTGCTACACGCGTCTTACGTTTTCGAGAAAACGAAGGAGGTAAGAGATGCTAAAAATTGGAGTTGTCGGCGGGCCTTGTTCGTGGAAGAGCGCCATTATCAGAAATCTCGTTAACTACCTTGGCGCGCGGGGGATCAATGGGAAACCCGTAAGCGTGGAGCACGACGAAGAATACGCCCGCAGATATTTAAGAGAGTTCGGGCCTCTGGAGTGCGAGTTCGAGCAGTTTTTTCTCCAGCAAAAGACCGTGGAGAAAGAGAGATACATGGAGCAGAGCGCATGCGACATCGTTATTTGCGAGTCACCTCCTTTTGTGTCCTATATCTATGCCGTACAGTATCCCGGTGCTCATGAGAACTCCAAGAGGATTAAAGCGCTTCAGGAGATACTGATTACGGCGCTTGAAACAAAGGATGCGTATGATGCGGTTCTTTTCTCGGCCCCTGCTCCGCCGCGACCAGACGGAATCCGCTTTAACCTAGCTGATATCGAAGTCCTTGCGAGACAAATCAAGGGGTTCATGGATTGCCATAAGATTCCCTATGTGATACTGGACGAAGATACGCCCGAAGCGCGAGCGGAAAAGGCATATTCCATCATCGTTGAGCTTTTTAACAAACAAGGCCGTTCCTAGCGAGCGGCCTTTTGTGGTATAATAAATACGAGTTAAAAGTCAAAAGCATGCCCCGTACCGAAACGAAGTTTCTGGTTCGGGGTCAAAAGTTAATCCTGAGCTTGTCGAACGGATTAACTTTTGATTTTTAACTTTTAACCTCGCCCCCTCTATTTTTCAATTCATGATTCCCGATTCAAAACAAAGAGGGTTCACTCTTCTTGAGTTTCTCGTCTACACCGCGGTAATTACGATTGTCCTTCTTTCAATTCTGGGAATTCTGAACATTACAGTTAACGTTCGCGCGCGGCAGGAAGCAAAAAGCGAGGTGTTGCGAAATGCGGGTTTCGTGATGGAGCGGTTGAGTCGCCTTGCGAAAGAAGGAGATGGGTTCGGTCCTTGTCCCAATGTTTCGAGCGTTATTTGTGCGGCAACGAGCACCCAACTTGACGTCATAATCAGCGGGGTGACAAGCACTATGTCGGTCGTAACAAGCACCGGAATGATCACCTTGAACAACGAGAAGATACTTTCACCCGTCGTTCTCGCGGTAACCTCCACTTCTCCTATTTTTGTCCGTATAGGGAGCACTGTCCAGACAAAACTCACCCTGCGCTATGACGACAAAGGAAACTCCCTTTACAAGTACTCCACCCCGCTTGAGACCACTCTTAC
>CAYJUS010000005.1:18202-19576 GCA_964373435.1 uncultured Candidatus Saccharibacteria bacterium
TTACCATCCGTTAATTTCCCCCATGAGTTTTTTCTTTCGCCCCATACTCTATTTTGTGCGTAGGCGGTCAGAGTCCGGTGTTGCCGCGCTTCCTATCACCCTAAGCGTCATTGCGATAGCGGTTCTTGTCTCGGTCACACTGGCGCTTGTTGGGTTTTCCGAGCTTTTGACCTCAAAGAGCGCGAGAGAAGCCGACGAAGCGTTCTATGTTGCCGAGTTCGGCATTCAGGACGCGCTGATCCGCCTTACGCGAGGCGCGTCGACCGCGTTTTACCAGCCGGAAGCGACGACCTATCCCGATCTTTGGACGGGGACGAATGACGTGGGAACGAACAACATCAGTACTGCATGCGACGAAGGGGACCCATCTATAACGGTTCCCAACTGCACGAGTTGCAGTGATTTTAACAACACCGATAAGGCAACGTGCGAGGCAAAAGAGGGTTGCGGTTGGAGCGCGCCTAATTGTACGGGGTCGCCGATAGTTGCTACCAAACTTGTGTGTTCAGAAGCCAAGGTGCGGGTGGGAACCAAGAGCGAGAAGAAAGTAATAATCCAAGCCGTTGTCGATGTCGATTCAAGGGGAATCGTGAAGCAGTGTTCGTGGAAACAGGTGTAGAGCGATACCAATATGCGAATACATACGAATGATGTGAATAATAATTCGGGTGGGCGCATTCGGGCAGTGCCTGAAGCGAAGCGGAAGGTTTTGCGCTATTCGGGCGCCGGCCTTACCCTCCTTGAAATAATGCTTGCGATCGGGCTTCTGATGATTGTTGCCACTGTCCTCTTCCCTATCTTCGCGGGTTACTTGCGGCGGTCCGAACTCGAAGACAATTCAAAACAACTTTTGGGCATTCTCGCGCGAGCACAGCGTTTTTCCCAGACATACGAAGGGAACGATACGTGGCTTGTTGAGTTGCGAAACACCACGACTCAAGACTATTTTCTGATTTATCCCTCAAGCATGCCATCGCAAGCAGAAACGTTTTATCTTCCTTCGTACGTTGTGTTCACCGACGCTACCGTCCCGTTTTATTCGCCCACCTCGACTCTTTACGTCTCCTTCAAAAAATTTACCGGAGGAGGATCATACGCTACTACCACTCCTCCGAGTTTTACGGCCTCAACCAAAACGATTAGCCTCGTCCTCGTTCATAAACCGGATGAACCCATTACCATCGAGGTGACAAGCGAGGGGAGGATTGCAATAGTGAAACCCACTCTTCTTCCTCTTTTTCTCGAAGGCGGTGGTTTTCATACTGTGGCTCGTACTCCTGGTGCAAAAGCCCAAAGCTGGGGGTACAATAGCTTCGGCCAACTGGGAGACGGGAGCACCACCCAGAGACTTACTCCTGTCCCGGTATCCGGCTT
>CAYJUS010000006.1:0-19332 GCA_964373435.1 uncultured Candidatus Saccharibacteria bacterium
CTGCCGATTTCCGGACGGGTTTTTTGATCGCTCGAGTTAACTCTTCCACTGCCCGTACATTGAGTTGCTCTTCAAGGATCTTTTTAAGAATATGTGCGCGCTCCGCTTTATCCTCCACGCCAATGAGGGCACGCGCGTGGCCTTCGCTGATTCTGCTTTCACGAAGGTGTTTTTTGATGTCTGCGGGAAGCTCAAGAAGACGCAGGGTGTTCGCGATCGCTTCACGTGATTTTCCAATGCGCTCCGCAATCTCACGCTGGGTAAGCTTAAATTCGTCCAAGAGCTTCTGGAAGGCCTCGGCTTTCTCAAGCGCGTTTAAGTCTTCGCGCTGGATATTCTCCACGAGTGATATTTCGAGGTTTCTTTGCTCCTCCACTCTCCGAATTACGGCAGGAACGGCATCAAGCCCGGCAAGCTTTGCCGCGCGGAGCCTCCGCTCACCGGCAATTAACTGATAGTCCACGCGCGTCCCGAGCGAGGATTCTTTTTCGATTTTTATAACGATAAGGGGCTGGAGAACGCCAAACTCCTTGATGGAATCGGCAAGCCGCCTAAGTTCTTCTTTGGGAAATTCTTTCCTTGGCTGATGAGGATTTGGGGTGATCTTGTCGAGCTCAATGTAAAAAATACTTTCTCGCTTCGCGGGAATAGCCCCACGCCCGGAACCGGAGAACGAAATGCGCAACCCCTTTGGTTTTTTTTGAGGAATAAGTGCTTCAAGCCCCTTCCCGATTGTTGTGTTCATAAATAAAACTGTGTCTATTTATGTTTAATTATTTCTTCTGCAAGCTGGCGATACGCTTTTGCGCCGTGGGAAAGGGGCGCGTATTCTAAAATCGTTTTTCGCGCGCGGGGAGCTTCCGCAAGACTGACATTTCGCGGAATCACGGTTTCAAAAATATATCCTGGAAAATCCCGGCGCACTACTTTTGCAACTTCGCGCGAAAGCCGGTTTCTTCTGTCATACATCGTGAGGAGCGCGCCGATACGTTCCGGTGTTCTCCCGAGGTTTTTTGAAATGAGGTCGATTGTCGCAAGAAGCTGGGAAAGCCCCTCAAGCGCAAAATATTCGCACTGGACCGGGATGATAACCTCCCGCGCCCCTACAAAGCCGTTTATGGTCAGAATATCAAGGCTTGGCGGGGAATCAATAAAGATAAAGTCATAGGACGACGCAACTTTTTTGAGAGCTTTTTCGAGAATATACTCCCGCTCGTCTAACCCCACGAGCTCCACGGTAAGGGCAGCAAGGTCAAGAGTCGAAGGGATGATATCAAACCCGAATATGTGAGTTTTTCGGATTACATCTTGTGCCGATACATTCCCGACCAACACGTCGTATATTCCCTGCTCAACCTCGGTAGGTTCTATCCCCAGGCCCATAGTGGCGTTTGCCTGAGGATCAAGGTCCACGAGAAGCGTCTTTTTCCCGAACGCGGAAAGAAAGGCCCCGATATTGCTTGCGGTCGTGGTCTTCCCCACTCCCCCTTTATTGTTGCATATGGTGATAATCCTCGCCATTAGACCATCTTAGCAGAAACATTTACGTTTTTCAACCTCGGTGGTATAGTTAAGAAAATACGCCGCGGTGGCCCATCCTTCGCTAAAGCTACGGAGGACAAGTGGTGATTAATCGCCTGCCCATGATAGTATCACTGCTTGTCCGCCGAAGTTTTAACATAGGCGGGCCGCGGTGGCGGAACTGGCAGACGCGTAGGTCTCAAAAACCTATGGGCGCAAGCTCATGAGAGTTCGATTCTCTCCCGCGGCACCAAGAACCTTAACAATTGAGAGGTAAGGAGGGGGAAACATGGCAATGCCCATATTGTATCAACTTCCTAAGGACGTATGGGGTTATGAACTTATCCGTATTCATGAAAAAGCGTTGGGGCTTCTTCGGGATGCCGACTGGCAGGGAAAAGCAGAAGAACAACGGTCTGGAAACTATAAACTCTTTGCGGAACGTTTTCACAAACTCTACTTTGTATTCTTCGATCTGAAATTCTATGATTTTCTTCTCGCAACGATCAACGAGATTGAACCGACAAAGAAATATGATGCGGGTTCGCTCCTCGTTTTCCGGGTAAGCGACGTTGAGGCGATTGCGCCGATGAACATACGGTGGATAGAAGACCAAGATGATACGGCGTTTAAAAAAGTCGAGTTGTTCTTCCGCGAGTATATTCACGCGCTCGACAAGGTTTTTGCTCAAAGATAAAGCCGATGATGCTAACACCGGCTTTTTTCTTTTTGGAGATGACTTGGGGTTAAGAAGAGTTGAGTATTTCGTGCAAGGCGTGAGTTGTGACGGGTCCCGCGCGAAGCACCTTCGGCTCCTCTTGTGTCAAATCGAGAACTGTCGAAGGTTTGCTCTCGGGAAGGTCACCCGCATCAAGCACCAAATCGGGTGAGATACGCCGTGCCTCGAATTCGCGGAGAAGATCCGCTATTTTCCTACTCGGCGCATTTCCGGAAACATTCGCTGAAGTAGCGGTAATCGGAAACCCTACGGATTTTACGAGAAGACGGGCGAGTGAATGGTCGGGAATCCGCACGCCCACCGTATTTTTCCCTCCCGTAAGAATCGAGGGGAGGGAAAATTTTTTATACAGCACCACGGTCACTTGTCCGGGCCAGACCCTTCCAAGGATCTTATCTTTTCCATAGTCAACGTACGCATATTTTTTAAGCATGGCGAGGTTTTGTACAAAGATAGGAACTGCGCGGTCTTCCGGACGGCTCTTTATTCGAAAGAGCCGCGCCACTGCCTCACCCGAAGTTGCGTTTGCCCCCAATGCATACAAGGTGTCGGTGGGGAACACGACGCTCCCTCCGCCCCGTAATACTCGAGACGCCTCGTAGATGGCGCCGGGTATCAAATTCTTCTTTTGTATTGATATAATTCGCATGCCAGATATGTATTATAGTGAAAGAAGAGTTTCAGCGAGTTTATCGGGATCATGACGGACGTACGAACCCTCACGCAACAGATTGGCGCTGACTACTCGCAAAGAAGGGGTTTTCTCAAGCGTATTTCGCACGGGTTCCGACCCGTCATGAGTAAGATAGTTAAGGAGCCGCGAGCGACGGGGAAGCTTAGTGTTGGTAGGAAACACGTCAAGTACGTTTCTCCCTAAGTACCGCTCTATCTCTTGCAAAAAATCCGATGTCCCGAATGAATGGGTTTCCCCCATCTTCGTCATAAGGTTGCAGACATACACTTTTTTCGCCTGAGATCGCTTAATCGCAGACGCAACCCCCCCCACAAGCAAGTTAGGAATGATGCTCGTGTAAAGATCTCCCGGTCCGATCACGATAATGTCGGCACTTCGAATCACGCGGAGCGCCCGCCTGTTTGCTTTGACGCCGGGCCTAAGAAAAACCTCCGCTATTTTAAGGGTAGGGTCGTGTTTGGGGATATCGATATTGGTTTCCCCCCGAACGAGGTTCCCGTTTTCGAGTCGCGCAAAAAGCCGTACGTCATCCAAAGTAACCGGGATTACGCTCCCTCGTACCTGGAGGATACGCGCCGCTTCCTCGATTGCGCGCTCAAAGTTTCCCGTCAGGCGTTCGAGCGCGGTAAGAAACAAGTTCCCGAAATTGTGGCCATCAAACGATCCTTCGCTGAAGCGATAGTTAAAAAGATTCGCGAGGAACTCCTCGGAATGGGAAAGCGCGACAAGGGCGCGCCGGATGTCACCGGGAGGTAAAATCCCGAACTCTTCGCGAAGCACCCCGGTAGAACCTCCGTCATCCGCCATCGAAACAATCGCGCTTAGATTATGGGAATATTTTTTGAGACCGGAAAGGACGGTAAAGACCCCCGTCCCCCCGCCTATGACAACAATGTTTTTCGTACGAGACATGTCTTTTGCTGTAAGACGTTATGTTTATCTTAATATTCCTTCTGCCGCTTGTAAATGGGTTTGCATCATGATATGATACCCCATTGATCTTTATAATTCAAAGCCACACGAGACGAAAGGATATCTCCGTGATAAAGAAACATCGGCTCATTCGAGAATCCAATGTACCGTTTCCCCGAGAACTGCTTTCCGAAAAACGGCGGGTTCAAATCTTAAAAACACTGAAACTAAAAGGCGTTGTGCTCCCGGACGACCTTCGGTGCTCTGATATTTATATCGAAAGCACGGTAGAGGTTGAAGCCGGCGCATGGATCGCGCCGCACAATTACATCTTTGGGAAGAGCGTCATTAGGGCCAGTGTCGCAATCGGCCCCATGAATACGATCGTGGATTCTGTGGTAGAGAAAGGGTGCGCGATCGGTTCATTCGTCCAGCTTGTCCGTTCTCGCATTGGAGAAGGAACCACTATCAGGCATAAGTCATACGTGGGAGATACCGAGATGGGAAAACGATGCAATGTGGGGGCGGACTCACGCATGGTTTCTGATTCCGATACCGATGATACGTATGTCGTAACCTGCAACTACGACGGCGTAAAAAAGCACAAAACGGTAATTGAAGACGACGTATTCGTGGGAAGCGGCGTAAAAATTATTGCGCCCCGCACGGTAGGCGCAAAGGCATACATTGCTTCCAAAACGCTGGTTACCGAAGACGTTCCGCGGGGAACAACGCTCGGCTATCTCGTCCGGCGCAAAAACGGAAAACAGGTAATGGAAAAACGTGTGAGAAAAATGAGGGAAGGCTGGGTAATCCTCGCAAGGCCCGCGAAAAAGTAAAAACCGCATCCTGCGGTTTTTTTCTTGAACACCATGAACGAGGTTTAACCTCGTTCATCATACACTTATTCGACAGTTACCGATTTAGCTAAATTTCTTGGCTTATCTACGTCGCAACCGCGAGCTACCGCTATATGATAGGCAAAAAGCTGGAGAGGAATAACAGAAAGCAAGGGCGTCAACATTTCAAGGGTCTTGGGGATCAAGATTATATCGTCCGCAACCTGTACTATTTTTTTATTTCCCTTGGTTGCGACTGCAATTACGGGTCCCCCGCGCGCCTTGATTTCTTCCATGTTCGAAACCACTTTTTCGTACACGCTATCAGTCGGCGCAATAAAAAAGCTGGGGAAGTATTTATCAATCATCGCAATCGGCCCGTGTTTCATCTCAGCCGCGCTATACCCTTCTGCGTGCACATAGGAAAGTTCTTTTAACTTGAGCGCGCCCTCATACGCAATGGGGTTGTTGTACTTTCTTCCAAGATAGAGCATATTTTCGTATTTTGCGTATTTTCGCGCAATTGTTTTAATGTATTTTTCCTGTTTTAAAATCCAGCGGATTTTTTCGGGGATTGCCAAAAGCTCTTCGCAAATGCGGCGGCCCATCACCTGCGACATCTGACGCTGACGCCCCAAAAACAAGGTAAAGAGCACAAGGACCGCAAGCTGGGAGTTGAATGCTTTTGTGGAGGCAACCCCGATCTCCGGACCCGCGTGATTATATACTCCCGCATCGGTCTCGCGCGCAATGGTTGAACCCACCACGTTCACAATGCCTAACGAAAGCGTTCCTTTTCGTTTGGCCTCGCGTACCGCGGCAAGGGTGTCCGCGGTTTCGCCCGATTGAGAAACCGCAAGAAGAAGGGAGTCTTTTCCGATGACCGGTTTTCGATACCGAAACTCCGCGGCGTTTTCGACTTCCGTGTCTATCCCCGCGTATTCTTCAAACATATACTCTCCTACCATCCCTGCGTTATACGCCGTTCCCATGCCGGCAATAACCACTTTTGAGGCGTCGCGGATCCTCCCTTCAAACCCCTC
The DNA here is from genome assembly GCA_964373435.1 of uncultured Candidatus Saccharibacteria bacterium. Classification (GTDB taxonomy): domain Bacteria; phylum Patescibacteriota; class Minisyncoccia; order JAHCSD01; family JAHCSD01; genus CAYJUS01. The sequence continues at coordinate 5,749 of CAYJUS010000006.1, forward strand.
GAGTCCCCCCAGTTTCGAAAGACCCTCTTCGGGGATGAGACGGCCGCGAAGACTATTTCCCACCACTTCTGGAATTTCATGTATTTCTTTCAGTGTAAAGTGGGTGAAACCCCCTTTTTGCGCATCCTCCACTGACCAGTCGAGTTCTTCGGGAAATCTCTCAAGATTTTTCTGCGCAAGGTTCATAAGACGTAACCCTGTTCGCGTTATGGTTGCGATCTCTCCATCGTTCAAATAGACGACTTTATTCGTATGGGGCAAAATCGGAGATGCGTCGGATGCAACAATAAATTCTCCTTCCCCTATCCCTACGACAAGTGGAGAGGAACTCCTCGCGGCAACAATCTTCCCGGGATCATCGCGCGCAATCACTGCGAGACCATAAGTGCCTCTCACCCTCTTGAGGGCGCGCACCACTGCCGTCTCAAGGTTTCCTGAAAATTGTTCCTCGACAAGATGAGAAATAATCTCGGTGTCGGTGTCGGAAACAATCCGATGGCCCCGTCGCAAAAGACGGGTTTTTAAATCCTTGTAATTTTCAACAATGCCGTTATGCACCAGCCAGACGTTCCTCTTGCAATCCGCATGGGGATGCGCGTTTTTTACCGAGGGCTTGCCATGAGTCGCCCATCTTGTATGGAGGACCGCCACTTCGCTTTGGGGAAGAGAGGTCGCGACAAGGCTTTGCTCAAGTTCGCTCACGCGCCCCACGGTTTTGAAATCTCGAATAACGTTTCGTGCGGCATCAAAAAACGCGGCTCCTGCAGAGTCATATCCGCGGTATTCAAGACGCTTGAGCCCCTCAAGGCCCACCTCTACCGCGTTTTTATTTCCTATGTAGCCGACGATCCCGCACATACTAGCACCTCCACTCTACCAAACCTCTCTTAAGATGAAAAGGGTTGAAAGAAGGATACACGCTTTTGTTAAATAAAATGAACGAGGTTAAACCTCGTTCATTGAATTGAACCTTATTATTATTTTGATTTAATTGCCGCCTGCGCGGCGGCCAAGCGCGCAATCGGAACGCGATAGGGAGAAGCAGAAACATAGTCAAGGCCGAGCTCGTTGCAAAGCACGATCGTCGCAGGATCTCCCCCATGTTCGCCGCAAATTCCTATCTTAACCGATTTTCCGCTTTTTCGCGCTTGGTCAACCGCTATTTTCATGAGTTTCGCAACGCCGCCATCTGGTTCAATCGTTGAAAACGGATCGTCTTTCCAAATGCAAAGCTCCATGTATTTGGGATAAAACGTTCCTACATCGTCGCGGCTTATTGCCTTTGTCATCTGGGTAAGGTCGTTCGTTCCAAACGAAAAGAAATCGGATACGTGGACAAGCTCGTCGGTTTTGAGCGCCGCCTCGGGAACCTCGATCATCATCCCAAGAGGAATCGTAATACCGGTTCCCGCAAGGGTCGCGTCCATCACTTCGCGCACATGACGCGCCATTACTTTAAACTCCTCCTTAGTTGCAACCAAGGGGAGCATGATTTCGGGACGCGCATCAATTCCGTCGTTCTTAAGATCCTTTGCCGCTTCGCAGATTGCCCGCACCTGCATGCGGTAGATTTCGGGATGAGTAATCCCGAGCCGCACTCCGCGATGCCCCAACATAGGATTTTGTTCGCGCATCCCGTGAATTTTCTTCTCAAGATCTTCTTCGGAAATACCGGTTTTTCCCGCAAGAAGCCGCATGGTTTCGGAATCTTCAGGAAGAAACTCGTGGAGCGGAGGATCAAGGAGCCGCACCGTCACCTCTTTACCCTGCATTTTTCTGAATATCTCTTTGAAGTCATGTTTTTGAAGCCGAAAAATTTCATCAAGCCATTTCTTTTGTTCCGTTTCGTCTTCACTCAGAATCATCGCGCGAAACGCATCAATCCGGTCTTCTTCAAAAAACATGTGCTCGGTGCGGCAAAGCCCCACGCCTTCTGCGCCGTATTCGAGCGCTTTTGCAACTTGCGAAGGAGTATCGGCATTCGTACGAACGCCGAGCGTTCGCGCCTCGTCCGCCCACGAAAGAACCGTATTAAAATCCTCTGTAATCACCGGATCCTTCACGGGAAGCTCGCCCAACATCACCTCTCCGGTTGAACCGTCTAAGCTGATAACATCCCCCTCTTTGACGAGTGTCTCGCCCACGCGGAATTCTTTCTTTTTATAATCAATCGCGAGCGCGGCGCACCCCACCACACAGCACTTCCCCAAACCCCGCGAGACGAGTGCGGCGTGAGAGGTAAGCCCGCCTACTTTTGTAAGGATTCCTTCTGAAGCAGCCATGCCGCGAATGTCTTCGGGAGAAGTCATTATGCGTACCAGTATGGTTTTCTCGCCCTCCTCCGCCATTTTTTCTGCAGTCTCCGGATCAAACACCACTTTTCCTCTTGCCGCACCGGGAGAAGCGGGCTGCCCCTTCGCGAGCGCTTCTTTTTTGGTTGCGAATGTAGGATGAAGCAGAGTCTCGATTTGCTTAAGATCAAGGCGGAGAATAGCTTCCTCTTTTTTTACGAGCCCCTCTTCCACCATGTCCCGCGCAACCTTTACTGCTGCGCGCGCGGTGCGTTTTCCGGAACGCGTCTGCAAAATCCAGAGTTTTCCTTCTTCCACGGTAAACTCAATGTCCTGTATGTCCCGATAATGGTCCTCAAGTTTTTTTACGATCATAACAAGTTCCGCAAAGTTTTCCGGCATCAATTCTTCAAACGAATCGGTCTTTTCTGCTTCACTCCTCTCTTTCCTTAAGGAGTTCGGTGTGCGAATACCCGCAACCACGTCTTCCCCTTGGGCGTTTTCGAGATATTCTCCGTATATGACATTCTCTCCTGTTGTGGGATCTCGCGAAAAACAAACGCCGGTCCCCGAATCCACGCCTTTGTTCCCAAAGACCATTGCCATCACGTTCACCGCGGTCCCCCAGTCGTGCGAGAATCCATGAAGTTCCCGGTAGCTTATCGCGCGTTTGTTGTTCCACGAGCTAAACACCGCGCCGATCGCTCCCCAAAGTTGATCCCACGAACTCTGCGGAACATCGACAAATTCTTTATAGGCGGCGATTATTTGCTTTAGGGATGCGAGGTCAATTTGTGAATCCGTTTCAACGCCGATACTCTTCTTTTTGCTCTCAAGAACTTCCTCGAATTTTTCTCCGGGAACTCCACACACCACATCTCCATACATTTGTACAAATCGGCGGTAGGAGTCGTAGGAAAACCGAGGGTCTCCCGTTTTCCGGGACAAACCCTCGACGGTCTCGTCATTTAACCCAAGATTAAGAATGGTGTCCATCATGCCGGGCATAGAAACACGCGCTCCCGAACGGACAGAAACAAGCAAAGGATTTTGGGGATCTCCAAACGTAGCCCGGGTTCGCTTCTCAATTTCCCGTATTGCATCTTCCACTTCATTCCGCAGGGTTTTGGGATATTTTTTTTCGTGCGCGTAATAGTAGGTACAGACTTCGGTCGTAATGGTAAATCCCGGAGGAACGGAGACCCCAAGACGGCTCATCTCGGCCAGATTCGCCCCCTTTCCTCCAAGAAGATCTCGCAATTCTTTGCTTCCTTCTGTCTTGTCTTCGCTAAAAAAATATACGTTCTTCATGATGTGTTTCTCTTCTTAAATGACAATGTTTAGAAGTCGATTGGGAACATAAACAACCCGCTTGACGTCTTTTTGACGGACAAATAATTGCGTCCGTTCATGAGCGAGGGCGAGTTTCTTTGCCTCCTCTTCTTCAATGCCTAATGGTGCGGTTACCGTCGCGCGCACTCTTCCATTTACCTGGATCACGAGCTCAAACGTGTTTTCTTGAACGAGCTTCGGGTCATACTTTGGCCAGGATTCAAGATGAATCGACCCTTTTTTCCTTAAATGGTTCTGCCACAGTTCTTCTGTAATGTGCGGCGCAAAGGGTGCCAGCAACTTTAGCAAATCGCTTGCCACGAAGCGCATACTGCTAGCTGTAGTCTGTGATGTATGGCCCGTAAGCTCGTTGGTAAATTCCATCATTGCGCTGATCGCGGTATTAAACTTATGCCCTTCAATGTCTTCCGTCACCTTCTTAATCGTCTTGTGTCTCAACTTCTTTGACTCTGGGCTCTCGGCTTTCTGCTCTCGGCTAACTTTTAACTTTTCACTTTTCACTTTCAACCTTTCGATGAGGTTCCAGACCCGCCCGAGAAAACGGTATATTCCCACGATCCCCTTCGCGTCCCACGGCTTATCATCTTCAAGCGGCCCCATGAACATCTCGTACATCCTTACCGTATCCGCTCCATATGCCTTGATCACTTCATCTGGGTTAATGATATTCCCCCGCGACTTAGACATCTTCTGCCCATCAAGACCCAAAATAAGTCCTTGATTCCGCAGTGTATAAAATGGCTCTTTGGTAGATACGACGCCGATATCGTAAAGAAACTTGTGCCAGAAGCGCGCGTAGAGAAGATGAAGCACCGCGTGCTCCGCTCCTCCCTGATATAAATCAACAGGAAGCCAGTAGCCAAATAGTTTCTTAAAATTATCGTTACCTAAGCTTTTAACTTTCCCTTTGACGGGTTCAGGGTCCCGAGCGGAGTCGAGGGATAATTTTAAATTTTTATTTCCGAGCACATACGCGAGGTAATACCAACATGACCCCGCCCACTGGGGCATGGTGTTTGTTTCACGCCTTGCGGGACCACCACATTTAGGGCAGATGGTCTCAACCCAATGTTTTATTGAAACAAGGGGCGACTCTCCTGTGCCGGTCGGCTCGTAGCGTTCCACGTCGGGTAGTGTTACGGGGAGGTCTTCTTCTGGAACCGCCACCCACCCGGGGTTTAACAGTTCCCCCTTACTAAATTTTGAACTTTTCGCTTTACGCTCTAAATTCTTGCACTCCTCGCAGAAAACGATCGGAAACGGTTCTCCCCAGTATCTCTGCCGCGAAAACACCCAGTCGCGAAGTTTATAGTTGACCGTCTTTTTCGCAAGTCCTTTCTTCGTAAGCCATTCACTAATTCTTTCTTTTGCGTCCTCCGAATACAAACCCGAGAATTCGCTGGAATTCACAAGAATCCCGTCTCGGACATACGCCTCCTTGAGTAGATGGGTCTTCCCGTCGGGACTGATTACCTCTACGATCGGGAGTTTAAATTTCTTCGCAAACGCAAAGTCCCGCTCGTCGTGCGCGGGAACCGCCATAATTGCGCCCGTTCCGTAGCTAACCAGTACGTAGTCGGAAATCCAAACAGGAATTTTTTCACCATTGACGGGATTCACCGCGTAGGAACCCGTAAATACCCCGGACTTTTCTTTCGTGAGTTCCGCACGTTCAAGGTCGCTTTTCTTCTTTGCCGCTCTTATATATTTCCCGACTTCTTTTTTCTGTTCGGCGGTAGTAATTTTTTTGACTAACTCGTGCTCGGGCGCGAGCACCACATAGGTTGCGCCAAACAACGTATCCGGCCTCGTGGTATACACGGGAACTTCAAGCTTGAAGCTTGAAACTTGAAACTTGACGGTGGCTCCTTCTGATCGGCCGATCCAGTTTCTCTGCATGGTCTTGATTTTTTCCGGCCAATCAAGTTCTTCAAGGTCTTCGAGCAGCCGGTCGGCATATTTTGTAATCGCGAGCATCCACTGCCGCATCTCTTTTCTGGCAACAAAGGTGTGACACCGCTCACACTTCCCTTCGCTCACCTCTTCGTTTGCAAGTCCGGTTTTGCATTTTGGACACCAGTTAATCGGGATTTCTGCTTCGTACGCAAGACCCGCCTTAAACATCTGAAGAAAGATCCACTGGGTCCATTTATAGTATTCCGGATCCGTGGTATTAATCTCGCGCGACCAGTCATAATCAAACCCAAACGTCTGAAGTTGTTCCTTGAAACGTTTGACGTTTTTTTCTACCACAAGCCGCGGATGCGTTTTTGTCTCGATTGCATAGTTTTCCGCGGGGAGTCCAAACGCATCCCACCCCATGGGATGAAGCACGTTATAACCGTTCATACGCAAGTACCGCGAGACGATATCGCTTGCCGTGTATCCTTCCGGATGCCCAATGTGAAGCCCATGGCCGGAAGGATAGGGAAACATGTCCAATACATATCGCTTGGGTTTTTTCGCAAAATCAACGGATCTATACAATCCTTTCTGCGTCCAATAGCTCTGCCATTTTTTCTCAATTTTCCTTGGATTGTACCTCGCCACTATTTTTGTTTACCCCGTACCGTGTCCTGAGCCCGTCGAAGGACTTTGGTTCGGGGCCATTTGGGCTCTATTCCTCTTGGATTGTATCTTGTCATAACACGTATTATTATTATTATCGCTCTTTACATTGTCCCCCCTTCTCTTGACTTTATCAAGTCCCCGCGCTATACTGAAAAGTCTTCTGCGCGTTCCTCCAAAACCCCGCACTAGAGCATCCTTCGACTATGCTCAGGATAGAAAGCACAGTGCAGGGCAAGCAAACAAAAAAGAAGTGGAGGAACCGAAAATGGGTGAAAAAGAAGGAGGAGGCGTGACCCCCGCGGGTCAAGCCGCCAAGATGGCGCGCCAAATTGGCGACGAAGAATGGAAACAGGGAAATACCAAATATGCATTTGAGGCCTACGAAGCCTCAAATATCACCGTCGAAGAGCTTTACATACTTGCCATGAAACTCCGAGGAGCAGAAGTATTCGCAAATGAATGGTGGACACAACTCAAGGGCCTTTTTATAAAAGGCGGGGAAAGGAGTTCTAAGCTTATTTACGAAACAGCCATAGCGGTATGGGAAGAGGCCGTTCCCCTTCTTGCCGAAATCCTCGCTTGGGACGTAAAATCATTGCCCCGTGACGAGGATATGCGACTTCCTGCCGACCGCAAACTCGCAACTCCTCAATTTTATAGAAGCGCAAGAGTGGCCTGCCTCAAGCTCATCAAACGCATGCGCTAGTGAATTAGCGCCAAAACGCGCGACGAACAATCAACCAACCAAACGCGCGCAGGAGACGAAATCCAAGCCCCGCGAAATCTCGCGGGGCTTACCCTTTTTGGTTGACTTATTCCCTACGATTATTGTACTATTTTAAAGACAAAGAGATCTTTAAAAACAAGGAGGCACGAGAAATGGCAAATGTGGTTGAAGTAAAACGGGTGAGCTATGATGAAAAGAAGGCAGAACAGCTGGTAGAAATGCTCTGGAACGAAATTTTCGAAAAACACTCGTTGGGCTACACAAGAATGCTGGGAACCGCTCCCACGAAAACGATCGAGATTCAAATATCTACCCTCCCCGCAAACCAAACGGGTCTCAAGGAGTATTTTAGGAAAAAAATCCACGAAGTCCTCATGCAACCACTCCCTCCGAAAAAGAGGGTGCAATAAGAGAATAGGGAAAGGAAGAGAACTTGCAACTGCTGCTGCTTGGAGGATGTTTTGGGGGTTCCAAACCGGGCATTCCCGCCAAAAAATCGAGTGATGAAGAAAAAAAACAGGAAACGAGGCAAGAGTTTGCCAGCCGCCTGACAAAAGCCTTTATGGACGCGATGAATCCCAGAAGAGAGCGTATGAACAAACGGACACGAAAACGGCTGCGAAAAGTTATTTACCGACTCATCATGGATGAACTCAAAAAATCGCCGGGAGAAAAAGACGACAATGTCGTTCCGCCAGCCCAACAGCCCCTCCCCTATCTCGGGTAAAGGAAGGAGATAAAACGTGATCCTGACTAACCGCGACAAGGCGCAATTACTTGCGGCTTCAATTCTCAACACGGTAAAACACCGCAGAAAAACCCTCGACGAAGTGTATGCCAATGGAGAGGAAGAAAAGATTAAGATGGTCCTCACGGAAATTATCGAGGAAATGCTAAACAAATTTGAGGCCGAAGAGCAGAACCTTCGCAATGGAGAAGAAGTAGGAATAGGGGTGTAGCGATGCCAAAAATGGTGGAGAACGAAAAAGAGGTAGCAAAGCGGATCGCGAAACGAATCGTACGAACCGTAACCGCGAACCCGGATGAAACAACCCCGGAGCTCAACAGCAAAACCCGGAAACGAATCCAATGGCGGCTTCAGCAAATTATCCAAGACGAGATCGATATCATCAATGAAGCATCCGAAGGAAGCGAGATAAGCTTGGAAGGATTGCGGGAACTACTTAGAAGAGATGATGATAAAAATGGGGAAGACTCCGACTGTTAGCGAAGCGGAAGCGACAATTAAGATTTTTTGCGGGAAAAAAGGACAATATATAGAATTCTAAGGAATTCTATTTAGAACCGACACTACACCACATACGAAACAAATTCATAAAAAGGCGAGGTGGCTCGCCTTTTTTTAATATTAAAAAGGTTGAACCGAGCGCAAAATAGTATGTGCTCGGTTCGACCTCTACGCATCGAACCCTGTTAAATCCCAAGGTCTAACGGGGTAAACTATTTCAAAAGAAAATATATTCCCACGAGCACTACTCCCACAGAGGCGTATTGCACCAACGTAAGAGATTCTTTCAAAAACAGTACCCCGATCAGCACCGCAAGAAGGATTGAGCCTGCGTTCACGACCACCGTAAAAACAGAGAGGCTGCCGCCAAACTTAAATATGGTAAACACCAATATATCAAACGTGACCGCTGCAACCCCCGCAAGAGCGGCAAAAAGCAGGCCTTTGTGAAATGTAAGCTGGGCTTTGATTTCTGGACGAATAGCCAAAAATATCAATGCCATGAATACAAAGGCAGCTAGATGCATAAAGAATCCTGCGACTATGGGATGGATGTGGGGCGCCGCGAGTTTCCCAAACGTTCTCATGAGAGTGAGAAAGACTGTGGCGGCAACCATAAGAAGAGAGGTAATGCTCATGGATATACTAGCTAAGAGTCAACGGAAGGTTAAATAAATCGATTGCATTCTTTGTTGTTTGCTTGGCGACCTCGTCAAATGAAATTCCTTTGACCTCGGCGATTTTCTTGGCTACATAACGTACAAATGAGGGCTCGTTCCGTTCGCCTCTATGGGGAACAGGTGTCATGTAGGGACAGTCAGTCTCAACCAGTAGCTGCCGAAGCGGAATCTCCCGTATCACCTCGCGCCACTGATCTACAAATGTGATGAGGCCGGTGAAGGAGATGTAAAAGCCGAGCTCGACATATCGCTTCGCCTGTTCGATATTTCCCGAATAGCAATGCGCAACGCCGCGAAGCCCCCGTGGCACATGTTCCGCAATTACCCGCAGGGCATCTTCATGCGCGTCGCGCGCGCTCCTTGCCACAATCCCGCTTCTCGTGTGTTGGATGATGGGCTTTTTAACCTCGAGTGCAATCTCAATTTGTTTACGAAAAAGGTCTTCCTGTTTTTTCTGATCCCCCTTCCCTACTGCAAGTTTCTCTGCATAGTCAAGTCCCGTCTCGCCAATTGCAACCACGCGTGGGTGTTCCGCAAGTTTTTTGTATGTTTCATAGGAGAACTCCTCGACTCGCGTGTGAAACGCGGGGACCCCTTCTTCCGAAGGATCAAAGTAGGCTTCTTTCAAATGGATGGGGTGAAGGCCGACCCCGCCGAAAATATTTCCGGGATATTTTTCGGCGTATTCGATGGAGCGCTGTGACGTCGAAATCTGAGAACTCGGCGCAATCATCAACACGTCCGAATCAATCGCCCGTTTAATCACTTCGTCGACATCGTCGCGATACGCGTTAAACTGTATATGGGCATGAACGTCGATTAACATAAATTTTTTAGTGTAGGGAGGACCAGACCGCCCAAATACCGCGTTATGTGCACGGTCTGGACCTCCCAAAATTGATGTTTCGTAATTCAGAGTAATTACAGCCTAGGAAATAATGCTTCGCCTTTTTTAATCTTAAATTCCTGCTTATCCCATGATATTTCGCTATCCGGATCAATTCCAAGCTGAATAAAAATGGCGTCTGAAGTTTCGGGGAGAAGAGGACGAAGCATGTGAGCAGTGTGGCCAAGAGTTACGACGAGATCGCCGACCACCCTGAGAGATGATCCTTTGTTTTCCCACGGCTTTTCCTTGCTTATATATTCATCGCAGGCCCCAATAAGTTTCCATGTGGCTTCTAGCGCCTCGTTAAATTTGAATTCTTGAAGCGAGCTTCGGTATATGTTCCAGGTTTTTTCGAGAGTCTTATTAAGAACCACGGAATTAACACCAGAGTTAATACCAAGATTCTTTTCTGCGAGCGTAAGGACGCGCGAAACCAAATTCCCAATCCCCTTCGCAAGGTCTGCGTTATATCGGTCTTCAAATTTCTTATAACTGAAGTCGCCGTCCTCGATTGACGAAATCTCACGCAAAAGATAGTACCGAAGCGGATCCGTTCCGTATTTTTGAACCACATCTTTTGGGCTTACCACGTTCCCAAGAGTTTTCGACATTTTCTGTCCTTCAACGGTAAGATACCCATGGACAAAGAGCGTCCGGGGGAGCCGGAGACCGGCAGACAGCAAAAGAGCGGGCCAGTAAAGAGCGTGAAACCGGGTGATTCCTTTCCCGATACAGTGTACTATCGCACCATTTCCCTGCCAAAATTTCTTAAATTTTTCAGAGTCGTCGATATACCCCAATGCGTTAATGTAGTTCGAAAGCGCGTCCACCCAGACATACATTCTCTGCGAATCGTCGCCCGGAACCGGAACCCCCCAGTTGCGTGCCCGCTCGTTTGATCGCGAAATACTAAAATCCTCAAGGCCACGATGAATAAAACTCAAAACCTCGTTTTTTCTCGTCTCGGGAATCACACGGAACTCGTCGCGAGAAATCAGTTCATCGAGTTTGCTTTGATAACGGGAAAGGCGAAAAAAATAATTCTCTTCTTTAACGACATCGGGTTTCGTTTTATGCTCGGGGCAACAACCATCCACAAGTTCGTTTTCCTTATAAAACTCCTCGCATCCCACGCAGTAGAGCCCCTCGTACTCTTTTTTATAAATGTCTTCTTTCTTACACGAAGACCACAATTTCCCGGCTCCTCGAATATGACGATCCTCGGTTGTTCTAATAAAATCGTCGTTTGAAATAGTAAGGATTTTTGAGAGTTCACGAAATTTTTCTGCATTTCGATCTACGAGTTCCTTCGGAGTAATGCCCAAATCTTCCGCAGCGAGTACGTTCTTAAGAGAGTTTTCATCGGTCCCCGTAACAAAAAATACGCTCTCCCCCAAAAGACGCCGGTATCGCGCAATCACGTCTGCCTGAACTATCTCCAAGGCAAACCCAATATGCGGTTCTGCATTCACATAGGGGATAGCGGTAGAGATATAAAATTTTTCTTTTCCCTCTGGCATGTTTACTCTTGGGGAGCTACTACGACTGTATATTCCCCTTTTATGGGGTCTCTTTGTATGTGTTCGGTCACTTCATCAATGGTTCCTCGATATATGCTCTCAAATTTTTTGGTAAGCTCGCGGCATACAACCGCTGACCGTCCGCCGCCCGCCGCTCGCCGCAATTCTTCTAACGTTTTGAGTATGCGATGAGGGGACTCGTAACATACCACGGGGTGCGATGACTTTGCTATTTCTTGAAAAAATTTATTCCGTTTCTTTTTTGTCGGCGGGTAGCCAAGAAATAGAAATTTGTCCATAGGAAAACCGGATATACTTGCCGCTGCGCTTACCGCGGAAGGCCCGGGAATCGGAACAATGGTTGGCGGGTTTTTATGTTCCGATTCACTCTGGGTTTCTAAACTTGCTTTTTGGCTGGAGCCTATAAACTTATTAACCAGCAAATGTATCAGCTTATTGCCGGGGTCGGAAATTCCCGGCGTACCCGCGTCAGAAACAAGCGCGAGCGCGCTCCCTTTTTCCAAAAGCCGAAAAATTTCATCGATACGCGCTGGGGAAGAATGCTGATGGTAACTTATTACAGGGGTTTGTATGGTATAATGATCGAGGAGTTTCCTTGTAAGGCGCGTGTCTTCACACAAAATAACATCCGCTCCCTTCAAAACCTCCAGGGCCCGGAGGGTAATATCTTTGAGATTCCCTATGGGCGTTGCAACGATATAAAGCGTTCCCATACGTTACTAATAGTATCATTTCACTAACCACTAGTCACCACTGGTCACTCGAAAATGATCCTCGCTCCCCATGTTTTGATCGGCGCAGCGATTGCCTCAAAAACCGCACATCCCCTTCTTGGGATTCTTTTCGCTTTTTTAAGTCACTACCTTGTTGATACGATTCCTCACGCGGAGTATGGTATCGATAATCTTTCTGAACAAAAACGGAACAGAGCCGCGCTGCAAGAATTTTCTCTTGCGCTTGTTGATGTCTCCCTCGGCATGCTACTCGTCTTTTTCCTCGTCTCCCGCAACGAACGCGCCGCGTGGATTTTGGCGGCAGGATTTGCAGCAGCTCTTCCCGACGCAATCGGCGTTTTGGGAGAATACTTCCTCCCTAAACCCATCCACCACGTAGTGAATCTGGGACACGAACTCCATACAAAAAATAAAAATGCTCCGTTTGTAATCGGAGTGGCTACACAGTTTGCCGCAAGCGCCCTCGCGGTTTTTATTCTTTTAATTTAAATTTTCCTGTCGCGAGGTCCCCAAGAAATTCTCCGATTGCGGCAGCCGCGGGAATTGCGACCAAAAGGCCAACGGGGCCCGCAATACGCACCCCCACCAAAAGACTTAAAATAATAATAATGGGGTTAAGTCCAATTACGTGCCGGAATACCAGCGGAACCATAAGATTGTTTTCGAGTTGCTGGATAACGATATAGAGAATGAGCACTCCGAGCGCTATCTGCCACGACTGGGTGAGCGCGATTAGCACCGCGGGGATCGTCGCAAGAGTCGCCCCCACCATAGGGATCAATTCGAAGATACCCGCAAGCAACGCCAAACTCAAACTGTATTTTACGCCAAGGAGCGAAAGTCCTACAAACGCAGAGATTCCGACGAGAAACGCAAGGAAAAGGGATCCCTGAAGCCATTTCCCGAATTTTTTGTGGGTCCTTGTCCAAAGATCCACGGCATACTCCTCATAGCCCCGAGGAGTAATCAATTTGATAAATTTCTCGATTTCCCCCTCCCGTACCGCAAGGTAAAACGAGATCACAACGACGCTCCCAAACGCGACAACGCCTCCAAAAAGTTTCGGGGTAAGCCCCACTGCTCCCGTTACAATCTCCCCCACTTGAGGGAGAAACCCATTCAAAAAGTTCTGAAGTTGGATAAGGGCGTTATAGCCCAAAAAACTTAATGGCTTCCCCCATACAATCCGCTGGTAAAAACCGGGAAGAGTTTTCGAGAGCTCCCCCATTTCCCTCAAAAGACTTGGGACGAGAAGGTAGAGCACAAAGGACGCAAGTGCAAAAATAACAATGTAGACGAAAAGGACGCTTACGACCCGGGGAATCCGGTAGCGCGCAAAAAATGTTGCGAGAGGGTCAATCGCGGAAGCAATAACCACCGCAAGAAACACGAGGACGACGATATCGCGTATGTAGTAGAGAAACCAAAGAGCCGCAAGCACTGCAATAATTTTAATGACAGAAAATACGGAAATCTCAATTTTGAGATGATTTGGCATGATATATCCCCATTATACCAGAAAGAAAAAAATCAAAAAGCCCCTCGACTT
>CAYJUS010000007.1:0-19013 GCA_964373435.1 uncultured Candidatus Saccharibacteria bacterium
ATAGACAAATCCGAAGCACGAAATTCGAAATCCGAAACCTGTTTTTGAATTTTGGGCATTAGAAATTTGAATTTGTTTCGAATTTCGATATTCGAATTTCGAATTTCTTTTGCCTCGCAAAAGCCTTGGATTTTAGTCAACTCATTCCCTATTTTCAGCTTGTTCTCTCCGGTATCCTCGGGGGGTTTATTGGCATGGAACGGGAGCACGTGGGGAAATCCGCAGGAACAAGGACCTATAGTTTGGTTGCGATCGGCTCAACTCTTTTTACCCTTATCTCGATTTACGGATTTAGCGGCGAGGGAGTGATCATTGATCCCTCGCGTATCGCGGGGCAGATAGTGGTAGGTATCGGGTTTCTTGGCGCAGGGCTCATTATGCACCAAGGCCCGCGTGTACACGGGCTTACGACCGCAGCCGCTATGTGGTCGGTTGCGGCGATCGGTGTTGCGGTGGGAGTGGGGTTTTATTTTGAAGCGGTATTTACCACTCTTCTCATTTTTTTCATCCTTTTTGTTCTTGGGAAAATGATGAAGGTAGAGTAGCGGGATATGAAGACGAACGGACGGCGCAACGTGTTTTACGCCCTCGCGACGCTCATCGGGACCATTATAGGGGCGGGCATCTTCGGTCTTCCGTATGTCTTTTCCCGGGCCGGGTTTCCAATCGGCCTTCTTTTTTTGTTTGTGCTTGGTTTTATAACGACACTTCTCCATCTTATGTTCGGAGAAGTGATCCTTCGTACAAAAGGGAAACATCGGATAGTAGGACTTGCGAAGCTCTATTTTGGGGGAAAATGGGCGCGGGTGTGCGCGGTTATCGTGTTCTTGGGGCTGTATAGTTCTCTCCTTGCCTATATTATCCTGGGAGGCACATTCCTCTCTCTTCTCTTTGGCGGAGAAAATGAAATTCTTCCGTTTCTCCTGTTTTTCTTTTTTGGGTCGGTATTCGTGTTCTTGGGAGTTCGTTCGATTTCAGAAGTCGAGCTGGTCATGTCTCTCGCTCTCGTGGGAATAATAGCGCTTTTTTTTATTCGAGGCCTTCCCCATATTTCTCTCTCGTACTTTTTCGGCGTCGACCTCCGGCACGCGTTTCTTCCCTACGGCGTGGTGCTCTTCTCTCTTGCCGGAATGGCTGCAATCCCCGAGCTTCCAGAAATTTTGGGGAGCTCGCGTCTTCGTTCTTTTTTTCCGGTCATAGTGTGGGGGACGGTTATTCCCATTGCGCTTTACGTTCTTTTTGTTTGGAGCGTGGTGGGAGTGACGGGGAGGGAAACTTCGCCCGAAGCAATCGCGGAGCTTGTTCCGTATCTGGGGAAATCAATCGTGGTTATGGGAGCAGTGTTTGGCCTACTTGCCGTTTTCTCGTCCTTTCTTGTGCTCGGCGTAAACCTGCGGGATACGTTTATGTATGACTATCACATTCCCCGGTTTGTTTCGTGGGCCCTTACCGTGGGCATTCCCGCTCTTCTCTTTTTGGCGGGTGTCAAGGGATTTATCCCTGTAATGGGGTTTGCCGGGGGCGTTGCGGGAGGACTTGCTTCTATCATTATCGTGCTTCTTCATTCTTCTGCCGCGAAACACGGGGAGAATAAGCCCGTCTACCGCATTTTTCTCCCCTCGTGGGCAAAGGTCGTCCTTGTAACCCTTTTTGTTCTGGGGATTGTTATTGAGACACTCTTTGTCTTATGACGGCTCGGCCGCACGCGACGGAAAAACTCCTTTTTTACCTTCTTATTTTTTTGATTCCTCTCTCCACCCGCAAGCTTCTTTTTGTGTGGTGGGAAGGAGAATACAGCGAATACTTAAGCGCGTTTTTATACGCCACGGATATCGTGGTGGCGCTGCTCGTCTTTTTTTGGGTGGCAAGAGCGATCCGTGGCGGCGTGTCGTTCGTTCCCTCCCCGAGCGCGTTGATTTTTTTACTGGGAGGGATGTGGCTTGTGGGGCTTGTCTCTCTTTTTAACGCAAAAAATGTGCCGCTTGGGTTTTATCAACTCATAAAACTCGGCGAAGGGATGTGGGTTTTTTGGTATATAAAAACATATTTTCGTGGCCTTAACACAAGAACAGCAGCGGGTGTTTTTGCCGCGAGCGGAGTTCTTCAGTCGCTTTGGGCCATGGCGCAATTTTCCACCCAATCCGATTTTGGTTTGAAATTCCTTGGCGAAAGCCCGCTCCATCCTGACCTTCCCTACGTCGCGAATTTCTTTGTCGATGGCGTGAAAATAATTCGGGCATACGCCGGGTTCCCGCACCCTAACGTCCTTGCGGCGTTTTTGGTTGCGGCAATTTTTTCTTTGTATCTTTGGTTTTTGCTTGGGCAAAAAGATAATACGAAGAACGAGAAGGCCATCAGTTTTTTCCCGGGAGTTGCGCTGGGCGCGGGTTTTTTCGTCCTTCTTTCGGGTCTTATTGCGACGTTTTCGCGCGTCGCTCTTGGCGCGTACTTTGCGGGGAGCATTGCGTTTTTTCTCTTTTGCACGCTTAACCCTGCTCTTCGCAGCCGTTTTCTTTCAAGGATCCGAACGCTGATTGTTGTCTTTTCGGTATGTAACATTCTTCTTTTTTTCTTGTTTTCTCCGTACCTCTTTTCGCGTTTCACCCTTGACCCTCAAGAGGAAGCGGTTACTCATCGGCTGGAATACGGCAGGGAGGCTGCGAGTCAAATAAAGACGCATCGGATATTAGGAGTGGGGATGGGGAATTTCATTCCGGTATTTCGCGAATCTCTTGCGGGAAAACCCGAAGGGTTTTATCAGCCGGTTCATAACATTTATCTATTGGTTGCGAGCGAGCTTGGCGTGGCGGGCCTTTCGATTTTTATCGTGTTTCTTCTCCATCTTTTTCTTCGCGCGTATGGGCGCACGCGATCCATGAGAGATAGAGAAGAGGCCTTGCTCGTAAGCGCGTACGGGGTACTTTCCCTCGTTCTTCTCGCCACGGGTTTTTTTGATCATTTTCTCTGGACGCTTCAGCAGGGTAGACTCCTTTTCTGGGTGGTGCTGGGAGTTTTCGCCGCGCTTATACATCAAAAAGAAAGAGGGGGGATTTACGACCATTTTAAAAACCTTCTCGTTTCGGTCAACAAAAAGGGCTGAAATCAGCCCTTTTACTCTACAATACGTTGTTTCCAAAGATAGAGGGGTTTTCCCGAATCTTTGGTAAGAATTTTTTCCATTTCTTCTGTGATTGACCCCCCGCGGCCAAGAGGAAGTAGCCGCAGGAAATCCGCGAGAGGCGGTCTTCGTGCCGCATATGTAACGAGACTTACCCCGGGAGCGCCCGTAATTGATTTGACGATCTTTATCGCGTCGTCTTCGTATCCGATTTCGTCCACCAAGCCGAGTGATCGCGCGTGTGACGCGGTAAATACCTGGCCGCTCGTAATTTCCGCGAGCTTCGTCTGGTCGAGGTTCGGCCGGCCCTCCTTTACCACGCCCACAAACTGCTCCTTCATTTCCTCAAGCATTGTTTGGAGTATTGCTCTTTCATCACCGGTAAGTTCGTGGAACGGAGAGGTCATTCCCTTGTACTTTCCCGTTGTGAGGATTTCTGCTTTAACCCCAAGTTTCGCGGCAAGCCCGGAGACATTAAGATGCTGCATAATAACGCCGATGGATCCCACAAGCGCGGATCGCGAAGCAATGATAGTATCTGCCGCACACGATACGTAGTATGCGCCCGACGCCCCAAGATGGGGGATAAACGCAACAAGCGGCTTTACCACAGAAAACTTTTCAAGGAGATGATAGATCGCGTCGCTTGCAGAAGCTGATCCTCCCGGACTTGATACGTTGAGCATTCCGCCGATTATGGTGGGATCAAGAAGCGCGCGGTACACTTGAACCTCGATCGCTTCTGGAGTAGTGGCGCTCCGACGAGGACTCACGACGCCCCCTTGCGGCTCTTCCGTAATTACACCCTTTATGCCAATCACGAGTATCTTCGGACCTTTTCCAGATCCTCGGAGCAGCACCTCTTGGAGTGCGCCGTTGCCATTCGCGAAAGAGAACATCTTGTTTCCTCCTTTTGTTTTCAAAAAACCATTATCTTGGCCGATTTTCCATTGTAGCGCTTTTTAATATCTTGTCAACTAATTGTTCCTTTTTGACACTTCTTTTCGGTGGTGTACCATAGAAACAATGAGGATAATTGCTGATTTCCATATCCATTCAAAATATGCGCGCTCGACAAGCAGGGACATGAATTTAGAGGAGCTCGATAAATGGGCGCAGGTGAAAGGAGTACGAGTGCTCGGGACGGGAGACTTTACTCATCCCCTTTGGTTCCGGGAACTCCGGGAAAAACTTGAAGGCGCAGAACCCGGCCTTTTTAAGTTACGCAAGGGTTCAGAAAAAAACTTTACCCGATTCATACTCACGGTCGAGGTGTCAAGCATTTATTCGAAGGGCGGGAAAGTCCGCAAGATTCATACTATTATCTTCGCGCCTTCTTTCGAAGCCGCGGACAAAATCAACACCCAGCTTGGCTGGGTGGGGAATCTTGCCGCAGACGGGCGTCCTATTTTAGGGCTTGACGCAAAGGAACTCGCAAAGATTGTGTTTGGCGCTTCCGAGAACTGTTTGCTTGTCCCCGCCCACGCATGGACTCCGTGGTTTTCAGTATTTGGTTCAAAATCCGGATTTGATTCGATCGAAGAGTGTTTTGAGGAATACGCAAAGTATATTTACGCGATAGAAACCGGCCTTTCTTCCGATCCCCTGATGAACTGGCGCGTTTCTGCGCTTGACAACATCACCCTTCTTTCGAATTCCGATTGCCACAGCCCATCGCGCATTGGCCGCGAAGCAAATGTATTTGAGGCGAATGAATTAAGTTATCAAAATATCATAACGGCAATTAAAAACGGCGGAAGGTCCGAATCACCCAACTGCAAACTGGCATACACTGTCGAATTTTATCCCGAAGAAGGGAAGTACCATTTTGACGGTCACCGGAACTGCAAATTCAGCTCTCCTCCCGAGAAAACAAAAGAGCTAGAGGGTACGTGCCCTCAGTGCGGCCGTTCTCTTACCATTGGAGTGCTCTCGAGAGTAGAGGAGCTTGCGGATCGCGCCCCCGGAGAACGTCCTGCCGGCGCCATTCCGTATAAAAGTCTTGTGCCGTTGGACGAAATCATTGGCGAGACGCTGGGTGTGGGTAAGGCATCAAAAGCGGTAAAGAAAGAATACAACGACCTTATCAAGCGTTTCGGGAATGAATTTACGATCTTACTTGATGCGTCGTGCGAAGAAATTGAAAGCGCGTCAAACCCGGAGATCGCAGAGGGGATGATGCGGGTCCGGGAGGGGAGGGTGGACATCAAGCCAGGGTATGACGGAGAGTATGGCGTGGTCAAGATTTTTAAAGAAGGAGAAGCGAAGGGAAGAGCGAAACAGGCAAGTTTGTTTTAGCGCGTTGGGTACCCCGGACCGTTGATGCTTCGGCTACGCTCAGTATTAACCCTGAACCCGTCGAACCATTGATTTTTCGTAATTACTATACTACAATCAACCCTTGAACCTTTTATACGAAACTTGATAGAAACGGAGGGTTTTTGTGAAACGCGTTCTTCGATTCCCGCTTGCAGTGGCGAAACAGCCGATTATGTGGCTCGCCTTTCTTTTTTTGTGGACGCTTGTCCGGCTTATCCGGAATCGTTCGCTCGAAACCCGCTTGCGTGTTATACGGATGATGGTGCGCGTAGTGTATGTTCTCGCGAAAGGTCCGAGACGGCGGATTAAAAGAAATCTTTCTCTCATCCGTCCCGATCTTGATTCAAAGACCATTGATCGCGGAGCATGGCAGGTTGCAGAGACCATCGCGCGGTCGTGGGCCGCGATGTTGGGGGACAACGGACGAACTCCGGAACAACTAAAGGAACGATTGGAAGTTGAAGGCATGGAAACGCTCCTCGCCTACCAGCGGGGGGGGGAAAGGGTTATCGTCGCGGTTGGCCACGTGGGTCCGGTAGACGACATGTTCGGCGTATTTTCCCTCTATGATCTTCGGGTGTATATTCCCGTTGAGCCCGTAAAGCCCAAATGGCTTTTCAATATGATGACCAAATACCGAAAAGACTTTGGGGACGTGGTGTTAGAGCCCGTCGAACGGGGCCGTACGCTGGAACGCGCGCGCGTCATGCTCCAAAAGGGGCGGATCGTTGTTCTTACAATCGACGTTACCCAAAACGATCCCACGCGAGGGGTGAAATGCCAGATAGGAAAGGGTGAAGCGCGTTTTCCTGTTGGTGCTGCGAAGCTGGGGCTGGCGGAACATGCTACTATTGTTCCCGTGTTCCTCTCTCTTTCCGAGAATGGGAAATCAAAAATTGTCGTGGGCGAACCAATCGCGCTTGAAAGAACCGGTAATCCGAATCTCGATATTGAGATAAATACGCGGAGACTGATCAAGGACTATGCTCCTCACATTCAAAAACACTGGGATTCATGGCTGCGGGCTTTGTGGGCAAACTTGGAGCCAGTGAGCGATAAGCGACAAGAGACAAGTAATAAGTAACAAGAGACAAGTGATAAGAGACAGGAGAAAAGCACAAAACCCTTACCATTGCGGCAAGGGTTTTATTATGGTGAATATTAGCAAAAAATCCGCGATCGCGGATTTTTTGCTAATATTTTCTTTAATGTCCACTACAAATAACTTGAAATATAAGAGCCCTCGAGTATGGAGTAATCCATATTATGCATCGAGGGCTTGGGGCCTGAATACTCAGCCGCGTCCCGCGCGAGGCGCGAGTTAACGCATATGGCCGAGGGGCTGAAATGGGTAAAGAGAGGTTCCCGGCACCTTGCGAACAAGGTGCCGGGGAGTCCTGCTCTTCTCCTCCCTGCCCAGCATCGGGGTCCGGTTTCCCTGTTGGATATAGCCGCATGACCGGCCAACCAACGCTTTACCGGATCAACACTGGGGCGTATGCAAACCCTACGTGACTACCAGATAAACGCCATGATTTTCTGGGCAACATAGGGGCGTATGGTTCGGAGGGATTGTTTAGCCCTGGCACTCGTGTTGCCCGGCCGGCCCACCTCGCACCAACGCTTTCCCTCCTCCCTGATTCCAAAAATATTTTAGGACCAGAGAGGAGAGGAAGAACCAAGAGGACTGGACGGTACGATTCTTCCCTAAAGACCTCCAAGCCAGCGCTAAGGCGCAGACTTCCTCTTCTTTGCAATTTTGGAAACAAAATTTCAAAGAAGAGGACCCGGGGTTACGGTTCTTCAGAACCAGGTACAATACTGTACCTAGTGAAGGGTAACCCCGGGGAGGTAATACGAAAGAATGGTGCGGGCTTGCGAGGGCTTGGCCCTCGCAAGCCCGGGGCACCACACGGCCTTACCAGTCGTAAGAAAAGCAGCAGGAGCTAGTCGCCGCTACAATCGTAGCCGGAAAAGCTCCCGCCGCGAGAGATGTATTCCCATGTAATATGGAATACATTTCTCGAAGACTTTCTAAAAGTCCAGAGAGGAAGAGACCAGCCGTAACGCTTTCGAAGCGATATGGCTGGTCTTGAGTTCGTTGTCGGTTACCCGTCCGAAGAGGGTAGGGTAATCCGACAGTTATTAATGGCAGATTTTTAGGTCCCAAAAACGTAGAGACCCGCCGGCTAATTCCGGCCCCTTGCCGAAGGCGAGGTTCGCTCCGAACCTTTTTAGTAGCAACGGGATCTACCAGAGGCCGTGGTTGTGGAGCAGAGCCTGCTCCGGGAGAAACCTCCCACCACACTTCATCGGCTGCCACCGACTCGAGAGTCACGGCGTTTACCCCATGGCAGCGGGCACCGCACTCAACCTCCTCTCCAGACTCTTTCTCGTTTTCAAAGTGATTTGTCATTTTAGCGCTTTGGGTACACACTTGTCAAGCGTGATAAGGTAGTATAGCATAATACAGAAAACTTGTCAATAGTTTTGGACAAAATTACCATATTTGATACAATGAAAAGACCATGGAAGAGAAAAATCAAAAACCAACGCGCAACGATACGATCGACAAAAATACGTTACGGCAGCTTTGCCTGCGGTACGAACGGGAGCTCACTGTTACGCGCGATTATATGTTTTGGTTTTTGTTGGTATGGACTACTGCGCTCTTGGTGCTCGAGTGGCTCCATTTTTTTAGATGGCTCGAACACATCCCCGAAGCAATGGCTTCAGGATACATCATATTGCTTGGCGCCTATATTGCCCACAAAGAAGTCGGCCGGTGGGCGGATCTTAAAACCAAAGTTCGTCACGGCGAGGTGTTTGTATATATCTGGTGGGGAACGTTTCTTATAATGTTTTTGACAAGTGTTTTTCGAGAGAGATACGAGGTGCCCTTTAACATGCCCATGCTTTCTTACGAGGTGTTGGGATACTTTATTGTTAGCGAGGTTTCGAAGTCACTCAATCGGTGGAGGAAATATAGACGACATGGTAATTAGGATCTGGACGAGTAGTCCAGATCCATATGAATTGTGAAAAACAGTGAGGTGGCTAAAATTTTATACGAGATGGCGTTGTTTCTCGAGATGAAAGACGTGCCGTTCAAGCCGCGGGCATTTGAGAAGGCGGCTCACTCCATTGAAGCGTTAACAAAAGAAGTACAAGACATGTATAAAGAAGGAGGCAGTAAGGCGCTTGAGGATATACCCGGAGTGGGGAAGGGAATCGCAGAGAGAATTGAGGAAGCGATTACGAGCGGGCGCATAAAGGATTACGAACGACTTAAAAAGGAAATGCCGGTGGATGTCGAGGGGATTTGCGCGATTGAAGGAGTCGGACCCAAGATGGTGAAAGTGTTCTACCAGAAACTCGGCATAAAAACCGTGAAGGACCTTGAGAAAGCCGCAAGGGCAGGGAAGATACGGAAGCTCCCGGGGTTTGGAGAAAAGACCGAGAAAAACATTTTAAAAGGAATTGAATTTTTGAACATGTCGGGCGGAAGGTTCTTGCTTGGCGACGTGCTTCCTCTTATTCGCGAGATTGAGCGGAGACTGAAGGAATTACGGGAGGTTAAAAAGATTGCGACATGCGGATCCATTAGGCGATGGCAGGAGACGGTGGGGGACGGCGATATTTTGGTGGTTTCTTCCCAACCCAAGCCAATTATGGATTTCTTTGTTTCGATGCCGGAAGTCATTCATGTCTATGGGCACGGAGAGACAAAGTCAGCGGTAAAATTGAAAAACGGGATGGACCTTGATTTGCGGGTGGTGCCGGAAGAATCATTTGGTGCAGCATACCAGTATTTTACAGGAAACATTGACCATAACGTTGCGCTTCGCGAGATTGCGATAAAAAAGGGGTACAAGCTCAATGAGTACGGAGTATATAAAGGGAAAAAACAAATTGCGGGGCGCAGCGAAGAAGAGGTATACCGGGTGTTGGGGTTCGATTGGATCCCACCCGAGATGCGTACAAACACGGGAGAGATTGAGCTTGCGAAAAAACACAAGCTACCCAAACTTATAAATTACGACGACCTCAAAGGCGATCTTCAAACACAGACCGACTGGACCGATGGCGCAAATTCAATCGAAGAGATGGCAGAAGCGGCGAGGAAGGAAGGCTTGGAATACATCGCGATTACCGATCATACGAAATCTCTTGCGATGACGGGGGGCGCCGACGAAAAAAAACTTTTGAAGCAGATGGCATACATTGATAAAATCAACAAAAAGTTAAAAACCAAAAGTCAAAAGTTAAAAATTCTAAAAGGAGCCGAGGTAAACATTCTCAAGGATGGAACGCTCGATATAGAAGACGAGGTATTAGCAAAACTCGACGTCGTCGGGGCTTCGGTTCACTCCCATTTTAATCTATCGAAAACGGAAATGACGAAACGAATGATCCGCGCGATGGAAAACCCGCACGTCGACATTATTTTTCATCCCACGGGGCGGATTATCAATCGGCGCAAGGCCTATGAAATCGATATTGATGAGATAATCAGGCATGCAAAAAAAACCGGGACGGTCCTTGAAGCAAATGCGTATCCGGACCGGCTTGATTTGAAAGACGAACACATCAGGAAATGCATAGACGCAGGGGTAAAGATTGCGATTAATTCTGACGCGCATAGCGTCCTCCATATACCGTATCTTGAATACGGCATTGCACAAGCGCGTAGGGGCTGGGCAAAAAAAACAGACGCGATAAACGCGTGGCCCCTCTCCAAAATGCTCTCCTATACAAAAAGCCCCTGAAAACGCGGGGCTTTTAGAGACCATCGCTGGCGTTCCAAATAGTATCGTAGTTTACCGTATGGCTTTTGTCTTCGTTTTGAGATATCGAGAGAAGCCCTTCGAGCGCTTTTCGACACGAAGGATTTTTGATGCATTCTGCGCATCGTCCCGTCCATAATTCGAGTAGAGTCCAGTCTCGAGCAATACCGGCAAAATCACACCGATAGCCGAGCTCGACGAGGATTTTTATTCCTGCGAGAGTCGCGAGGAGTTCATCCTTCAAGCAAGTTCGATGTTTTGGGGAAGAACATTTGCCGATACCCCGACGCCAGTTCCTTACGTGGCCCAATTCGTGGGAAAGGAAATGGAGCAGCTGCGACTCCCCTTGTGGTTCGATCGTGCCGTTTCGATCCATTTGGACAGAGATAACAGGGTCAGCCTCTCTGTGTTCAATTCGTTTGAGAAACTCGAGATACGCCCCCAGAAGCGTTTGGGGAAATCGGAAAATAGGCCCCAAAGAGACAGACCAGAAGTAGTTCTCTTTAGGCTTTTTTTCGTGTGCTGAGAACCAAACATTCTCTCTCAAAGTATACGCAAGCAACCTCTCCAATATGTCATGTTTTTTCAATTCATTGATCACTTTCTCGTGATTTTTCTTGAGGGTGGCGTTTGAAGTCCGTATCAAAAGAAGCATAAGGGGGAAGAAAGGAAGCATTACGAAAAGAAAAGGAAAGGTCAGCGTCTCTGCCAAGAGTCGTTTTAACATTCGCTTGTCTCCTGTGACGAAGAAAGAACAGTGTGATAGGATATAGTTACCATGTGAACGTTACAGAGTCAACCCATTCGACCACTCGACAAGTTCATGGTGGTGAGCAACGTCGAACCATACGCTCATGGTTGGCGCCGTTAAACGCACCAAATGCCCAAAGAAGAATCCGCAGGAGCCGTCCTTTTCTACGAAAAGGGCGGCACAATTGAATATCTTCTGCTTCGTTATGATGAAACGGGCCATTGGGATTTTCCCAAGGGCCATATTGAAAAAGGGGAAGACGAGATCGGCACCATAAAAAGAGAAGTGCGGGAAGAGACGGGGATAGAGGACGTAGAAATTATACCCGGCTTTCAGGAACAGATCGCATACTTTTATCGGAGAAGCAAAAATCCGTTTCTGGGGCGAAGGGGAAAATACGTTCCAAGGCGATACGACCACGACGTGCCGGGTGCCACCTTCAAAACAGTAAGTTTCTACCTCGCTCGTACAAAAACAAAACAGGTAACGCTTTCCCGCGAACACACAGATTGCCGCTGGCTTTCCTACGAAGAGGCGCGCGACCGGTTGACATTCGAAAACGCAAAAGAGATACTCAAGAAAGCCGATAGCTTTTTAAGAGAGCCAAAAGAGTCCGAACCCATTCTTTAACCGTATCCAAGAGGGTTTGGCACAGTACAATTGAGACGATCCACGACGATCCAAAAATGATTTTTTGTCTCATTCATGAAACTTCAACACTCCCAACCGAATGAGTACTGGCCCCGGAGGGCCGTGCTCTACCACGTTTACCCTTTAAGTTTTAAAGATATTGATAATGACGGCAAGGGGGATCTCAAGGGTATTATTGAGAAGCTTGACTACCTCAACGACGGCACCGAGAATTCGCTCGGGGTTGAGGCAATTTGGCTTTCGCCCGTCTATGCTTCGCCCATGGCTGATTTCGGATATGATATTTCTGATCACTACACCATCGACCCCACCTTTGGCGATCTTTCGGTATTCGATACGTTAATCGAGGAAGCACATCGCCGCGGGATAAAAGTTCTTATGGATTTTGTCCCCAACCATACGTCTTCAAAGCATCCGTGGTTTCGGGAATCGCGTTCTTCTCGTAAAAGCCAAAAACGCGATTGGTATATATGGAAAAATCCCAAACCCGATGGCTCGCCACCGAATAACTGGATTTCCATATTTGGGGGGTCTGCCTGGACGTATTCCAAAAAAACAAAGCAGTACTACCTCCACACATTTTTTGAGGAACAACCAGATCTTAACTGGCGAAACGATGAGGTGAGAAAAGCGATGTTCGATGTTATCCGATTCTGGTTGAAGCGCGGCGTTGATGGGTTCCGGACCGATGCGCTCTACCATTTAATGAAAGACGAACAATTCCGCGACGATCCGCCGAACCCCGCATTTGTCGCCGGAAGAGACAACCCCTATAACGCTTTTCTTCACATCTATTCTTCGGGGCAGGAGGAGGAGCTTGTAAGCACAACGAACGTTCTCTGTGAGGTGATAGGGGAACGGAAAGATACATTTATGATAAGCGAGTCGTACGTTTCCATCTCCGAGATGATGAAACTGTATCGCGCATGCAGCAACAGACTTCACGCCCCCTTCAATTTTAATTTAATAAGTCTCCCTTGGGACGCGAAAACGTACCGTACGTTTATTGATGAATTCGAAGCGTCGCTCGACGCCGACGATCTTCCCAATTACGTATTAGGGAATCATGATCGTTCCCGCATCGTAACACGCATGGACAGGGATCGGGCGCGTCTCATGGCTTTGCTCCTTTTCACCCTGCGGGGGCTACCCGTCATCTATTACGGAGAGGAGATAGGAATGGAAAACGTTCCCGTTTCATTTCGACGCATCAAAGATCCTCTTGAGAAGCGGGTACCTGGATTTAACCTCGGTCGAGATCCCGAACGATCTCCGATGCAGTGGTCCAAGGAGCTACATGCCGGATTTTCCCGGGTAAAGCCATGGCTCCCCGTAGCGAAAAATTATATCCTCTATAACGTGGAGAGTGAATCAAAGGATCCTCGTTCCATGCTCTCCTTTTACCGGAAGCTTATTCACTATCGGAAACATTCTCCCGTGCTTCTTCGTGGCTCCTATCGGTCTTTCGATGTCGGAAACAAAGATGTATTTGCGTATTTTCGGGAACACAGGGGAGATAAACTTATGGCCTTGCTTAATTTCTCAGCCGAGGAAAGGTCCGTATCGCTTCCTTTGAAACGCGGGAACATCGTCTCTAACACATTTCTCGATCGCGAAACCGGTGAAAAAGTAAACCCAAAAGGATTCTTGCTCCGTCCCCACGAAGGGTATCTTCTCGAGATTGCTGATTAGTAATATCCCTTCGCGACTACCCCCGACTCTTTACAGAACTGACATAAAGGTATATAATACGAAGTTCTTTGAAACCAGCAACCAGCAGGTTTTATTTTCTGCGAAAGGATGTCAACATGCAGGAGAAATGCGGGATCATGGGAATTATTGACCGTTCGCAAGATGTGTCCCAGACGCTCTACTACGGTCTTCTTGCGCTTCAGCACCGGGGGCAGGAGAGCGCAGGAATTGTTACATCATGTGCGGGAAATCTCCACACGTGGAGGCGCATGGGTACGGTGAACCGCGTATTTTCTCCCAAGGTTCTCGAGCGGCTTTCCGGTAGCAACGGAATTGGCCATACGCGCTATTCAACGCGCGGGGGGAGCGATAATAAAAACACCCAGCCGTTTGTTTCGCGTTTTCGCGGCAAACGCCTTGCTCTTGGACACAACGGCCAGATTACCAATGACCAAAAGCTCAAGCGACGGGCGCGAAAACTGGGCTACATATTTAAGAGTACGAGCGACACGGAAGTGATAAACGCCGTCTTGCGTCTTTCGCAGCGGGACACGTTTGAGGAAGCCCTCAAGGAAACACTCGGAATTTTAGAAGGGGCGTTTTCTCTCGTCATCCTTTATGATGACAAAGTGTATGCGGTTCGGGACCGATTTGGCATCCGCCCGCTCCTCGTGGGAGAGACTCAAACGGGATACATTGCAAGTTCCGAGAGCGCGGCGATCGAGGTGTTGAACGGCAAGGTTATTCGGGATGTCGAACCGGGAGAGGTCGTCGTGCTTGATTCAAGCGGCATCCGGTCGTTTTACTGGCGAGAGGGCTGTGCGCTCAGAATCTGTCTTTTCGAATATATCTACTTTTCGCGGCCCGATAGCGTTATTCACGGAAAGCGGGTCCATAGCGCAAGAAAAGATATGGCAGAGCGTTTCCTTGGACGTATCATGGCAACGCCCGCTCTTTGCGATTTTATCCGCGAGAACTGCGATCTTGTTGTTCCGGTGCCCGATTCGGGAAATTCCTTTGCCATCGGACTTGCAAGAGCAACCGGCCTTCCGCTTGACTTTGGTCTTTTCCGTCACCACTACTCGGTTGGAAGAACATTCATTCATCCTGCTCCCGAGATGAGGAAAAAACTCGTTCGCCTCAAGTTTAATCCCATAGCCGAGGTGGTAGAGGGAAAGCGCGTTGCGCTTTGTGACGACTCGATTGTGCGCCTCACCACTCTTCCGAGAGTGGTCGCGATGCTCCGTGAAGCGGGAGCGAAAGAAGTGCACTGTTTCATTGGCTGTCCTAAGATTGTGGGGACGTGCCATCTTGGAATAAATATGCCGAGTCTTGAAGAAGTCGCGGGTTCCTCCATGAGCCGGGAGGAAATTCAGCATACCGTCAACGCGGACAGTCTCCACTACCTCGAACTTGATGACGCGATCGGCGCGGTCGGCCTTCCCAAAGAAAATTTTTGTCACGGATGCATGGAAGGCGGAACATACGCGGTTCCCAAAGAACTTACTCCTTCCAAGAAGAAAAAGAAATAAGATTATTGTTTTTGAAATGAATAAGCCACCCACAAGTGGCTTTTTGTTTGTTGCTGTTTTTTTGTGTGTTATAATAAATAGTAACGGGTCCTTCTGAGGGATTCCACAAGACATATGAGAAATTCATTCCCATCGCGAAAGAAAACATGGTCGCGGGTCGTGATAGCCACAGCCGTCGTTTTCGTGTTGGGGATCACCATGGCGGTGTTCGCATATTTTGATATTCCATCAGCTTCTTCGGCTGCGGTAAATGTATCTGTTCAGGGGGTGAACACTCAAGTTCCCCTTATGTACATACCAAGTTCTAACCAATACGTAGGGGGCGCGTTTCGTATGAGCGCAGACGGATCTACCTCTGTTACGCGGGTTGTCGTCTCAGAGACCGGTACGGTTTCAAGCGGTAGCCTTTCTGCGGTTCGCCTCTATTATGATCTTGATACTACGGCTCCGTACGACTGCGCTTCGGAATCGTATGCGGCAACCGACCTTCCCTACGGGTTTGCAACCACCTTCGGTTTTACGAGCAAAGCCACTTTTACCGGCGAAGTCGCCGTGAGTCCTACGCAATCGGTTTGTTTCTATGTAGTGTTAGACGTGGGGAGCGGCGCGATCAACGGAGATACGCTCGAAGTCGCGATTTCAACACCGGCTACAGACGTGATCGTCTCGGGGGACGCCCAAGTGTGTTCTACGCCACAACAGTCTTGTCAACCAGCTATTGTGGGTACTACCACGTTAAGTCTTCCTCCGCCTTCGGTCGTCAGCGTTGCCGCCATCGGCACCCAAAGTTCTTTTTTGGCTATTCCGAGCAAAGATCAGTATGTGGGAGGTGCATTCCGGATGGTTCCCGACACCGGTTCTCCTTCCATTACCCGGGTTACTATCAAAAAGGGTGGATCGGTTTCGCGAAACAATGTCACATCTGTCCGTCTTCACTATGACTTCGATACCACCGATCCGTATAACTGCGCTTCAGAGTCATACAGTGCGACTGACCCCACTTACGGTATTACCACTACATTCGATTTTTCCAGCAACGCGGCATTTTTTGGAAGCGTGGAGGTTACGCCCACCAAGGCCGTCTGTTTCTATACGGTTCTGGATATAGGAAGCAGCGCCATTAATGGGGACACCCTTGATATTGAAGTACCCTCTCCCGCCTCAAACATAAGCGTGTCCGGTAACGCAACCGTTTCCCCCACAACCTCGGTACTCTTGAATGGGGTTACCACCCTTAAGCCCCTTCCTGTTTCTGTTGTCACTGTTTCTTCGCTTGGCACGCAGGCCTCTTTTCTCTCTATTCCCAGCAAAGACCAGTATGTCGGCGGCGCCTTTCGTATGGTTCTCGACGACGGATCGACCTCCATCACCCAAGTCGCCCTTACCGAGAAGGGAACGGTTTCTGGATCCGGTATCTCATCTATCCGTCTCCACTATGATCTTGATACTACGGCTCCATACGACTGCGCTTCGGAATCGTATGCCGCAACCGACTCGAAATACGGATCTCTCGTCAATCTTGGGTTCGGAAGCAGCGCGGCATTTACCGGGAGCGTGGGCATACATTCCGCCCAGGCAATCTGTTTTTATGTCGTACTCGATATTGAAGCACCAGCAAATAATGGTGATACCCTTGAGGTAGAAATCGCGAATCCTTCTCTGGACGTGAAGACAGGGGAGGGGGTCAACACGTCTCCTTCTTCTGCGGTTTCGCTCTCGGGTGCCACTACTCTTACTAAGCCCGTTTTCCCGGTAGTCGCGGTGGACGCCATCGGCACCCAAGTTTCCCTCATAAACGTTCCGAGCGTCAGCCAGTATATGGGAGGGGCATTCCGCATGGTGGTAGGCACAGGATTGACCTCCATCACCCGCATTACCATCAATGCAAAAGGAACAGTTGCGAGAACCGATATCTCAAACGTCTGGCTTTACTACGATCTCGACACCACGGCTCCGTATGACTGTAAATCAGAGTCGTTTTCTCCAACTGATCTTTCTTACGGCCTCCCCGCAGACTTCGGTTATGGGGGCGCCGTGATATTTACCGGAGACCTGGGAGTGAACCCTACCCAGACCATTTGTTTCTATGTGGTGGTGGATGTAGAAAGCGGGGCAAAGAACGGGGATTCGCTTGAAATTGAAATTTCAAATCCCGAAGCAAATATCACGGCCTCCGGAGGGGCGACGGTTTCTCCTCGGACGAAAGCGGAGATTATCGGCACCACCATCCTTTCGAATTCCTCAACCGTAAGCTCTCTTCCCCCCGTCAATCTTCAGGATGGGGACCTTGCGCGCGTGAAGGGAGACGTTGACGTCTATATTATCAAACTTGTAGGGGATAAAAAGTTCAGGAGACTGATTTTAAACCCGGAGGTATTTAACAGCTACGGACACTTAAGCTGGGATAAAATAAAAGTGGTTTCTGACCTTTCCGCATACACCATTTCAACCCTCGTGCGCGAACTTAATGATCCCATGGTCTATCAAATGTTTCCTACGGGAGATACCGGCGCCAAGCGCCATATCAATGTGGGTGCAGCGCAATTTGAGTCCGCAGGATATGACTGGGATTCGATTTACATTATCAACGTCTTTGAACGAGGTCTTTATACTACCGGATCTCCCATTGTCTTTTAGATATTGATGAACGAGGTTTAACCTCGTTCATTTTTTCTAGAACACGACGGGGCACTCAAATGTTTCAAGGTTCAACCTTGAAACATTTATGGAATAACGGTGAACAAGAGAAAAGCCAGTCGTAAGACCGGCTTTAACTTTTTGTTGGGGTAGTTTTTGGGAACACTCTGTAGCGATTTCCGTCAGGCCTTTGGAGGTACACCATGTCTTGAATGCCCCACTCTGATTGGCCACCCGAGTTCTTCGAGGGTTGGCTGATTTCCAGCTCATCAAAGCGTGAATATGCCCTTGCGAGCGCTTCGTCTTCGGTATCGTATTCTTTTATTTCGCGCGGGGTTTTTGTCCAGTCAGCATCTATAGGATACCACGCGTCTTCCTCCTCAAACGTATCGTATCCCCATACGCTCCACTTTCCTGTTCCTTTCGGCACTGTTTGCCTCCTTTCTCAAGGAACTAAAATCTTGCTTGTCCTGAACTTGTTGAAGGATTCCCGTCCTTCGACTGCGCTCAGGATAAAGAACAGTGTATGATAGCAAGGATCGGTGAGGGTGTCAACAGCAAGGACCGTTTTCGGGAAGTAAAGCCGTTGCTTGTTTCAGGCGATCGCATGGAATAAGCAACGATTTTTGGGCGCGAACAAACGAAAAAGCGGTTCGTTAGAATGAACCGCTTTTGTCTTTTTTACCTGCTTTCACAAGCAGGGCATCTGTCTCCGTATCCCATACCAAATCCTTGTGCGCCACATACGTGGGCAGGAGGGACTCTTCTGATTTTGCCATTTATGACAACATCAAACAAGTCCATAACGGGAAGACGACGGGAACTGTCATTATACGGGCCCCGCCAATCTCCTTTTTGGTCTCGTTCCTTGATTATCTGCTTGCTCCCGTCAAACACAGTAAGGGTATAAGAAAATGCTGGGTTGCCGTATTTGTCTCGTCCGCTTCGTGCTTCACAAACTACGAATTTGAAACTTTCGGCTTCGCCGATAAGCATATCTTTCTCGTCCGACACAGTCCACGAGATATTGCCATATTTCGTCGCTTTAATAAGTTTATCTGCAAGGAACGCTTTTCTGCTCTTTTTCTTCTCTGTCTCTTCGTCGTCAAGGAGTACTTCCGAAAGTCGAAGCAATGGATTTGCCCAACCATCTTCTCCGCCTGTAATTTCCAATGCTCGTTCTATAACTTCTCGTAGCATTTTTACCTCCTTCGAAAGGTGCTAACCAAAGTTTAACAGTTCTATCCAGGGCGTCAAGCAGTTCGAGTATCGCCATAATTTCTCGTTACCTGTCTAAAAACAAACCGCTCAACAGAGGGGTTTGTTCGTCAATAGCGGAAGGGTGCACCCTTCGGTAAACTCAGGGTAAACTTACCGTAGGAGCTTGCCCTGAACGAAGCTGAAGGGTTCCAACCGCTATACGGGAACTTGGGGAGTGGTTTAGTGTGCCGATTCTCGGCTTCGGGATGTAAAAAGCGGCTTCCGTTTATGGTTGCCGCTTTGGAGTTAAGATACCTTACGGAGCT
>CAYJUS010000008.1:0-18545 GCA_964373435.1 uncultured Candidatus Saccharibacteria bacterium
TTTTGAAATCCCTCGCAGTTATGCTCAAAGGGAAACAGGGCCGTTTTCGGCAGATCCTTTTAGGAAAGCGAGTTGATTATTCCGGAAGGTCGGTGATTGTGGTGGGACCGGAACTAGAACTGCATCAGTGTGGAATTCCCAAGAAAATGGCACTTGAGATATTTAAGCCATTTGTGATTCAGAAAATTATTGAGCGGGAACTCGCATTTAACATTCGGGGCGCGGGGAAGCTTATTGAGACGCAGACCGATCAGGTATGGGATATGCTGGAAGAGGCGATTAAAGACAAGTACGTTCTTCTTAATCGTGCGCCTACGCTTCACCGTTTGGGAATTCAGGCGTTTCAGCCAATCCTTATCGAGGGCGAGGCAATTCGTATCCATCCGCTTGTCTGCGCGGCATTCAACGCAGATTTTGACGGGGATCAAATGGCAGTACATCTCCCCCTTTCTCCCGTGGCTCAAGAAGAAGCCCGTACCCGAGTTCTCTCGCGATTCAATCTTCTGAAGCCCGCGACCGGTATCCCGACTACGGTTCCTGCAAGGGACATTGTACTCGGCTGTTATTGGATGACAAAAATAAAGCCGGGCGAGCGGGGTGAGGGTCACATTTTTTCACATCAGGATGAAGCCATCCTTGCGTATCAGACCGGATTCATTGATATTCGCGCACCCATTAAGGTGAGACTCTTACCGCGCGCGTCCGATCTTCTCCCCCCGGGAAAAGAAGGAAAACACACTGCAAAGGAGAAAAAATCAAAGAAAGAAAAGGAGAACCCCCTCCTTATTGAGACGTGCGTGGGACGGATCTTATTTAACGAGGTGCTTCCCGAAGACTTTCCGTTTCTCAATGAAGAATTAACAGAAAAAACACTCGAAGTCTTGACATCAGATATAATCGAACGTTATGGGTTTGAAAAAGCCGCAAGGGTTCTCGACGCCATCAAGCGCATTGGATTTGAGTATGCAACGGTCTCGGGTATAAGTTGGGGCATGAATGATGTCGCCATCCCTCCCCACAAAGAAATGTACCTTCGAGAAGCAGAAAAAGAAGTAAAAGAGATTCAGCATCAATACGATGAGAGCCTCCTTACTTATGACGAGCGCAAAACAAAGATTATCGAGGCGTGGTATCGTGCCATCCGCGCGGTACACAAGGAAGCGCGCGAATCTGCCGATCCCTTTGGCTCCGTGGTTACTATGGTGGGATCGGGATCGCGGGGAAAATGGGATCAGGCAAACCAAATGATGGGAATGAAGGGCCTTGTTGCAAATCCTGCGGGAGAAGTCATTGAACTTCCTATTAAGCGGAGCTACAAAGAGGGCCTTAATGTGCTTGAGTATTTTATTTCTACTCACGGTGCACGCAAGGGAACAACCGATACCGCTCTTCGTACTGCAACCGCAGGATACTTAACAAGGCGACTTGTTGACGTTGCGCAGGAGGTCATCATCGGGGAAAGAAATTGCGGAGAAACAAAGGGGATTTCTCTCTTCCGTAAAGAGGCAGATCGTCTGGGAATGAATTTTGGATTTCGGATTTTCGGAAGAGTGCTTGCCCAAGATGTGTCCTGTGAAGACGGAACGATTATTCCTCGGGGAACGCTTATCCATCAGTCATTTGCAAAAAAGATTGACGGTTCCTCCCAAATTGATACGGTTTTGGTTCGTTCACCCTTGAGCTGTAAAACAGTTCGCGGCGTGTGCCAGATGTGCTACGGATTTGATTTGGGAAAAAATAAGCTGGGGGAAATAGGAGAAGCGGTGGGCATTGTTGCGGCCCAGGCGATTGGAGAGCCGGGGACCCAGCTTACCATGAGAACATTCCACACCGGGGGCGTTGCGGGAGGGGTAGATATTACCCAGGGGCTTCCTCGGGCAGAAGAGATTTTCGAACTGCGCGTTCCCAAAAACAAAGCGGTGATAGGTGAGTTTGGAGGAAAGGTGCTTTCTCTCGGAGGAGAAGAAGGGGAGAAGCGGGTAAAGGTCGGGGGGAGAAACGCACGAGGAAAAACGGTGACGAAAGAGTATCGTGTCCCGTCCCACCTTCCACTTCTCGTGGGAGAGGGGGACGAGATTCAAGTGGGAGAGAAAATTTCCGATGGGCACATTGAGTTTCGTGAGCTTTTCAAAATAACGGGGAAAGAAAACACCGAGCGCTCCGTGGTAAATCAAATCCAGGAAATCTATGTCTCTCAGGGTGCCTCAATTCATGACAAACACATTGAAGTTATTGTGCGGCAGATGTTTTCCCGCGTGCGGGTAAGGAACGGAGGCGACACAGGGCTCGACGAGGGAGAAATTGTAGAAAAGGCACGGTTTATTGAAGAGAACGAACGTATTGGCGCGTCCCCGGGGGGGAAAACCGCAACGTATGATCAGATTATTCTTGGAATCAGCAAGGTGGCACTCTCAACCGAGAGCTTTCTTGCAGCCGCTTCATTTCAGGAGACCGCTCGCGTCCTTATTAGAGCGGCAACAGAAGGAAGAATTGACGCGCTCCGCGGGCTTAAAGAAAATGTAATTATCGGGAAGATTATTCCTGCGGGATCCGGTTTTAGATCGAGGGACCTTAAAGCGTAAACGTTATACTCAGCGGAGTCGCGGTTGTATATCGATATCCTCTTACCGCAATATAATTTAAGAAAGAACTGTGGCAAAGAAGAAATTACGTAAAAAGAGAGATCGGGGGCGGCCCTTCGGGGAAAAAAGAAACCAGAGATCCGGTCTTCATATCGAGACCCTACGCGCGCTTTGGGCGATCCTTTTTTGGGTTGCCGCTTTTATTTCATTCTTTAGTTTAATTGGCGAGGGCGGTTCAGTGGGAACATATTTGAGACAGTTCTTTTTGTTCGTGTTTGGCGGAGGGGCTTGGGTTATTCCTCCTCTTTTTGTTTCTTCCGGGTTTATACTTTTCCGTACCGTGCGAGAGCGTATTCTCTTTCATCTGTGGGGCGGGGGAGGGCTGTTTTTAATTGGAGTGACGACGCTTCTTGCGATTATGAACGGGGAATCGAGGTGGGGCGGGAGAAGTGGAGAGTTGATCGCATCTCCCCTTGAAAAACTATTTGGCGTGTGGGTGAGCGTGATTATCGTCGCGGGAGTGCTCGCCGCCTCTCTTATGATTTTCTTGAACATTCCTCTCGGATTAAAACGTAATGAGGAAGGACGGCGTGGCGTTCCCCTTGAAGACCTGCTTTCACCCGAGGTAAGGCCGGAGAAGCGATCGCGCTTATTACAAATCATTACCGGCGCGATTCCTAAACCTTCTTTTTCCATGTCGCGCATCAAGGATCGTTCGGATTCCCAAGAGGATCTCACCATCCACCTTGAAAAAGAGGAACGCGTACGGGGAAAACAATCAGAAGCACAGGTTTCTCCCAAAAGGATTCCATATAAAAAACCGTCTACCGATCTCCTTGATCCCGAAACCGGGGAGTCGTCCGGAGGAAATATCAAGGCAAACATGAATATCATTAAGCGGACGCTCCAGAATTTCAATATTGATGTAGAGATGGGGGAAGTGAACATCGGCCCAACGGTAACTCAATACACGTTTAAGCCCGCAGAGGGCGTAAAGCTCTCTAAAATTACCTCGCTTGCAAGCGATCTTTCACTCGCTCTTGCCGCACACCCTCTTAGAATCGAAGCACCAATCCCGGGGAAGGCATTAGTAGGGATCGAGGTTCCCAATAAGCAGACGAAGCTCGTGAGATTGCGAAACCTGATTGAAAATCAAAATTTTTCTAAATCTCCCGTTGATCTTCTTCTCTCCCTGGGGCAGGACGTCGCGGGAAATCCCGTGTTCACCAACCTTGAAAAAATGCCCCACTTTTTGATAGCGGGCAGTACGGGAAGCGGGAAAACCATATGTTTGAACAGCGTTATCATCAGTCTTCTCTATAGAAATTCACCGAAGACTCTTCGTTTTGTACTCATTGATCCCAAGCGCGTTGAATTTCCGATATATAACGGCCTTCCTCATCTTCTGACACCGGTTATTACGAATGTCCATAAGACGGTAAGCGCGCTTCGGTGGCTCGTGGGAGAGATGGAAAGGAGGTTTGAGGTGTTGGCGACCGCCGAAGCCAGGGACATCGGTTCTTACAATGCGAGACTTGCCGCGAAGGGAAATGGAGACGGGGACGAATACCTGCCGTATCTTACAGTTATTATTGATGAGTTGGCGGATCTTATGGCGGCAAAGCCGCGCGAGATTGAACAATCAATCGTGCGTTTGGCACAGATGGCGCGCGCGGTGGGGATTCATCTGGTTGTCGCAACCCAGCGACCGTCGGTCGAAGTTATTACGGGACTCATTAAGGCAAATATTACATCGCGTATTTCTTTCCAGGTTGCCTCCCAGGTAGATTCGCGTACGGTACTCGATATTGCAGGAGCAGAAAAGCTCCTAGGAAACGGAGATATGCTTTTTATCTCGGCAGAGAATATCAAGCCAAAGAGGATTCAGGGCGCATTCATTTCTGAGCAGGAAGTGAAGCGCGTGGTAAAGTACATTAAGGAAATTCAGAAACCCGACTTGGATTCGCAGTATGACGAGGAAGAAATTCTCGAAGGAAGACTTGGCGAAGAAACAAAAGAGGGTTTCGAGAGGTATGGAGACGAAAGGGACGAAATATATGAAGAGGCAAAGAAACTTGTGCGTGAGACTCGCCGCGCATCCGCATCGTTCCTCCAAAGGCGTCTTGCGATCGGCTATGCGCGGGCTGCGCGGCTCCTTGACCTCATGGAAGAGGAAGGGATTGTGGGCCCCGGAGAAGGAGCAAAGCCGCGTGAGGTGTACGGAGGCGGGTATGGGGACGAATTTGCGGATTCTGGGGATTCGGGCGCGAGGGAATGAGAGTAGGTATGGAAGAATTTACCAAACGAAAAATAGAATCATCGGGTCTCTTGGGAGAAGAGTTTAGAAGGAAACGGGAAGAAATGCGGCTCTCCTTTAAAGATGTCTCAAAGCAGATTTACATTCAGGCAAAATATTTGGAGGCAATTGAAAAAGATGATTATGCAGGTCTTCCCGCGCGCGTCTACACCCTTAACTTTTTAAACGCATATGCCCGATTTTTAGGTCTTGATCCGACAAAGTTTTTGAAACGGTATACGACGGAACTCGAGGTGCGCGATTCTATACGAAAGCGGACTCTTGAAGCCGGGAAACCTTTTCGTTTTTCTCTGCCAGTTACCCCTTCCCGTATCCGAATAGTTCTTTTGGTTCTCTTCGCCATGTCAGCGATGTTTTATGTGGGGTTACAGACCGTCAACGTCATGCGCCCCCCCACTATAACCCTTTACCATCCTTCCCATATGCCATTTGAAACTAAGGAGGGTTCAGTGATGATTCGGGGGGTCGTTCGGCGAAGCTCTCTTTTGACAGTAAACGGACAAGCGGTGTATATTGACGATGCGGGTAGTTTCGAAAGGGAGCTCTTGCTTAGCGAAGGAACGAATGTGTTTGAACTAGCGGCGAGAAGCAGTTTCCAAAAGGAAACGCGAACATCGTTAACAATAATCTTTACCCCTCCTCCAGAGGAAAGCATGAAAGAAAAAAATGAATAAGCAATCCACAAAAAGCAAAGACGATAAAAAAGGGATACTCGAGCAAACCGTTGCAGAAATACGGGAACGTTTTGGCGAGGGGTCGATTATGCGTTTGGGAGACGTGCGGAAAGTGGATGTAGACGCAATTCCAACCGGCGCCCTCTCGCTTGATTTGGCCCTAGGCGTAGGCGGGATTCCCAAAGGAAGAATCGTTGAAATTTATGGCGCGGAAAGTTCCGGGAAGACCACCCTTGCGCTTCACGTTGTATCCGAAGCACAGCGAAAAGGGGACCTAGTTGCCTTTGTCGATGCAGAACACGGATTGGATCCCGAATACGCAAAGCGTATTGGGGTGAATATAGACGACCTTTTGATTTCCCAGCCCGACACCGGGGAACAGGCGCTTGAGATTGTGGAGACGCTCGTACGTTCGGCTTCGGTGGGGCTCATCGTGATAGATTCGGTAGCCGCGCTTACGCCAAAAGCCGAGATTGAAGGAGAAATGGGTGACCATCATATAGCCCTTCAAGCGCGGTTAATGTCACAGGCACTCCGGAAGCTTACCGCGATTTCCGCAAAGTCGCTCACGACCGTGATTTTCATAAACCAGATACGTATGAAGGTAGGAATTGTTTTCGGGAACCCCGAAACGACGCCGGGCGGCAAAGCGCTCAAATTTTATTCCTCGGTAAGGATTGAACTGCGAAGGGCGGCGCAAATCAAGTCAGGAGAGGAAATCATCGGGAACCGCGTAAAGGCAAAAGTGGTAAAGAATAAGGTTGCGGCGCCTTTCAAGAGTACCGAATTTGACATCTTTTATAATGAAGGTATCTCGAAAATTGGTGATATTTTGATGGTAGGAGTAAAGTACGGGGTAATTATAAGAAGCGGTTCGTGGTTTAGTTATGAGGGCAAGAAACTCGGGCAAGGAATTCAGGGATGTAAAGAGGTGCTTCTTGGCGATCAAAAACTTTTAAAAGAGATCGTGGATAAAATCAAGAAAGCGGCAACTGGGTAGTGTGTTTACCTCATATTTCGAAATCGACGCTCCCGAGATGGACAACTAAGTTCGGTTCGTTTAACGCAAAAAAAGAAAAAAGATAAAGGCCCAGGGATATAACCCCTGGGCCTTTTGGTTTGTAGGCCTATTATGAAATTTCTTTAAATTCGCCTTCGATGGCGTTTTCGTCGTCTTCAGCCGTTACCTCTTCGCCCGGATCCTCTTCTTGAGGAGGCGCTTCTGACGAATCCGTCTCTTGTCCATATACTTCTTTGCCGAGATTTTCGAGCGCTGCGTTGAGTTCGAGCATTCCGTTTGTAATCGCGGATGCATCACTTTGTTCAAGAGCGTGCTTCAAAGCAGCGGCCTTTTCGGTTACCCCCCCAATCAGTTCTTCCGGAAGAGAGTTTGCGTGTTCGCGGAGCAGTTTTTCGGTGGTATATACGAGAGCGTCTGCCTGATTTCGCGCCTCAATATCCGCGCGCTTCTTCGCATCTTCCTCTGCAAATTGACTGGCCTCCCTTGTCATTCGCTCGATGTCTTGATCGGAAAGCCCTGAGATTGGCTGTATAGTGATACGTTGTTCCCGGCCGGTGCCCTTGTCACGGGCTGAGACATTGAGGATTCCGTTTGCATCAATGTCAAACATTACTTCGATCTGGGGGACGCCGCGTGGTGCGGGAAGGATGCCGTCAAAAATAAACCTTCCGATAGACTTATTGTCTTCAACCATAGGGCGTTCGCCTTGAACCACATGGATTTCGACTGATTGCTGATTGTCTGTTGCCGTACTGAAAAGTTCTGCCTTTGAAGTGGGAATAGTCGTGTTTCGCTCAATGAGGGATGTCGCGACTCCGCCAAGGGTTTCAATTCCGAGGGTGAGGGGGGTCACATCGAGAAGCAACACATCTTTGATTTTTCCAGAAAGGACTCCTCCCTGTATTGCGGCTCCAACCCCCACGGCTTCGTCAGGGTTCACCCCCTGCTGAGGTTCCCTTCCGAATATTTCGCTTACCCTTCTTCGGACCAGTGGCATACGAGTTGCCCCGCCCACCAGGATAACCTCGTCGATGTCTTCCGGTTTCATATTGGCATCTGCCATTGCCTTCTTGCAGGGATCAGTCATTCGCTCAATCAGCGAAGAAACAAGTTGTTCGAGGCGCGAGCGCGTGAGGGTAATGTTCATGTGCTGGGGTCCTGTTGCGTCTGCCGTAAGGAAGGGGAGGTTTATCTCTGTCTCAAGGGTACTGGATAGTTCAACCTTCGCTTTTTCTGCACCGTCTCGTAGACGCTGCAATGCCGTTTTGTCTTTGCCGACATCAACTCCCGTTTGTTTTTTAAATTCTTCCCGAAGCCATTCAACAATGCAGTTATCAACGTCGTCTCCACCGAGGAATGTATCTCCATTAGTGGAGATTACCTCATATATCCCGTCTGCCAGCTGTAGTATGCTGATATCAAACGTTCCTCCGCCGAGGTCGAAGACGGCAACGGTACGCTCTTCCGCGTCTTTACCAAATCCATAGGCGAGCGCGGCTGCAGTGGGTTCGTTGATAATGCGAAGTACCGTAAGGCCTGCGATTTCTCCCGCATCCTTTGTTGCCTGCCTTTGAGCATCATTGAAGTATGCAGGAACCGTAATTACAGCCTCGGTTATTTTTTCTCCCAGCCTTTCTTCTGCATCCTGTTTAATCTTTTGCAGAATTATACTTGAGATTTGGGGCGGAGAATATACCGTTCCCGCCATCTCAACATATGCATCGCCATTTTCCGCCTTAACAATCTTGTAGGGAAGGATTCTTCGTGCATGTTCCACTTCCGGGTCATCGAACTTTCTGCCCATAAGGCGTTTTACGGAAAATATCGTATTTCCGGGGTTGGTAACCGCCTGCCGTTTTGCCACTTGCCCCGCGTATCGTTCACCGGTCTTTGGGGCAACCGCGACAACCGAGGGGGTGGTTCGTCCGCCCTCTCTGTTTTCAAGAACGACAGGACCGTCCCTTTCAATAACCGCAACACACGAATTCGTCGTTCCAAGATCAATACCGATAACCTTTGTCATTTTGGTTTTCTCCTTTCTTTTTCTTCTTTCGGTATTTAATTTTTAGTGAACAGATCATTTTAACAAAGTTGATTGATTTTGTCAACCCCGTACATAAAAAAACAGGATACGTAGGGCTGTATCCCGAGATAAAATCAGCAATATGAGCGGTCTTATAGTCTTGTGTAGGAGAGGAGCGCCATAAAACGGGCGCGTTTTATGGCCCGAGAAAGCAGGCGTTGGTGTTTTGCGCAGTTCCCGGTCTTTTTGGGAGATTTTATTTTCGCCTGCGTACTGATAAATTTCCGCAGCGTTTCTGTGTCTTTGTAATCAATATATTTTTGTGCCCGTGAGCAGAAGTAGCACTGCAAGCTTTTTGCGAAGCAAAAAGAAATCCTAAATTCGAATATCGAAATTCGAAACCCCGAACTATAAATCCTTCGGATTTAAGTACGGGGCAGGCAAATTCAAAATGGTTTTTGATATTGCGGAGTCGAGCTTAGCTCGACGTAGCCCTGTACTTAAACGAGCGAAGCGAAGTTTATAGTACATGGGTTTCGGATTTCGGATTTCGTGCTTCGGATTTTTCTGATTGAGCCTTAGCTCAATCAGAAGGGTATATCTTTCACGTCTATCTCCTCCTCTTTGGGAAGAGATTCGTTTTGTGTTTCCTCGGCGGAGGCTGGTCTTCCCGCTCCTCCTGACGATTTCGGCCCTAGCTGCAAGTTTTCCGCAATGATTTCTGCGCGATACCGTTTGTTTCCTTCCTTGTCTTCCCATGTGCGGGTTTCAATTCTTCCCTCAATCATGACAAGGCTCCCTTTCGCAAGATATTGTCCCGCAATTTCCGCAAGTCGCCTCCAGCACACCACATTATGAAATTCGGTTTTCTCCTGACGTTCTTTCGTATCAGGATCAGACCATACTCGATTCGTTGCCACTCCGAACGAACAAACAGATTGACCCGCGGGTGTGGTGCGGAGTTCCGGATCGCGCGTAACGCGGCCGATAATGATTGCTTTGTTGAGATTCATGCCTATCTATTAACACGAATGGCTGCAAATAATCTTACAAATCGATACAAATATTCGTAACGATTTGTATATGAAATTTGTAACTTATTCGTGTTTTTATCCCTCGATAATTTCTTCCAGTTTCTTTTCAAGCTCTTTCATTTTTATTTCCTCCTTTGGTTTTTTTTCTTCTTCTCGCTCTACGGGTTTTCCGGGATAAGGGAATGGCCGAAGTGGAGTAAGTTTTCGCGGATCGACAGAAACAATAAGATAGCGAAGGAGGCTTTGTTCGAGCTTCAGTTTTTCGCGAAGCGTCGAAATTCCCCCCCCCACCGCATCGAAATTCACTACTCCGAAGTAGGCGTTCGCCTCCCCATTAACGGGGTAGGCAAGTTTTCGCCTTTTGAGACGCCCCCCTTCATTAATGATACCATCGGTATTTTCCTGAATGGCGGAAGTAAGACGGGTGGCAAATGTTTCTGCATCTTCTTGAGTAAGCTTTCCACTGACTAAAAACCCTATCTCATAGGGAGTCCGTTTTTTGAGCTTTGTCTCTTCTGATTTGGTCTCGTTTTCGTTCATGAACATTAGTATAGCACGCCTATATTTTAAATTCAAGAATATCCCCGTCCTTTACCACATATTCTTTCCCTTCGGTTCTCACGTGTCCTTGTTCTCTTGCGTTTGTCCACGACTCATCCTTACGCAGTTGTTCATAGGAGACGGTATCGGCTTTTATAAACTTTTTCCCAAAGTCGGTATGCACGCGATACGCCGCATCGCGTGCGTTCTGGCCAAACCCTAGGGTCCACGAGCGGAGTTCCTTTCCTCCTTTGATAGTAAAGAAACTTCTGAGGGTCAGGGTTTTATAGCAGAGGGAAATAAGGTAGGGAAGCTGAGATCCTTGGCCAATCTCTTTGGCTTCTTCTTCGGTGAGTTCGGAAAGTTCTTCTTCCAGTTTGATATCGATTGCGATTTTTGGGTCGGGAATGTCTTGAAGGACGGGAAGGCCGGGATTTTTTGTATTGACGACGGTAATCATTTTCTTTGCGCTTAAGAGTTGCAAGTGCCCAAGCCGTTCGATCCCCTCAATGCCGTCCAGTGTTTCACGCATAGTAAGGCGGTCGCGGACGGTTTTTAAAATCTCACCCTCTTCCTCAGCTTTCTTGTTCCCGCTTTTTATCTCTCTTGCAAGCGTCTCAAAATACTTCTCACATGTTTCAAGATCTTTCATGCGAATCTCTGTTTTGATTATCTCGATATCTCGTTTCGGGTCAACCGTGGTCTCGATATGCGTAATGTTTTCATCCTCAAAGGCGCGTACCACATGAAGTATCATATCAACTTCCCGAATATGCGCAAGAAACTGATTTCCTAACCCCTCGCCTTTGTGCGCTTCTTTGACAAGTCCCGCAATGTCTACGAATTCGATCGTGGTCGGCACTATTTTTTCGGGTTTAAGAAGGTCGGCAAGGGTATCGAGCCGTTCGTCGGGTACTCCAACGACGCCCACATTAGGATCAATCGTGGTAAATGGGTAATTTGAAATATCCACCGGATGTTTCGTGAGCGCCTTAAAAAGAGTGGACTTCCCGACATTCGGAAGGCCTATGATGCCGACAGAAAATGACATATAATAAATTAGTGGCTAGGGATTAGAATAACGCATTTTTCTTTTTTTGGAAATAGGAAAGGCCTCGCATGCGAACACACGAGGCCTTAGAGGCGAACGGTTTTAGCGCTCAATGTCGATCCCCGCTCCACAGCTGGGACAGGTCTTCGGGACATCGAGTTCCGGAGTCCACTTGCCCTCGCCGCAACGCTTCGCACAGCGCCAACGGGCGAGCTTGCCTCGGTATTCCTGTTGAGGTGGCATTCGTCGCTGTTCCCGTTCCGCCTTTCTGGTCGCTTTCTTACCGCGGCTCATGGGGACCTCCTTTCACGGTTTTGAGAACAAACCCATATATTCATTATAGCATAAATTTTATAATATGTCAACATCTATCAACACTTCGATAAGCTCGGTGCAAGCAAACTCGAAATTCAGGCAAGTTGCCATTCAAGCCGCAAAAGAAGCCGGGGGGATAGTCAAGAGAGATTTTCATCGGAAGAAACATGTATCGCTAAAAAAAGATTTAAGTTTTGTTACGGAAACAGACCTCGCGGCCGAGCAGGCGATTTTAAAAATTATCAAAAAAAATTTTCCTTCCCATGCAGTGCTTTCGGAAGAGAGCGGCGGAAACATGGGGGACGAATATACATGGCTAATCGATCCGTTAGATGGGACGACCAATTTTGTACGTGGTACTCCTCTTTTTTCTGTATGTATTGCGCTCC
This sequence comes from uncultured Candidatus Saccharibacteria bacterium, assembly GCA_964373435.1. Classification (GTDB taxonomy): domain Bacteria; phylum Patescibacteriota; class Minisyncoccia; order JAHCSD01; family JAHCSD01; genus CAYJUS01. The sequence continues at coordinate 11,947 of CAYJUS010000008.1, forward strand.
TCTACCAAAAGAAGCCCATTATAGCGGCGGTATACAACCCGATAGCGAATGAGCTTTATACCGCTCAAAGAGGAAGGGGGGCGTTTCTTAACAATAAGAAGATACACGTAAGCACTTTTAGAGATTTACGGAGAGCAATTCTTGCGTATAACTTTGGCAGAGGAGCTCAAAACACCATCCTCCTTCTCGATATCATGAGAAAGTTGGCAGGGAAGATAAAAAGCCTGCGAATTTTTGCTTCGTCCAATCTACAACTTTGTTATGTTGCCGCAGGAAGGATTGATGGATATATAACCCTTATGTCGAGTCCATGGGATCTTTTGCCAGGAGCCCTGATCGCTGAAGAAGCGGGGGCAATGATAACCGCAAGAGACGGAAGCCCCCTTACTCACGAGTCAGGCGGTCTTGTTAGTGCAAATTCTTATCTTCATGCGCAATTATTGCACGTTCTCTATGGGAAAGGAACACAAAATTAATAAGACCATGTTTCGCGAATATGACATCCGTGGTCGGATTGATGAGCCCGATCAGCTTTCTTCTGAAAACGTATATCTCCTTGGCCGTGCGGTGGCCACATTCTTTCATCGTCGAGGAATCACAGGTGCGGTGGTGGGCCATGATGCGAGAAGTTATAGCACGAACATAAAGGACGATTTTGTGCGGGGGCTGATTGAATCAGGAGTTGACGTGTATGAAATTGGACAAGTGCTCTCGCCCATATTCTATTTTTCGCAGTATCATCTGAAACAGAAAGGAGGCGCAATGATTACCGCTTCCCACAATCCCGATGGTTGGAGCGGGCTGAAGATAGCAAATAACTACTCCCGCACCCTGCTTCCCAAAGAAATACAGGAACTTTACGAAATAACAGAAGGGCAAGATTTTGTCTCCGGGGAAGGGAAAAGATATGTTATTGAGCACATTGTTGATGATTACACAAAAGAGGTGCTTTCTCGCGTTTCGTTGAAGAAGCGCTTTAAGATAGTGGTAGATGCGGGAAATGGCGGCGCGGGTCTTATTGCCCCTTCCATCCTTGAGAAAGCGGGATGTGAAGTTATCAGGCGCCACTGCAATCTTGATACGACGTTTCCTCATCATGTTCCGAATCCGAGCAATGTAGAGGCGGCAGAGGATCTCGCAAGGGGAGTAAAGGAAGAGGGGGCAAATCTGGGATTTGGATTTGACGACGACGGCGACCGTCTAGGCTTTGCGGACGACGAAGGAAAAGTAGTGTGGCCCGATAAAGCACTTATCCTTCTTACGCGTTCTATTCTTGAGAAGTATCCGGGTTCGTCAATTGTGTTCGACGTAAAAGCGACCCAGGCACTTATTGAAGACATTAAGACGCATGACGGAATTCCCGTAATGTGGAAGACGGGACATTCCTATATCAAACAAAAAGCCAAAGACGTGGATGCGTCATTGGCGGGCGAGAGAAGCGGTCACATATTCTTTCGGAAGGATTATTACGGGTTTGATGATGCTATATTTGCGGCGCTTAAGTTCCTTGAAGCGCTTGAAAAAGACGGACGGTCATTTTCGAAAATTCTTCGAGAGTTGCCTTACTACATTACTTCTCCTGCATGGGAACCCGAATGTGCGGATGAAAAAAAATATAAGGTAGTTGAGGAATTGACGAGACAATTTAAAAAAGAATATGGTGGGAAAAACGTCATCGATATTAACGGTGCCCGGATAAATTTCAAGGATGGCTGGGGGCTGGTTCGCGCATCGTCTAATCTGCCCCGACTTGTTCTTATTTTTGAGTCGAAAACCGAAGAAGGGATTAAGCGGATAGAGAATATTTTCCGTGAGAAGCTTAGTCAATTTCCCGAAGTCGGAAAAGAGTGGCATTCAGGTTGACTTCGTGACCCAACGTTACACAACAATTCTACTTACTAATTGTGCCATGGCACAATTAGTAAGTAGAATTTTTAATCGGTGGTGAGAACAAGTTTGGTTAGGTCGAGGATTCGTCGGGGTCGACGTGGACGATAACCGAGCTTACGCCGTGCAGCTCTTTCTTGAGTTTTCCTTCTACCTCATGTGCAATGCGGTGGGCTTCGCGAAGAGGCATATCAGGGTTGACTCGGATATGCATATCTACATGGGTTTTATGGTCTCCTCCGCGCGTCTTTACCGCATGGCAGTTCGAAACCCCCGCAACGGAACAGGCAAGGCGCTCTATGGTTTCCGGTGCGATAACCTGTGCATCGGTTAAAATCTCGGAACTGTGAGCAACGAGTTTATAGGCGATCCTTGCAATAACAATAACAATGGCAAGGGCGACAATGGCATCTAACTGTGAATATCCCAGCTTTACCGCAATGAGGCTTGCGGCAACAGAGAAAGAGATCAAGAGGTCGCTAATGGTATGTTCTGAATCGGCGCGGAGAACATGACTCGAGTATTGCCTGCTGTATTTTTTTTCAAAAAACACTACACCAATATTGATGGCAATAGTGATAAGAAGCGCGACAAATGCGTAAGGGGAGAATTCCGGAGAAATTCCTTGAATCCAGCGCGACCATACCCCGCGTAATACCTCAAACGCCCCAAGTCCCAAGACCACTGCGATTCCCAGCACCGCGAGCGTTTCAAACTTCTGATACCCATACGGGTATTTTTTGTCTGCGGGGCGAGACGCAATCCAAAGACCCAAAAGGCCTATCACGTTGGATAGGCCGTCAGAAAGCGCGTGTACTCCGTCTGCGATCATACTTGAGGAATGGATCGTATACCCAAATCCCATGCGGAGGAACGCAACAGCAAGATTGATCACAAGAACCGCAAGGAGAACATTTCTGATTTTTTTATAATACTTCATTGAAGAAGGCCCATTTTGTTCTTTACCTCTTTTAATGTTTCCGATGCGATCCTTCGGGCTTTCTCACAAGAGTTTTTTAAAAGTGTTGTTACCAATTTCCTATCTTTTTCGAGTTTTTCTCTCCTTTTCCGGAAGTTCGTGAGGCCCTGAACCAGCACTTGCGCCAAGTCTTTCTTAAACTCCGCGTATCCCTTCCCTTGGTACATCTTCTCAATTTCTTTTATTTCTTTTCCCGAGAAAAGATGGTAGATAGTGAGAAGGTTTGAGATTGCGGGCTTTTTCTTCGGGTCGTAAGCTATTTCTGATCCCGAATCAGTCACCGCCTTCTTTATTTTTCGTTCAATTTCCTTTGGGGACTCCGAGAGGGAAACGTTTTCGTCCCCAGTTTTCGACATCTTTTTTGCAGGGTCGACAAGAGAAAGAATCTTGGCGCCTTCTCCCAGGATCGGCTTCACTTCCGGGAACGTTTCGCCAAACTGCGAGTTAAAACGCTTCGCGATATCATTCGTAAGTTCAAGATGCGGGAGCTGGTCTTGGCCAACCGGAACTTCGGTTGCTTTGTAAATCAGGATATCAGCAGCCATGAGCGCAGGATAGGAAAGAAGCCCCAGGTTTACGTGTTTCGGGTGCATCTCAATTTTTTCTTTATAGGTGGGTACGCGCTCAAACCACGAAAGGGGAGTGAGGGAGGAAAAAATCCAGGCAAGTTCGGTGTGTTCCGGAATTTGCGACTGTACCACAATCAATGATTTTTGGGGATCGAGTCCGGCAGCAAGGTAGTCGAGAATCGTGTCGTAGGTATCCTGTGCAATGGTTTTGGGGTTGAAAGGCGTGGTAATTGCGTGGTAATCCACGACGCCATAAATACACTCGCGCGTATCCTGAAGCGCGAGCCAGTTTTTTATTGCTCCCAAATAATTTCCAATGTGGAGCCGGCCCGATGGCCGTATTCCGCTAAAAACCCTTGACATGTGTTTAGAGGTTTAACCTCTCTGAATTAATGAACATTTGTTCCCGGCGGAACTCCTTTATCCGGTAGCAAAAGGACAGGCGCACCATTAACGTCTCCCGCAAGTAACATTCCTTGGGATTCAACTCCAATCAATGTTTTCGGTTCAAGGTTCGCGAGCACCACTATTTGTTTTCCGGGGAGTATCTCGGGAGAATATTCTTTTGCGATACCGGCGACCAATTGGCGCTCTTCCTCGCCTAAATCCACGATCAATTTTAACAGCTTGTCAGAACCGGGGACCGCTTCGGCGGTTTTTATTGTTCCAATTCTTAATTCGAGTTTATTGAAGTCGTCGAAGGTCACCATAGATTTATACTGGTTCGGGATTAATTTTAGGAGGTTGAACCTCCCCGAGGAGGTTCAACCTCCTTTTTAGATTTCGATTATAACCGGTATTACCATCGGTCTCCTTCTTGTTTTTGAATAAAGGAATTGGCCGATGCGGTCTCTCAAATTATCTTTCACATATACCCAGTTGACGGTGTGTTCGGGAGACGAGGTTTCGTCTACAATCTGCTTTACTTTTTTTCGCACTTCTGCCAAAAGCGCCTTTGATTCCCGCAAGTAAATAAATCCGCGCGAGATGATATCCGGGCTTCCCTTCACTTTTCCGGTTTTGGAATCTACTATGACGATGGTTACAAATATACCGTCTTCCGCCATCATTTGCCGATCGCGAAGCACCACGTTTCCCACGTCTCCGACGCCGAGTCCATCAACCATCACATAGCTTGTCGGCACCCGTTCTTTCATAAGTTTTATCTGACCCCTTGCAAGCTCTATCACTTGTCCGTTTAGGGGAGTTACAATATGGTGGGGGGGAATGCCGATTTCTTCCGCAAGCCGCGCGTGTTCGCGAAGCATGAAGTAGTTTCCGTGGATCGGCAAAAAGAACTTGGGCTTCATGAAGTTCATCATCATCTTGAGGTCTTCCTGATGGGCGTGTCCGGAGGCGTGAATATCCATCATGCCGTAGTGATACACCTTTCCTCCTTGGCGGTAGATCCGGTCTTTTACGTCTTGCACCGTGCGTTCATTCCCCGGGACAACCGAGGAAGAAAACACAAACGCGTCATCTTTGTGTATCGAGATGAATTTGTGTTCTTTATTGACAATGCGCATGAGAACCGCGCCTCCCTCGCCTTGGGCGCCCGTGCAAAGAATTGCGATTTTTGAGGAGGGGTACTTATGGATGTCTTTGACATTAACAAGCGCGCCCTTCTCTATTTTAATATATCCTAAGCGGTGCGCAATCTCGAGATTTGTTTTCATGCTGTAGCCGTCAACCGCCAATTTTCTCCCGTATTTTTGCGCGAGCGTGATTACCTGCTGTATTCTGGTGATAAGGGAGGCAAATGTCGAAACAACGATGCGGCCGTCCCCCTCATGTTTCCTGAATATCTCCTCAAGGTTATCCTGAATGGTTTTTTCCGATATGGAGTGTCCGGGCTTGTCGGCTCCGGTTGAGTCGGACATCAAAAGCAACACTCCTTCTTCCCCAATTCGCGACATTTTTCCATAGTCTGCAGGTTCGTCCCCCACGGGGTTGTTATCAAATTTAAAGTCTGCGGTATGAACAAGGGTTCCGAGCGGGGTCTTCAAGGCAACTCCCACGGTGTCGAATATGTTGTGGTTTACATGGAAGAATTCTGCCGTAAAACCCCCCAGTGTCACAGTTTCCCCCGTTTTGATCTCGTGGATTTCAAGGGTTTTTAAGTGGGAAAATTCTTCCTGACGCTTGAGGACGATTCCTCGCGAAAGGGGGGTTGCCCATATGGGGGGATACTTGAGTTTTGCGATGAGGTAGGGGATTGCGCCGATATGATCATAGTGCCCATGAGTGATGATAATCGCCCGTATGCGGTCTTCTTTTCCTCTTAAGTATTCGATGTTGGGGATAATATAGTCAATTCCCGGCATGTCATCTTCCGGAAATTGGATCCCCATGTCAATTATCACAATATCCCGTCCGTATTCGACGAGCATCATGTTGCGGCCGACTTCTTCAAGCCCGCCCAAGGGGATTACGCGAATTTTGTTATGGTATTTTATTGACATATTTTTAGTTATGGTATATAATGAGGTGTCGACTTGTTCTCTTGTTCTTTTTAAGTAGTAAAATCACAAAAAAGAACAAACATTCACGAAAGGAGGTAATCATGGCGAATCCAGGTCAAAGCGCGAGCGAAGATTTGCGAGAAGGGGTTCGGCGCACCAAGAAGTTTCTCGCGAAGCAATTGGGAATGACGGAACAAGAGCTTGAAAGTCGCCTCGAAAAAATGGGCGAAGAGGCATCTGAGCTCGCAGGGGGCGTTGTAGAAGGCGTACAAAAAGCGTGGGAAGATTTAAAGAGAGTAATGTCAAAACCGGGTCCAGAAGGAGGCGAGTAATGGCACGGCCGATTATTGGCATCGCGCCTTTTATCGGAAAGGCGGCAAAGTGGCTGCGTGATTATCTTGAATGCGCGCGTCCTGATCCTGAGAAAATTGCGGAGCAGGAACGCCGGGACGAAGAAATTTGCAGGAATATTATATGGATTGGTAAAGGCTCCGATCCTCTAAGAGGCAGTTAATGCCTCTTTTTTTCAAAACGAAGCTTGACTAAAATATATTTATATGATATAATGTACTTACTCTGAATAAAATTCAATGAGGTTAACATGCCGCGAAAGAAGATGACGGTTGAGGAGGCATGGAGGATTTTGTGGGATGCGCCACGTACGGATGGAAGAGTGGAGGACCCCCTTAGTCTTTTAAAGAA
>CAYJUS010000009.1:0-4832 GCA_964373435.1 uncultured Candidatus Saccharibacteria bacterium
AACGGGCTCTCGACGCCTAAAACGCGTTTATTTAGCTCCAGATGCCGTTTTTAGCCCCGAAAAGGACGAAGGTCGACTAAACCGCGCAAAAGCTAAATTTGGCCTCAAAAAACGCTATTTTTTAAGCGTGGGCACAATCTTCAAGAGAAGGTATATTGATAGGGTAATTATTGCGTTTTCAGGCATGGGTGAAACTAACCCCGATTGGCAGTTCTTGATTGCAGGGCGTGACCTTACAAACCCCTCGCTTCACATTGACCGCTTAATTAAAGAGGTGAACAGGCACGTTCGCCGAGAGGCGATTATCCGCCGTGATTTTGTGGAAGACGAAGATTTGGCGCCGCTTTACCAAGGCGCTGATTTTTGTGTGTATCTTTCGACATATGAGGGGTTTGGCATGCCGCCTCTTGAAGCAATGGCTTCAGGAAGCGTTGCGCTCACCACCAACCATACGGCGCTCGAAGAGTCGGTTGATGGCGCGGGCTACATCGTTAGGGATCCGGAAGATACAAGAGAGTTGCGAACAGCGCTCGCGAGATTAATGGCAGACGAAAAGCTGAGGGGGGAGTTGAGAATGAAGGGGGAACAATGGGTAAAGCAATTTACCTGGAAGAAGACGGCAGAAGAAACATTGGCGATATTACGATCATGAAAAAATTTTTTACGCCGATCAACATAGTCTTTGTCCTTCATCTTATTGTCGTGGGATTAATTGCGTTAGGCATCGTTCCCCGCGAAGCATCGTTCGCGCTTTTGGCGGTGGTACTTTTCTTTCTTATTTTTTCGTCTCTTGAGGACTCTCTCGCATATACCGTTCGCACGATCCCGTTTTTTATTGCGCTTCCCCTTACCGAAAGTTTTGATTCGTTTAATATGTGGCGGGTTATTTCCTTCGTCGTCTTTATGAAATGGTTCGCAAATCAGAATTGGGAAAAATGGAAAACGTCATTCGATATCCCTCGTTATTGGAAACAACATCAATTTGAATTTTTTGCAATTATTGTACTTGTTATTTCTGCGGTATCAATACTTGATGCGGCCGACCCCGTTGCGGCAGGCAAACGGGTTATCTATTTTGGAAATATGATTCTTTTGTATCCGGTGGTAAAGCATGTGGTCGGAAAAGAGGGGGGGCTTGAACGGACGATGAAGAACATTGCGGCGGGGACGCTGATCGTGGTTGCGGTAGGATACATGCAGTTTGCAACGGCAATCAACTGGGATTTTATGAGATTTGTGAATTTTTGGGCGCTTAACGTGCAAGAGGGATTTTATGGCGAGGCATGGTCTTCGATCGTGTATCGTGCAAATACGTGGTTTGCGTATTTGGGGGGCGGTGGATTGCGGCTACGGATTTTTTCTACGTTTCCCGACTCCCACTCGATGCCTCTTTACCTTTTGATGGGGTTGGTTTCGTTTTTAACTCTTGTATGTGCGAAAATAAAGAAGCCTTGGCAGTTAAGTGGAAGTATAACTTCCGCGCGGAAGTTACACTTCCACAGACTTTCCGAAATTAGATTTGATCGGTTTATTCTTCTTTTTTGTATTCCCCTAATTCTCTTCGTCGTCATTCTCTCGGGCACGCGGGGTATCTGGGTAAGCGCTTTGTTTCCCTTAATTGCCACGGTTGGCCTTCTTGTGTGGAAAAAGATTGAGCATAAAAAAGTTGTCGTGCTCGGTTTTCTCGTATTATGCATGTTCCTTTTTCTTCTTCCCGCAGCTTCTTATCTTTATACTATTCCTCAATTTAATCCCGCGGGAGAAGAAGACGAAGAAGCGTTTCTCGCGCGGCTTCGCTCGAGTCTTAGCACCACGGAGGTATCAAATAACGCGCGAATTGAGATATGGTTAAAAACTCTTGTTTCTCTTCAAAAAGCGCCTCTGTTGGGCGTGGGGATTGGAAACTTTCCTACGGTGCTCGATCAAGATGTGGGTCTCGCAAAAGCGGGGTCTTCCGCTCACAATATTTATTTACATGTTGCAGGAGAGATCGGGTTTGTCGGGGGGGTGATTTTTACCCTTGCTCTTTTTCTGCTGCTTGAACATGCCTTTCAGGTTTTTACCAAAAGCCGTGATGAGCAGTATCGCATATTTGGATTTTTCGCCCTGCTTTTTATGGTTTGGGTTTTCGGCTATAGTCTTACCGATGCCGCACTTTTTGACGAACGGGCGTTTTTGATATTTGTGGCAAGCGCGGCGATGATCACGGCGGTATACGATACATTGGTTCCGCAGCGACAGGAATAATAGAAAAAAAGCGCCACCAAATTTAAGTGGGGCGCATGTGGCCGACGGGGGACAGTAAAAAATTTACGGCCTTTTATAGTTTGATGTCCCATTCCGCATTTTCATTGTATCATATCTAAATTATCTTGTCAAGGATGAATCCGTTAATTTCAATTCAAGTTGTCGTTCGGAATGGCGAATACTATATCCGGGAGTGTCTCCGACATATTTTTTTACAGACGTATCCGCATATTGAGGTTTTTGTGTTTGATAATGATTCGACAGATAACACGCGCGAAATCGTAAAAAATGAATTTCCGCAGGCAATACTAATTGAAAACGACAAGAATTACGGCATGGGCGGAGGGCAAAATCGGTGTTTTGAAGTTTCAAAAGGGGAATATGTTATTTTCCATAGCGTGGATGTATTGCTTGATAGGGATTACGTGAAGGAGGGGGTGCGCGTTTTTGAGGAGGATCACCGTGTGGGGGTTGCGCAAGCTAAAATTTTGCAGTATAATAAAGCAGATTTTCAAAAGACAAATATCATTGATACTACAGGAATGGATGTGTACCGTTCGCGTCGGATTATCAACCGCGGGCACGGAGAAGAAGACAAGGGGCAATACGAGGAACAAGGGGAAGTGTTCTCTTACGAAGGCGCGTCTGGATTTTTTCGCCGGGAAGCGCTCGAAGATGTCGCTTTGCCGATTTTTGGCAAAGTGCGCAGAACCACGCAGAACGATACGCAGAACCACGCAGAATATTCTCGTGTAGTTCCGAGTTCCGTCGAAGGCGAACTTCCGCGATTGTCTGCGTCGAGTCTGCGACCGTCTGCGAGTTCCACGAAAGTGGAACTATTGGATGAAGATTTTTGGTGGTATGCGGACGATATCGATCTTGGTTGGCGAATGCGGCTTTTGGGGTGGAAAGAGATGTATGTTCCTGCCATGATTGCGTGGCACGACCGTCAGTCCACAAAGCGCTTACGAAAATCCGTATTTGACTTTATTACATTAAGACGGGGGGTTCCCGCGCATAAGCGCGCGCTCGACTACCACAATATTCACCTTACGATCATTAAGAATGATTTCTTCGGCAATATGCTTCGAGATCTCTTTCCGTTTTTCAAGCGCGAGCTCGCACTTTTTTTCTACACCCTATTCTTTGAACCGCGTACGGTTCTTGGCTGGCCATCGTTTTTCGCGAGACTTCCGAAGATGTTAAAAAAACGGAAAATAGTTATGTCGCGAAAGAAGGTTTCCGCGAAAGAGATGCGAGGGTGGTTCAAATAAAATCCCTACACCACATATATAATTTCGGGGGCTCAAGACCCCCCCATATTGAAACCCATGGACGAATCCTTACACGAACAACAACCAGAGATAAAGCCGAGGCCACTTTGGGGCAAACGCGTTGTCGTCTTTTTGATACTGCTTATGGTTGCCGGAGTTTCCCTTTTGGCATTCAAAACCGCGCGGACCTTTGACGTAATTACTATCGGAAAATCGTCTCACACAAAAATCCTGCTTCAGGAAGAAAAAAATCTTTACAAAGATCCCGATCGTATTAACATCCTCCTTTTGGGAATCCGGGGAGAAAACGATCCGCACGGGGGGCTCCTTGCGGACATGATCATGCTTGTAAGTACCAGGAAAGATGATGGGAGGGTCGCGCTCGTCTCGATCCCGCGGGATCTCTATGTCGAAATTCCGGGGCACGGAAGAAAAGAACGTATCAATTTCGCATATGCGAAAGGAGAAGAGATTGAGCGAGGGGGCGGAGGAGTGCTTCTTTCAAAGCGCGTGGTATCCGAAGTAACCGGAGTGTATATTGACCATGCGATATCCGTAGATTTTTTTGCGTTTAAAGAGGCGGTGGACGTACTGGGAGGAATCGATGTGTATGTTCCCAATGATTTTCGGGAGTCTACGCAATGGACCTATGAATTCTATATACCTAAGGGGTGGAATCAAATGGATTCTGAAACCGCGCTCTATTACGTACGGTCGCGTTACTCAACGAGCGATTTCGATCGCGCGCGCCGCCAGCAGGACGTTTTGCTCGCGATAAAAGACCGAATACTCTCTCTCGGAGTCCTTGGAAATCCCGCAAAAATTTTTAATTTTCTCGACATTATCGGACGGCACGTGCGGACAGATATGGATAGCGACGCAATGAGAGAGTTAACACGGATCATCTCAAGGAAAGACATTAGGGTGGTAACGCGTAAGGTTTTTGATACTTCTCCAGACGGCTTCCTTCAATCGACCACCATTGGAGGCGCGTATGTGTTGCTTCCCGCGGAAGGGAACTTTGATGCCATCCAGAATTTTGTTATAAATATATTTAGGGAATGATGAAACAGTTAAAATTTTTATTGCCGCTCATCCTTATTATTGCGGGATTTGCATATGCCCTTGGTGTTTTCACTTCGGGTCACTTCGGGGTTGTGTCCTCCCGAGTAGAGGGTCTATATAACAAAGAGGCAGAAAAACCCGAGAGCGTAGACTTCAGTCTCTTTTGGGAGGCATGGAATGCGATACAGGAGAAACACATAAAGCGGGGGAGCCTTGATACGCGCGCTTTGGTGTACGGCGCGATTA
>CAYJUS010000009.1:4842-16689 GCA_964373435.1 uncultured Candidatus Saccharibacteria bacterium
ACTCCGGAAGAGGCAAAGCGTTTCTTTGAAGATATTTCCGGAAGCTTTGAAGGCGTGGGGATCGAAATCGGCATTCGAAAAAAGGTGCTTACCATAATCAGTCCTCTTAAGGGGACCCCCGGGGATCTGGCAGGACTTCGCGCGGGAGATAAAATTTTTAAAATAAACGAAACCCTCACGGGCGAATTAACCATAGACGAAGCGGTGAGTCTCATTCGCGGGCCCAAGGGGACAACCGTCGCTCTCACTCTGTTTCGAGAGGAAACGGACAAAACCTTTGAGGTTTCCGTGGTTCGTGATACGATTATTGTTCCGGTGCTTTCCTGGGAGATGAAAGAACCCGGCATCGCCTACCTTCAAATTTTTCACTTTACCGAGAAGACGGAAACGGAGCTACGCGAGGCGGTGCCCCAACTTCTTAACGCCGGTGCGGAACGAATCATTCTTGATGTGCGGAATAATCCGGGAGGACTTCTGGACGTGTCGGTGAGCGTTGCAGGAGTTTTCCTTGAGGACAATTCGCTCGTGGTAAGCGAGAGGTTTGCCGATGGGCGCAAGGGGGATGAATTAAGAACCAATTCGGCAGGCGCGCTTAGACGCATTCCTGTCGTGGTGCTCGTAAATGAGGGGACCGCTTCGGCCGCCGAAATTCTTGCAGAAGCCTTACGGGTAAATAGGGGGGTGAAACTTGTGGGGGAGAAGACGTTTGGCAAGGGATCGGTTCAGGAGTTGTATTCGCTTGATTCGGGGAGCCTTAAGCTTACCGTTGCGGAGTGGTTAACCCCGCGCGGAGAATCCATCAACGAAAACGGCCTTACGCCGGATATTGAGGTGAAGCTTAGTGAAGACGATTTTGATGCGAAAAGAGACCCGCAGCTGGAAAAGGCGCTCGAAGTTATACGGGAATTATGAATCAGGGACGATACCTGGGCGTTCGTCGTGATTCCTGACCCTGGGTTCCTTATCCCAATTTTATGACTATAAAACAAATTTACGATCTTGCGATACAACTTGGGATTCAGGCAGATTTTCGCGGAAAAGCACGCATACACTCACTTCTCAAGAGAGTAAAGGAAAAGTATGATAAACTTGAAAAGCGGGAAAAGGAGGTATTTGATAAAGAACGGTTTACGAATCCCTATTCTGACACGCGAATTCTTTGGGGAGATCCTCAAACGAAGGTGAAAAAGATTCTTGCGGGAATTGATATCGATCCCCAAGAGCTCCTTATTGCAAAGGAGTTGGGGGGTATTGATTTAGTATTCTCGCATCACCCGCGCGGAATTGCGCTTGCGGGGCTTGACGACGTGATGCATCTCCAGGCAGACGTTCTTCATCAATACGGCGTACCTATCCATATCGCAGAAAGCCTGCTCCGCGTACGGATTTCAGAAGTTGCGCGGGGAATTCACCCCGGAAATCATCAGCGGACGGTGGATGCGGCGCGGCTTTTGCAAATACCGTATATATGCGTGCATACTCCGACCGACAATCTGGTCGCTCAATTCCTCAAACGGGAAGTGACAAAGAAAAATCCGGAAACCGTGGGCGAACTTATGGATTTTCTCAATCAAATCCCCGAATATAAGGAGGCACAGAAGATCGGTATAGGACCTCGTCTTTATGCGGGGAACCCCGAAAATCGGGTTGGGAAAATTGCGTTTACCGAACTTACCGGCGGAACCGAAGGGTCTTCAGAACTTTATGAAAAATTGTCTCTTGCAGGCGCAGGGACGATTATAGGGATGCATGTCTCGGAAAAACATAGAGAAGCGGCAGAAAAAGCGCATCTAAATGCCGTGATTGCAGGACACATGTCCTCTGACTCTATCGGTATGAATTTGTTTTTGGATGAATTAACAAAAAAGGGGATAGAGATAGTGCCAATATCGGGTTTGATACGAGTCAAAAGGTATAAAGGTTAATACCCTGTCATAAAAATTTCAGGATAGGGCATTGCCTCCACGGGAATGTTGCGTGCGGTCATAAAAGTCGGCGGCCATGTTCAGGGAGTATTTTTCCGGGTTCATACAAAAGAAAGGGCCGACCAGCTTGGCATTGGAGGTTGGGTGAAGAACGAAGAAGACGGATCGATAGGCATTATTGCGGAAGCTAAGAAAGAAATACTCGAACAATTCCTCGGGTGGATTAAAAAAGAAGGCCCCCCATTTGCAAAAATAGATAGAGTTGATGTAAAATGGGAAAGAGGAAGCGGAGAGTTTACAAATTTTGAAATCCGACCTAGTTTATAAGTTTCTAAGTTTATAAATCCTTATACTGATGTATAAACTCAGAGTCGTCGAGGGCGACGGAACTCACTAACTTATCAACTATTATCAACTAATTGAGAGTAATACTGCTTCAAAACTTAGAGAACCTTGGGAAGAAATGGGATGTGAAGGAGGTGAAGAGGGGATACGCAAAAAATTATCTTCTTCCTCAGGGGCTTGTCCAGATTGCAACACCGATGAATATTAAAGATCTCGAAGAAAAAAAAGCATTAGAAGAAAAAAAGGCGGAAGAAGGACTTAAGACTGTTCAGGAACAGGCTTCTTCGATTGATGGTACCGAGGTTACGATTCCGGTGAAGGTTGATGAGGGAGGAACAGTATATGGATCGGTAACTGCTCAAACGATTGCCGAAAAGCTTCGAGAAATGGGCATTGGGTTTATCAAGAAGCCTCAGATTATATTGGAAGCGCCTCTTAAAGAACTCGGCGAATTTCCTGTTACGGTGAGGTTTGAACACAATTTGGAAACTGAGATTAAGGTGATAATAGTGGAAGAGAAGTAATACAATTCATTCAAATTCGTAGAGGTGTTCGACCGCTCATTCCGAACCCGTGGTTCGGAATTCGCTTATTAGAGATGTTCAGATTCGTCTCTAATGTTTCTTGCATCTTTAACGCTCTCAATATTTCTCGATATATTTTTGTCATCGGCGGTGTGATGTCTGGAATCGGAAAAGGAGTGGCTACCGCTTCCATCGGGAAAATTCTCAAGAGTCGCGGGTATAGCGCAACCGCGATAAAGATCGACCCCTACATTAACGTGGACGCCGGTACCATGAACCCCATTGAACACGGGGAAGTTTTTGTTACGGAGGACGGCATGGAATGTGATCAGGATATTGGAAATTATGAACGGTTTCTCGATGTGAATATCTTGTCTGAAAACTATATGACAACGGGACTCGTGTATGAGACCGTGATTCGCAAAGAACGAAATATGGGATACGGAGGAAAATGCGTAGAGGTGGTGCCTCATATTCCCGAAGAAGTAATCCGCCGCATTAAGAAAGTTTCCAAAAACACCAAGGCAGATTTTGTGTTGGTGGAAATCGGAGGCACGGTGGGGGAATACCAAAACCTCCTTTTTTTGGAAGCCGCGCGTATGATGAATTTGCGGTCCCCCGAGGAGGTACTATTTGTATTGGTAAGTTACCTTCCTATCCCTAAGATGATAGGTGAGATGAAAACCAAACCAACCCAGTATGCGGTACGGAGTCTTAATGCCGCGGGAATTCAGCCGGATGTCATTATTGCGCGTTCGGCCGTATCGATCGATAAGCCCCGGAAAGAAAAAATATCAATATTTTGCAATGTGCATCCCGAAGACGTGATATCCGCTCCTGACGTACACACGATTTATGAGGTCCCGGTTAACTTTGAAAAAGATAAGTTGGGCGCCTTAATCCTTGATAAATTCGGGCTCAAATCTAAACGATACAATCTTCACGACTGGCAAAGACTGGTACGAAGAATAAAAACCATTAAAAAAACGGTAAGGATTGGAATTGTAGGAAAATATTTCGGAACCGGCGCCTTTACGCTCTCCGATTCTTACATTTCGGTGATTGAAGCCATCAAGCACGCCGCGTGGGCAAACGCGAGGAACGCAAATATCGAATGGTTGGATGCTGAGGCATACGAACGAAAACCGTCACTTTCCCGGAAACTAAGGAAGTATCACGGAATTATTGTGCCGGGAGGGTTTGGCGCAAGAGGCGTTGAGGGGAAAATCAGAGCAATTGAGTTTTGCCGGAAAAACAAAATCCCATTTTTGGGGCTTTGCTATGGAATGCAGTTAGCAACGGTTGAATTTGCAAGAAACGTGGCAAAGCTCAAGGGGGCGCATACCACAGAAATTAATCCCCGGACGAAATATCCGGTGATTGACGTGATGTCGGAACAAAAAACCCTGCTCGAGGGTTTGCGTTACGGCGGGACTATGCGGCTGGGGGGCTATAACTGTGTACTCAAAAACGGGACAATCGCCCGCCGCGCCTATAAACGAGATCTTGTGGTCGAACGCCACCGCCATCGATATGAATTAAACAATGAATTTCGCGGCATACTGGAGACGAAAGGACTTGTGGTTTCGGGTATAAACCCCGAGAAAAATCTTGTTGAGATCATTGAATTAAAAAATGGTTCGACGGGCTCACCACGAAGGCATCCATTCTTTGTGGGCACACAGTTCCATCCGGAATTTAAGTCGCGTCCCTTGCGGCCGCACCCCCTGTTTTACGAATTTATCAGAGCTGCGGCACGACGAAAATAAAAATCTATGTCATCGGAAATTTCTCTTAAAAATCTTACAAAAACATTCGGAAGGGTTAGCGCGGTGAATAACCTTTCTTTGGATATACAAGAAGGGGAACTCTACGGATTTATCGGTCCGAACGGCTCGGGAAAGACCACTACAATTAAAATGATGACGGGGTTGTATCGTCCCACGAACGGTACGGTTGTTCTCGGCGGCTACGATATCGGAAAGGAACCGCAAAAAGCAAAGCGCTTTTGGGATATATTCCGGATGAACCCTTTGTGTATGAACGAATGACGGGAAAAGAATTTTTGTATCTTGTAGGCGCGCTTTATAGAATGGAGCGTGGCAAAATCACCACCCGCATTACCGAATTAAGAGACCTTTTCCCGATCGAGGGGATACTGGACGATTATGCGGAAAACTATTCTCGCGGAAACAAGCAAAAGCTTACCATTCTTGCTTCTCTTGTTCACAACCCAAAAATTCTTGTGATTGACGAACCAATCGTGGGGCTTGATCCCGAAGCAATCCTTGGGGTTAAAAAACTGCTTAACAATTTTGTAAAAGAGGGTGGTACGGTTTTTGTTGCAACGCACACGCTCTCCTTTGCGGAAGATGTGTGTACGCGGATAGGAGTTCTTAAGGAGGGTACGCTTCTCGAAGAAGGAACAATCGATGAATTGCGAAAGAAAGCAAAATTAGAATCTCAATCGCTTGAAGACCTTTATTTGAAACTTGTGTCTTAGACGACTCGCTATGTCTCTCATTCTCTCTCTCTTTTTTTCCAAACTTACATTTTTCAGTAAAGCAGTCCGCGATCGGGATATCGCACTCCTTCTTGTGACGGGAGCCTTTTTTGTCGTGGGAGCATTGGTCGCGGCGTCGGTTTTTATTTTCCTCTACCACGGGTTTCTCTTTTTGGAGGTTCAGGAGGTTTTTGGGCCCGCGCTTACCGTCTATACGCTTGAGGCAGGTTTTGCGTTTGTATTTGCGCTTCTCTTGCTTACCAGCGTTTCGAGCGGCCTCATGATTTTTTTCCATTCAGATGAACTTCCGTTTCTTGTGTCGCATTCGGTTTCCCCTGCGACACTTTTTTATTATGGACTTCTAAAAAACTATATTATTTCAAACTGGCCGGTATTCGTTTTAGCGTTTCCCGCAATCCTTGCCCTGGGACGGGCATACCACGAGCCCCTGCATTTTTATATAGTCGGTATCTTGGGAATATTGGTGGGCGCATTCGGAACGGTAGTTTTGGGCTCTGCCATTGCATTTGTCATGGGATACCTTATTCCTCGCATCACAAAAATATATGTGGTGGGGATACTTGTTTCCCTTATCCTGATAATAACGTACCTTTTTTCTAATACGCTGGTTCCGGTAAATTTTCAGGATATGTTTCGCGCGGAACTTCTTGAGGAAGAGGTGGTGTCTCCCGTGGATGTCGAGAAAAACTTTTCTTTTTGGCCGAGCCACCACTACGTAAACCTCCTTCGCGCGTTTTTGGCGGAAAACAGCGGGGGAGCGATAAAGAATTTTTTAATAGTGACGGGAGGAGTAATCCTCATTGTTCTTGTGATGGGGATGTGGGCAGCGAAGGTATATGGGAAGCTATGGACAAAATTTCAGGAGAGAACCTTTATCGCAAGTGGAGGAACGAAGCAAGGACGGCTTAAAAAAAGAACGGTGCCCCCTCGATTTTTATCGGGGGATACGGGTCTTATCATAAACAAAGATTTTTTAGTGCTCTCTCGTAATTTTAACAATCTTTATGCGGTAGGATTTCCTTTATTTCTTTTGCTGGTGTATGGGATTATCATTTCGCGCGTCGTCGGCGGCGAGCCTGGACTTTCGCCCATAAGGCTTTCTTTGGTTTTGTCCGCGACAATTGCGGTCATGGGATACTTTGCTTCAATTCTTTCGCTTCGGTTCGTATTCCCCGCGATCAGCCAAGAAGGTCACGGAGCCTGGATTACCTGGTCAAGTCCGTTTAACCTCAAAAAAATCGTCTTGGCAAAATGGCTGTTTTTCGGCTTCGTTTTTTCTTTTCTTCTCCTGGGGCTTTTTCTTTTTTCCATACGGGCCCTCGCGGGGGACACGGAGATCCTCTTGTTTCTCTCTCTTGTTATCGTTCTTGTGGTTTTGACTATAAACGGGGTCTCCTTGGGGATCGGCGCTGCTTTTCCCAATTTTCACTATTTTGACGCAGAGAGATTGAGTACGACGCCAGGGGGACTTGCCGTCATTTTTATCTCAATTATCTATATCAGCGTTACCTCGTTTTCCGTATATCTCTTTTTACGACCGTTTCTTGAATCGGGAACATTATTTTTATCCCCGTTGATATTTGGGGGAGTATTCTCTCTTGGTCTTTTATTCGCTTTTCTTAGACTCGCCCTTAATAAAATCCATTACATTGGCTAGATGTTTAGAATACGTAAAAACCGCGCTCGGGCGCGGTTTTTTATCTTTGAATATTGTTAAATAAACATACCGTTTCTCATTTCTATATACTGTTCCTGCTTCCTTTAGTACTTTTTCAATATCTTTCTTTTCCCGGCTTTCTTTGTCGATTGTTTTTCCTCTTTTCGTTCTTCTATGCTGATTATTTTTGCAATCCGTTGACTGCCATCAAATCTGCGCTTGCGTATAGTTTTAAAGTTGACAACTCCGGGTTTTACGGCATACAATGTGTCGTCGCCTGCTCTTTTGACGTTTGATCCGGGGAAAAATTTTGTTCCCCGCTGGCGAACGATAATACTGCCAATTTGTGCGTATTGACCTGCAAATAGTTTCACGCCGAGCCGTTTTGAGATCGAGTCCCGGCCCAGCCGCGTAGATCCTGCCGATTTTGTCTTTGCCATACCCGGTGCTACAACTTCGAATATTTACGATTCGTCTCGAAAACACGCAAGAAGTTGTAGATTAATAAAACTTGTGTTAACCCGGTTTTACCCTCAAATATTCACGAAAACGCTTTATTTCGAAGTTGTAGCACCGGGCCATGTTTGTTTACGAGCGTAGCGAGTAATTACAAATATGAGCGTCCAGCTCCTATTTTGCCGGTATATGATGTTTTGATTACGGGGTGTAGAATTCCGCGTTAATTCCTAGCGGCATAGTGGGCGGCGAATAGCCCCGACTAAAAGGGGAGTATGCCGCCGTCACTGATTCTCCAAAACAGGGGCTGGACGCCATGCACTAAGAATATCAAATTTCTTCTAAAGGGTCAAATGAAAAAGCTCTGGTCATACAGCCAAGGAGCTTTTGGATAGCATTCCACATTTTACCATAAGGGGTACTTTATGGAAAACTTAAAGCGATTCCTCAAAGAAAACCAAAACGACCTAATTTTATTCGTAGGCGTGATTTTGGTATCTCTCATTAGTTTCGGCGCGGGGCGCTTTACTTCACCCGCCGTAGTTTCTCCGGAACCCATTGTGATCGAGCAAAATAACCCGAACCAAGAACAGTCGTATGTAGGCGGAGAAGGTAAGGGTACGTTGATTCCAAACGCCGGATTATATGTAGCGAGCGCGAGCGGAAGCAAGTATCACCTTCCGGAGTGTTCCGGAGCAAAAAGGATTAAAGAGGAAAACAAAATCTGGTTCAATTCGAAAGAAGAAGCGGAAAAACTCGGGTACACGCCTGCCGCAAATTGCCCCGGTCTCTAAAAAGCGACCTTGACTTTTAATACACACCTTGTTATCATAAGCTTGCTTTTAACGGGAATCGCACCTTGACATACATAAAAACCAAGAGAAATGGAGGTTTTTCTATGGTTGACGTTCACGAGGGACTTGAAGGAATATACTTTACCCGAACCGCTATCTCAAAAATCTATGGAGACAAAGGAAAGCTTGCGTACCGGGGATATTTTATTGAGGACCTTGCGCGCCGCTCCACATTCGAAGAAGTAATATATCTTCTTTGGTTTGGAGAGCTGCCTTCCCAAGAACAGTTCCAGAGATTCAGGAGGGGGCTTATGTATAAGCGCATCGGGGTTCTTACAAGTCGCTATGGATTCCTCGAGAAATTCGCAAGCAATCTTCCGTCGATGGATATGTTACGAACAGCTACTTCTCACATGCCGCAGTTTTTCGGCGAGGACGATCCACGCCAGATGGCATTATCGCTTGTTGCGGCATTTCCGATTATGGTTGCTGCCCACGAACGGATGCGAAAAGGAATACCCGTGGTGTATCCCAACTGCAACATGTTGGGGCATGCCGCAAACTTTCTCTATATGCTAAAGGGCGAGATTCCGACCGAAGAAGAAGAAAAGATATTCGATCGGGCCCTGATTCTTCACGCAGAACACGGAGCGGGGAATGCTTCGTCTTTCACCTGCAGGGTAATCACCAGCACCCAGTCGGATCTCTACTCTGCAATTGCAGGAGCTATCGGAGCGCTTAAGGGGCCTCGCCACGGAGGAGCAAACGAACGGGCAATGGAGCTTTTTGAGACTATCGCTTCTCGGAACATGAACGAGAATGAGATACGGGCGTACATTCTTAAAAAACTCGGGAACAAAGAGCGAATTCCCGGTTTTGGCCACCGCGTGTATCATGTGCTTGATCCCCGCGCAAATATTTTAAGGAAGGATGCGCTGAAGCTTCTTAAAAAGCGAGGGGGAGATTTCCATTTCTTCGAGATCGCAGAAACCATTCGGCGGGTAGTAGAACAAGAAAAGGCAGTATACCCAAACGTGGATTTCTACTCGGGGCTTCTCTACTATGCCCTTGGGATTCCGAAGGAACTTTTTACCCCCATTTTCGCTATTTCGCGTGTTCCCGGATGGATTGCTCACGCGTTTGAGCAAGCCGACCCTCAAAAACCAATTATTCGTCCTAGTGCGGAATATATTGGGCCCCCACCGCGAAAATATCCCAAAGAAAGGGCGTCGTGTTAACTATCGTGGAAAATCCCGCGGGAGGCATGAATACTTGAGCGTCACCGAAACACCGGAGAATCTGAAACCGTGCAGTATTTGCAAAGACTATTTTCATCCTGCGCACCTTGTTTCCTGTCCCGGATGCGCGAGAACGGATGTCTGCGAGGGATGTTTTGTGGGGTTTGTGGAAACCGATGGCGCATCCGGCATGAGATGTTTCGTGTGCGCGGTGCCTTTCTGCCGAGACTGCGGATGGGAGGGGAAAAGCACAGACGAACTTTACGAGCTTATAGCTCTTGAGCGCACCGAGGGAAACCTCTATTACAATGTCTGTCCTGTTTGCCATTCGCCCAATATATCGCCCCTTATAGACGATAGTCAAAAAAGTCCGACGGGGATTCCGGATGTCTTTCAGAAGGTCATTGAAGAAATAGATTTTAGTAAAATTTAAAGCCGTCGCGAAGACGGCTTTATCGTTCTACTCCTTGAGCGGATGGTACGTATGATGAATTTTTTCTGCGTATTTATCCGATGCCGATACATACCGCGTGGTGGTTGCAAGAGACTCGTGCCCCAAAAGCACCTGGATTGCTGCGGGATTTGCGCCTTCTTCCGCAAGGTATGTTGCAAAGGCGTGGCGCAACGAGTGGGGAGAGACAGGAACGTTTATCCCGAGAAGTTCGCGGTAGCGTTTGACGCGTTCTTCCAGGTAATTCGGAGAAATTTTTTTATTTTTGTCGCGCGCGTTTTTCCCCCGATAGGGAATAAAGAGATAGGGGAGAGCATCGTTTCTTGTCTTAAGATATTCCCCCAGTATTTTTTGCGCGCGCGGAGTGAGATATACAAATCGTTCTTTTTTCCCTTTTCCCATTATAAAAATTCTTCCGGTATTATCAATCTGGATTTTTTTGAGACTTAAAAGTTCCGAGATTCTCATGCCGGTGGAAAATAATACTTCGAGCATTGTTCGGTTTCGCAGGGCAATAGCCCCATTTTTTTCAATCACGGACGGACTTTCCACGAGTTTTATAACTTCTTCTAATTCTGCGACATGGGGGTGTTTGCGTTCGGTCTTGACAAGTTTTATGTTTTGTGGGGTTATCGGTGAGGGATGGTCCATATCAATAAGATATCTTATGTAGGACCGCAGAGACGAAAGCGTGCGATTGATAGAGTAACTTGAAAGCTTTATCGCTGTCTTTTCCTGTTTTTTGGGGGTCGTCCGGTCTCGAGACATTAAATAAGCCTTATAATACAGGATGGTTTCCTTGGTTATGCCCTCAAAGGGAGTTCCCGCATCCTTAAGGAAGCGAGCAAAGGTTTCAAGGTCTCGTTCATAGTTATACAAGGTTTCTCCCGAGTAGTTACTTGTCTGTAAATTTAAAAGAAAGTCGTCAAAATAAGGAAACGAAATTGGGAAGACATCACGAGAAACAGGGGGAGGCGACGTTTTTCTATCTATTTTAGGCGGTTTTTTAAATCCTTTGTTCTTCATATATTAAACTGAGTGTAAGATATATTATACTCAATTCAATTTTACTATATTAAACCACCTTGTCAAGTGGATAAATAGTACCCGATCTCCCTTCCCCGCCCCCGTATCCTACTTTAAAAACCGGTAATCCCGGGTTTCCGGCACTTCGAGTATTGAAGGGCTTTGGTTGTCCTCTTGAATTTCTTTTGCCTTGTCGCTAATAATATTTTGAATCTTTTTCATAAGGACTCTTTCTGTTGCTTGCGCAATTTTGTTAATCAGGTCTTGAGAAAGTCCGTAAAGAGTCTTCAGACGGCCCATGGCAAACTCAAATCCCTTGTCAAACACCACGTCAAAATTGACCTTATCAAGCAGTCCCTTGGCCACATCCGGCTTCCATATCGCAATTACCACTCCAATAATGAGTAGTACCGTTACAATATTCATTGGATTAATAAACCAGAACATACCGCTTTTATTATACCACAATAGACTCCAAAAATCATCAAAGATACTTCAGCGGGTCAATAGAACCTCCTAAGGGTAAAAGTCCATACCAGCGCTCTTCCACGCGGAAGGTCTGGGCCGCATACACCGTAAAGTGTAAGTGGGAGCCCGTGGAAAATCCGGTTGCGCCCTCATACCCAATCACCTCTCCCCTTTTTATCGTTTGGCCGGCAGATGCTTTTCGAAAAGACATATGAGCATAAAGAAATATAAAAATACAATAATCCAAGGTGATTGCCTTGAGATGATGCAAACGCTTGAAAATGATAGCGTAGATTTGGTCGTTACTTCTCCGCCGTATGACGGCTTACGAAACTATAATGGCTATTCCTTTAACTTCGAGGGTATAGTCAAAGAATTGTTTCGTATTGTTAAAAACGGCGGAGTTGTTGTTTGGGTTATCGGAGACGCAACGGTTAAT
>CAYJUS010000009.1:16699-17404 GCA_964373435.1 uncultured Candidatus Saccharibacteria bacterium
CGTTTTTGTGGTCAATCGCAATCCATTTTCCATATGCATATTTTCCATCATCTCCCATGGCGATAACGTTACCGTTTTCCGCCGCATGAATTGGTGCGCCGTATCCGGCCGCAATATCAATCCCGTTATGGAAAGAATATACGTGGTTTTTAAAGCCGGTTTCAGATGTGGGGCCGTATCGTTGAGTAAGAATTCCCTCTGAAGGCCATCCGAGTATCCCGTCTCCAAATGCCGGAATAGAAGAAGGGTCGATGGTAAAACGGAGTTTATCCTCCAACCGCTCCACCTCTTTCGCAATTTCCTCCTGCTGGCGTCTCACCTCATCAAGAAGACCCTGGAAGCGCCGTTCCTGGTTTCTCGTATCTTTCAGGATCCGATCCTTGCTATTTCGTTCTCCTTCAAGAATGGTTTTTTGATCGCCCAATTGTTCTCCGAGTTCCTCCAGTTTTTGCTTGTTTTCTTCCTGACTTGTTTTCTCTTTTTCAATCTGGTCTTTTACCACATGAATCGTCTCGATGCTTCCTTGAATGCTTGTCTGAACCATTCGCGTATGTTCCAGTTGGTTGAAAAAATCAGATAAATTTTCATTGGCAAGGACTATCTCCAGCATCCCCTGTTGATCCTGTTCGTTGAGAGCGCGGAGAAGTTCTGCAAGTATTTCCCTTTCACGTATAAGTTCATTCTCTTTTGTTTCTACCTGGAACC
>CAYJUS010000010.1:0-4604 GCA_964373435.1 uncultured Candidatus Saccharibacteria bacterium
TCCGACCTTGCGGATCATATATTTCCCCAAGGGGTCTGTTGCCGCGGTGAGAGTATCTCGCGTATAAAAGGAGAGCGGAAAGAGCGTATGGCTCATGTTGTTTATTTATATCGCGCCTTCTTTCTTTAGAATGCAGGCCTTAACGTTTTCGCCCCTTGCATACCCTCCGATACTGCCGTCCGAACGAATCACGCGGTGGCATGGAACGCGCGGGTCGCGATTTTTGTTTAACGCGTTTCCTACCGCGCGGAACGCCTGTGGATTCCCGATCTGTTCCGCAACTTCTTTGTAGGTCAAAACCGACCCTCTCGGAATTTTTCTTACCGCCGCATATACTTTTTTTCTAAACACGATGTCCATGGCACGTCTACGTTCTTTTGTCGTTATGTCTCCATCGTATCAAATACCTATTCGCTTGGAAATATAAAAGCAGCCGATTAGGCTGCTTCTTCTCCTCTTGCATCATTAATTATGTTTCGATGGTCAAAGCCGATATTCAGAGGAAGACGACGAAGGGAAAAGAACTTAAACTCTGACGCTTCATGGTCAATGGTAATATCACCGCTTTCGCGTTCAATTAAGTAGGCGATAGTAACGGTATGCCCACGCGGGTCGCGCTTTGGGCCGGAATAGACGCCGACGAGCTTCTTAATCCGTACGGAAATTCCAAGCTCTTCTTTCATCTCGCGAACGAGCGCGTCCTCTACGGTTTCTCCGAACTCTACGTGTCCTCCCGGAATGACCCAATCTCCCTTGAAAGGATCAATGTTTCTCTTGACCAGCAAAATCTTTCCGTTCTCAATAAGTAGCCCATCGACGGTTAATCTTGGACTTTTATGGTCGGGCATATTATTCCTCCTCCCTTTCGGCTTCGATTTCGAGAGGTCCGACCTCCGAAATATTTGGGGGGTCGGACCTCCAACCATTAACGTGTTTCATTCTTCATCCAATCATAATATTCTTTATTCAAAATATCAACTGGTATCAGTCCTACAAACGGCACGGTGTCACTGTGAAGTTTTTTCACGAGCCCTGATATTGCTCGAGCATGTTTCGGCAGAGCATTCAAAATTAGCATTGCTCCTTTCGCAGTTTCAACATTCTTTGGTCTGGGCGGCTCGCCCCGACTTCTGTCGGAACGAAGCTCACGAGGCGGCCCGCCCCTCTGGGCGAGGCTCGCCCACTTTGTGGGTGGCCAAAAATACGCGGCTTTCTCCCGGGGGACAATATCGTAACATGCGGCAAACCGCTCTTTCAAAACCGCTTTTCCGATCCTGTCTGCCTCCCCGACGCTATTACAATTTACCACTATCCAGATAATCTTTCTCATGTGTTTTATTATCTTCATATTACCACATAACCACTTCCATCAAAATGAAAACCCATGTTCGCTTAAGTGAACATGGGTTTTTTGATTCAAGGACCAAGTTCCCAAGGTCAGAGACCAAAGGAACAAGGTCAAACCATTCGACTTCCTTCGAGTACCTCAGGATAAATCGCTCAGGGTTATCCTGAGCTTGTCGAAGGATAAGGACTATTTATAGTGAGCCTGTCGAACTACTTGCCTGCCCCGCACCGAGCTATGCTCTGGTGCTGGGGCGACGAAGGAACACCCAACGGTCGTGGCCGTCCCAGAAAGTGCCAGGGTCGCCACCGTCGCCGCTAAGCCAGAGGCTGCTGTCGTCGTGCTCAACGAGGAACACATGGAGGTAGCGAAACGAGTCGGCAACGGACTCCATCCCGATGAAAAGCTGTTCTCTCTCCGGCTGGTCCTTATACTGCAGACGGAGTTGTGGCCCAACCTCGGCAGGACACATCTGGAAACCGAGCCGAGCGGCACCGGCAAAAATCTCGACAGTAGTTCCACCTTTTGACTTGCCCGTGAGCTCCGCCGCGGTCAGGACGTACAGGTCCACCTCAATTTCCTTGGTTGCCGCTATGAAGGCGGGTCTTCCAAGGATGTCGTTCGCCAAGTCACCGATTCGGAAACCGTTTGACTCGAGCGCACCGCGAAACTCATCCGCGGACTTAAGACCCGTGCCGAGCTTGATGGTCTTCCAGACGGGGAAGACCACTTTGGCAATTTTTCCATTAATAATTAACTCGGCGACTTGCTTACGAAGTGTCTTATTTTTTTGAACCCGATCAATGTGCTCGGGACGCACTCCTTCAACTGCCAATTGCTTGAAAAAATCAAATGCCTGATCAAGACTAACCTTTTCTTGCGACATGTGTACACCTTTCTCAAAAATAGGTTTGGAACGAACCGCTTGCCACCATCGCCAACCAGATTTACCGGTCACGCATCCCGCTTGACGGGACAACGACAGTAACAGGTTATTATAGCATAACGACACGATCTGTCAAGCCCGCAGAAGGGTAATGCAGAGGGATAATCATGAAAGGAAAAGTCTGCTCTCCTCTTAGTCAATATGCTACGATCGCTGCATGTTGACTAAAGGAAAAGTCGGGTGAAAACCCGACTTGATTCATGAAACTAATTTTCCGTGGGGCCTATTTACCGATCAAGGTCCCTGTCATTTGCTGAGGATGCACGTCGCACCGGAAAAAGTATTGACTCGCTTGAGACAGGATGAAGGAAATCGTGTTTTCGCACGGCGCGGCACAGATTTTCCCAACGGCAATTTTCTCTTTCGCGCTCTTATCCCGATAAACCGCTATGTTATGGTAGATTCTTCCGTCCTTGTTGATGAAGCGGAGTGTAACTTCCTCTCCCACCGGCACCGTGATCTCTTTCTTGTCAAATCTCAAATTGGGGATCGCGGTAATTTCTGCAACAAAACCGGAACCGGGGGTTGGTGCGGGTGTTGGTTCGACGGTTGGTGCGGGTGTTGGTTCGACCCTCGGAGAAGCAACGGGAGAAGGAGTAGAAACCACGGGAGAACCATCCGAAGAATTACGCCGTGACTCCCCCCAAAAAATAATCGCGAGCGTTACGACCACAACCAGCGCAATGGCAAGAATATACCGACCGGTTCCCTTCATGTAGTGGTCGCCCTTATCGTCTCTATTTTTACCACCCAATTCTTTCCTCCTTTCTTTTCTGTATTGTATTTAAATCAGGATCAAACACCAGGCACCACAACGAAGTTTCCGTTTTCTCTCATCTCCTCGTTTTTAATTCTTTCTGGATCGCCTTTTGCAATGCCGCATTAGGTGAAACCCTACCATAGAGCTTCCGCAATCTCCTCAAGTGAAACGTGTAGTTCCAGCCGCGCCCGGGCCCGGGTTTTACATGAACAAAAGGAAGAGTGAGGGTAAGCCCAACCCATCCCATAACAGGGATAAGGGGCAAAACCCCAAACGAGAAAAGTTTGTCCCTCATAGTTTGCCGCTTTGCGCGCTTGTTTACAACATTCATAAACGTCGCAAATTTCTCGTTTCCGCTTATGACAAACTCTCCGAGATCTTCCTTTTTAAGCTTAAGGCTTTCCTGACAAAAATAGATAAAATTCTTTGCGGTTTTTTCGAGCGCTCTCGCTCTCCTCCGCGCCGTTTGTTCTTTTTTCTGTTGTTTTTTCCTTACATCTCGTACTTTTTTCTCCGCTTCCCACCGTTCTTTTTCCGCTTCGAGATTCATTCTTGAAATCTCGTCCATACGGCAGATGACTTCATCCTGAAGATTCTGTTTCACCAAATTTTCGCGCGGCTCTTGTGCGCGGGTTTCACCTTGCAGCATATTGTCCTCCTCGGTAGATAACGTGTTTTTCATCTCGTCCTCCCCATCGTCTCCAAAAACCAGTTCTCGCCGTAAAACGACCGGAGTCTGCCGCGAAGATACCGATAACTCCAGCTCTTCCCCGGTTTCGGATCGTGATCAAGGCCACGGCTTTTTTCTTCTGCCTTCACAAGGGAGTTCAAACCATACCAGGACCACCCCACCACCGGCGTATACGCGAGACACCGATACGGAAGGGATCGAGAGAGCGCCCGGCGCGCGATAAGTTTCTCAAGCTCTTTTAACGCCGCGTCGGTAAGCGCGTCGACCCTGCTACGTACCAACCCAAAGTAGTCGTCACAAAGATGATAAAACGTTCCTGTGAAATCCCCTGCCATCCTCGCCGCTTCTCTTTTTTTCGCCGATGCTTTCGCCGCCGGTAAAAGGGACTTTCTTTGCTTCTCCTCTTCCTTGACCGTATGAATCAGCGTAAGCACTTCGTCTCGCGGGTTTTGCTTAATAAGCGTTTGCCGAGAAGAATCTTTGGCTCCGCCATTAACGTCTTTTGCCATTCGGGACGCTCCTTTTGAATGAACAATTGTTGAACTTTATAGTATATACGACGACGAATAATCTGTCAATTATGTTCCATAGCTTGAACAAAAAAGTCGGCGGGTTATGCCGACTTTATGTTTTTGAGCGTGGAGGCGAGCGCCTCCAAAACGCCGTCCATATCATCTTTAGTTACAAGACCGAGATGCCCAATACGGATGATTTTTCCGGAAAGCGGGCCTTGGCCGCCGGCGACAACCACGTCGTATTCGTGATGAACGATGTTTTAAGTCATACCTGGACCAGGCTCCGAAGGCTATCTTGAGCACGGCGAAGATGGCCGCCGCGCCGAATGCGAACAGCGCGAACTTGG
>CAYJUS010000010.1:4614-14389 GCA_964373435.1 uncultured Candidatus Saccharibacteria bacterium
GGATGTTTTTTCCTGTTAGCGGGCCTTGGCCGCAGTCGTCTAAGTCGTAGTATTCGTCCTCCAAGTTTCGTCGAAATTCCCTGCCATCAATTCCCTCGGGGACTTTTACCGCGGTTACCGTATCGGATTCAAATCCGGGTTTTGCAAAAAGCTCCATCTCAAGTTCTTTTAGCCCTTTCCGAAGGCGCTTTGCCATCCTTTTGTGGCGGGAAAAAACGTTATGGAGCCCCTCTTGAAAAATCATGTCGAGCGCAACGTCAAGCGCAAAGAATACAGAGATATTTGGCGTTGAAGGAGTTTGGGATTTTTCTAACGATGCCTTTGCTTTTGATATATCAAAGTAAAACCGCGGCATTTTTGCGTCACTATGCGCCGCCCACGCTTTCTTGCTCACGGAAATAAATGCGAGTCCCGGCGGAACCATCCACCCTTTCTGCGAGCCGCTTATCACGACATCCAACCCCCACCTGTCTGTTTCAACCGGAATCGCGGAAAGACTGCTTACCGCGTCCACTATGAGTAGCTTGTCGAATTTCTTTACAGCAGAGGCGCACGCTTCAAGATCATTCATAACGCCGGTTGAGGTCTCGTTGTGGGTGATAAGAACCGCCTTTGTGTCGGGGTTTTCCGAGAGATAAAAAAGTATTTGTCCTGGACTTACGTTGGTCCCCCAAGGGTTTCGAATCCGCACGACGTTTGCTCCATAGACCTCTGCGATATCCGCGAACCGGTCTCCGAACGCGCCGATGGAAAACGCAAGAACCTTGTCTCTGGGAGAAAGAAAGTTTACGACCGCGGCTTCCATAGCGCCCGTTCCGGAAGAAGTCAGAATAAAGACATCGTTTTTCGTCTTAAACGCCTTTTTAAGTTTCGGGGTTATGCGGTTGATAAGCGCGCTGAAGTGTTTGCCGCGGTGGTTAATCATCTGACGAGACATTGCATCAAGCACTTGTGGTGGACAGGCCGTAGGCCCGGGAGTTCTTAGGTTGGTCACTGGTACTCCTCCTTTGTAAAGAACGTGCTTTGTATTATATCTCTATTGCGAGAGAAAAATCAAACACCGCCGAGTCTGACTCGGCGGTGTTTCAAAATTATGTCTGCGCTAATTCGCGCGTACTAAAGCGACACGCTAAGATACCACGGCTCGGGAATCGCAAGGAGCATCAATGCGGCTCCCGCAAGCGCCATGTTTTTGAGGAAATGTGTCATATCCATCATCTTCATGTTCGGATCGGCAACTACCCAGAAGTTATGGATCTTAAACGAGACAACCACGAGAAAAACCACGAGAAGCAGAACCGCCCATTGAACATAAAGACCAAGGAATATCCCCAACCCTCCGCCTAATAACATAAGACCTGTTCCATATACCGCCACACGCGCAAAAGGAACTCCTTTTGAAGTAGCGTACCCGGCGAGCATGGCATTTTTTAAAAAATGATTCGCCCCATTCATAAGGAAATACCCTCCGAATAGTACTCGACCTACGAGAAATAAAATTTCCATTGAGATTTTTTTACGCAATCGGAGAATCTTCTTACTCGTCGAGCACGAAAGGAATTCTCTAGAGGCGTATATTATGACTATTGAATCAGTATACCATAACTATTCTTCCGCGTGTATGTAGTATAAAGAAAAAGCCGAGAACTAGTCTCGGCTTTAAACGTTATTTGGTTTTCTTCGCTCGTTCGCGAAGCTTCACGCATATCTCTTCTGCGAAATCGAGGATGATATCAAGCTTCTTTTGATGCTTCTTGCGACGGAATTTAGGGAAGATTTGTTGTTCAATGCGGTAGAGCTTATAACGCGGCCAATTACCGTATTCCCCTTTATCACGAAGCGTTTCCGGATACCGAAAAAATTCAAGAAGATAGGTGTGGTGGGTAAATCCGGGATGAAGAAACGCATAGCTCTCTGCCGCCCCCATGGTCCCGCCAAGTGGGCCAGAACCACTAGCCCATGCAGAATCAAGATCCCAGAACGCAGGAACTCTCTTACCCACGTATTGAACGCTGGGCCCCTTGGTCTTGCGATATCCCCACGCCTTCTCAAGGCATTTACGCCATTCTTTCCACGTTTCTTCAATAAGACCCCAGAAATCGTATGTCTTAATCAGCGTAATTCTTTCCATGTCTGGATCTAAACTAATCCGATAAAGAACAATGTCCATAAAATCTGAAAAGTCTATCTTCCCCATAAAACCGCTGCTGCGCCAGTAGCTTCCCTCAGGAAGCCCGCTGTCGTTACTCTCGCGAATCCACGCCTTAATGATGTCTCGAATCGCAGGCTTCACTTCGCTCGTTATCGTCATTTTCGTCCTTTCTCGACAATCTTTCTTGGGGCAGAACGCCTCATCATTTTTTGCAAGAATCATGCGCGGACTCGAACAAGTGGGACAGAAAATGATTTTCTCTCCCAGGGTCGCCGGAACCTCTTGCCCGCACCGCAAGCATTTCAACTTGCCACGAATGATAAGCCGCCTTCTGCACTCTCGACACCGAAGATCGATGGCCACAGGAGATGCGCCGGGCATCCTGCCACCTCCTTCTCAAAGAACGTTTCAAGCGTTTTTATGGTATTCCAGTTATTTCAGAAAGTCAATACTTCCAATGAAAAAGCCGGTTTTAACCGACTTTTAATGCGCTCATCATTCGAAAATAATTGACGCAAAGTTTCGACGTACGAGAACCGGCTTTCCGCCGCTCCGGTCAATCTGAAATTCTTGAAAGAATTTTCTTTGACGTAATGCTTCGTCCCAGATAACTTGGGCGGCGTCTTTGGGGTTCATAAATTGCGCGGTATCAAATCCTTCAGCTTCGTCAAAAAGTCCGGTATTCATTCCTGCGGGTTTTACCAACGTCACTTTTGAGCCGGGTATATCATCTCGAAATTCGATGGCAAGCGCGCGAGAGAAATGGGCTTGCGCGGCTTTGGTCCCGCAATAATCCGCCTGATACTTCCTCGCTTTCCACGATGAGGTGGAGGAGACGACGACAAGATGCAGGGGGACGTGTATCATTTTCACGAACGCCACAAGACTCCGGATAATCCGCACGGGGGACACGTAGTTTACGTTCATAAGCTCCTGCGGATTTTTTATTTCGTTCAAAGGACGCACCTCAAGAACTCCCGCATTCCAGATAAAATATCGGGTTTCCTCGTCCCACCAGAGACCCACGCGCGCCGCGCATCCTCCAACAGAAATGGAGTCTGCAAGATTTACATAGTAGGAAACATCGTCACGGTAGACGGGAATGTTTGGAGGATTTCGCCCGAGAACAATCGGCGTTATTCCCCGCGCCATGGCTTCTCTTGTAAGCTCGAGTCCCAAGCCGGATGATCCGCCAAGAATTACTGCTTTTTTCATTTTCTGCCACCTCTGCGTGAAAATTTTTTCTTAAGGAGCCAAAAGGGAGCATAGAGCTTCAATACGAGGATCTTAAGTCTCGTGCTTCTCGGAAGAGATTTTCTCGAGGGCAGTGTTGATGGAGGTTCACTAAGCCGCACACCCATGGCATCGGGTGAATTTACAAGAATTCCTTCTTTGGGCGCTTTCTTTCCCATTACGGCATTCAACTCTATTTTGAGAACACGGGAATGGTGGGTGAGACCGTCAAGATCGAGCACGTTATTACGCCTGTCATATACGGAACTTTGAACAGAAACGTGGCCTGTCCCAAGAACAATTGCCTTTTGGTTTCCGTATCGCTCCTGATCGGTGGGGCACACCTCTTCGCAAATTCCGCAGCGCATACAGCGGTCTTCATCAATCAAAAATCGCATGGAGTCTTTAAGGGACTCTGCGGGAAGCGTACGCCGGGGACTCACGTGGATACATCTTCCATTGTTTGCAGCTCTACATGTTTCCTCGTCGTGATCTTTGGGCCGATACCTCGGATTTTCTACGGGGCCCGCGACGGTAATGCAATCTACCGGACACTCGTTCGCACACTGCTGACATCCAATACAGACAGGCTCATTATGCTCATGATCCCATACTAAAAGCGGGAGCCCTCTGTTTCGTGCCGGCAGTTTTCGTACTTCCTGAGGGTACTCGACCGTAACCGGTTTTCGCCGCGCGGTAGAAATAGTCGTCTTAATCGCCTTAAGAATTCCGAGCACTTGATCCTCCTTATCCACTTTGATCATGTTTCTACTTCTATTCGCAAAGAACAAGTTATTATACCCCAAAAGACCGTGGAATGTCAATCATATATTGCCCGGTGCTACAACTTCGAATACACCAGCCCATTTGATAACCTCGGCTATACCAACGATGAAAAGAAGACAGATTTACTGGGACGGTACGAGACGGAAACTAGCGAGCCGCTTTATTTCGAAGTTGTAGCACCGGGTTGCCCTATTCCAAAAAAAGTGATATGTTTTACCATAGCTCATTGACACTCTCTCGTGGGAGGCGTAACGAAATGGCAAAAAACAATTATGTTCTGAAATTAGCTGATTTTGACGTTTCTCTTGAACGCGGATTTTTACCCGATCCCGATCCCCTGGTACGAATTACGGATGGAAAGACCGGAATAAAAAACATTTGGTTTGAACGGTGGGACGAAACCGCGGAAAACCTTCCCAAAGAACTTGCCGCAGAAACCGTGCGACACGCTTTAGACAAGCTTTCTCGCGACTATGTCGCCCGTGGGTGGTGTGACGACGACATAAGCCGCAGGATGGATACTCGAATGGCAGAAGCCGCAATGCGCACGCTCTCTTTTTTGGGCCATGCATGGGTGTGGGGAGCGCCCGGTGAAGCCCCGATTGACCGTATTCCTACGGGAATTGCAGTCCCGTGGTCGCAGATTGCAAAGAAACTCGGACGTCCCCCGGTACTCTCCTATGCGTCCTACGCGCTTAACAACTGGCGGCGGATTAACCCTAAGGGGCCCATCGCTCTTGGAAACATCGCACTTATCCAAAACTTCCTTGGCGGGCTTGACGAAGAATGGTTTATCCTTCCCCATATCGAGATTGAAGCAAAAGCCGGCATTATCCTCTCTGCCACTCTCAAATCCCAACACGCTTCACGAACGGACAGCCTCGCGGATATGGTAAAATGTCTTACGGCGATCTCTTCACGATCAAAAGATATCTACGCCACACTCTCGCGCATGCCCGAACACTGTGACCCCTATATTTATTACAACCGCGTGCGCCCCTACATTCATGGCTGGAAAAATAACCCCGCGCTCCCCGATGGAGTGATATACGAAGAAGTAAAACGATTCAGGGGAAGACCGCAGAAATTTAGCGTTGAAACCGGAGCACAAAGTACGGTAATACCCGTGCTCGATGCGGCGCTCGGAATCGAACATGAAAACGACGCCCTCCGCGTATATCTCAAAGAAATGCGCACGTATATGCCCCCGAAACACAGAAAATTATTAGAAGCGATCGAACAAGGCCCGCACATTCGAAGTTACGTGATGAACCGCACGAAGGCAAGTTCATTGCTTAGGGACGCCTACAACGACTGTATCGAATGGGTGGAAAAGTTTCGCGCAAAGCATCTCGACCATGCGCGCGCCTATATCAACAAGCAGGCGGAGCGATCCCGCGCCAACCCCACTTCGGTCGGCACGGGTGGCACCCCCTTCATACCCTACCTTGAAAAGCACCGGGACGAAACAAAAAAACATCTGATCAAATAGGACAAAGCCAAATAAAATTCCCCTCGCAGAAACGCAAGGGGAATTTTTAATCTCGTAGAGCACGATCGGTTCTAGGGTGTTACGGAAAAAATGTCTCCGCATGCCACATACACCCCTGCCTCAGTTGCAGATTTATGGACATTGATTGCGAGCGGGAGCTCCGACATCAACTTGTCGAACGAAACCTCAAGAACAGTGCTTGAAGAATCTGCGGTGACAGCGGTAAGCGGGTATTTCACCGCTCCGAGATTCGCGCAAGAACCAAGGTGAATATGTGCGGGTTGAGCAGTCACGCCCTGAGGCGCACCGCTTACACTAAGATCCACCTGCACGTTTCCATCACCCGACTCAAGCATGAACGCAATCCCGTTTTCTCCTGAACCATTTTGCTCGCTCAAAGAAATAAGTGCTGACTTTTCTCTTTGGGTGGCTATTCCTTCGGGAGATGCCGGGGACCCCGACGCGGGAAAAGAAGACTCGGGAGAGGCGGAAGGTTCGGTCCGGGGTTTTGCAAGAAAAACTGCGATTGCGACGAGCGCCACCACCAAGACGAACGCACCCACAAAAATGAAATTTTTATTCAATTGCATAATGCAAAAAAGTTGTTTCCTCTCGTTTTGCGACCTTTCTCTTGGTATCGTACCATCCCGCGGAAAGAAAAACAATGATCACAATGCAACCTTTTCCACTAAACCAAAAACCGGTCGTGAAACCGGTTTTTGGTTTAGTGACTTTATCGAGAATAATCTCGTCGGGGGGGACGTCTCTTTTGGTAGCAGTCCCTGCAGTAGACAGGGCGATCGGGATCCGGCTGAAACGGAACTTCCGTTTTTGCCGAACACTCTGCACACGTTGCGGAATACATCTTCCGATCAAAGCCCCCTCCCATGGTTTGGTTCTCCACGATATTGGGGAATAATAACGTTCAATAGACGGATAAACTATCTACTATCTAATTGAATATTATTACTAGCTTTTGGTTAATAATAAAGGCCGCTTGAGACCGATATATGTTCCCATACCGAGAACACACGGGGTCCCTAACGGGAATCGACCTTACTCATGGGTATCTTAGCAAACTATGTCCTCCCTGTCAATAGCTACTTCGCTTTCTTTTTATAGAAGTAGGTTTTCCCTTTCAGTTTTTCGGGAAGCAAATTCTCTTTGGTGTATTTCTCGTATCCCGCGCCATATCCTAAATCCTTCATAAGACGTGTGGAAGCGTTTCGTATTTTTAAAGGAATAGGAAGATTTCCGTGTTGTTTCACATCCTCCATTGCGCGCCCCAGCGCATCATATGCGCTTCGGTCTTTTCTGCACTCGCATAAATACGCGACGCCATGCGCAAGATTAATTGCGCATTCGGGAAGGCCGATTATCTCAACCGCGCGAAACACCTCGTTTGCAACCACAAGCGCGGTGGGATGCGCGAGTCCCACGTCTTCGCTCGCGAATACCACCATGCGCCGCGCAATAAACTTCGGGTCTTCCCCCGCATTAATCATCCGCGCAAGATAGTAGAGTGCGCCGTCCACTTGGCTTGCCCGCATGCTTTTTATAAAGGCGCTAATCGTATTATAGTGTTCTTCTCCCTTTTTATCATAACGGAGAAATTTTGACTGGAGAGTATCCGTAAGGGTCTTGAGCGTGATTTTACCGTAGAGGCGGTGCGCGTTTTCAAGCATCGTAATGGCTTGACGCGCATCTCCATTCGCCATGCGGACGAGCCATTCCTTCGCATCTTTCCCTATTGTAAAACCGGTACGGTCAATAATTTCCCCCATATCTTTTTCTGAAAGCTCGTTCATGACAAATACTCGACAGCGTGAAAGGAGCGGCGCAATTATCTCGAAACTAGGGTTTTCGGTAGTTGCGCCAATCAGGGTAAGCTCTCCCCGTTCGACAAACGGCAAAAGAAAATCTTGCTGGGCCTTATTAAAACGATGAATCTCGTCCAAAAAGAGCGCTTTGGAGCGCTCGCCCGTATCTTGGGAAACGATTTTCTTGATGTCGTCTTTCCCCGCGGAAACCGCAGACAGTTCGTAGAAACGCGCATGAAGCGCGTTCGCGTAAATCTTTGCAAGCGTGGTCTTCCCCACTCCCGGCGGCCCCCAAAGAATAAACGAGAAGAGCTGCTTTTCGCGGATTGCAATTGCGAGCGGCTTTCCGCGTCCCACCAAATGTTCCTGCCCGAAAAATTCTTTAAGCGTTTTTGGCCGTATTTTGGATGCAAGCGGTTCCATGGATGAATACGTAACACCTCATCTTAACATACATATACGCTCACATCAATAAAAAACGGCGCTATGCTTCCCACGCCATTTTTTCGTGTTGATGTTTTTGCCTCTGTAAATTTTTACCGTCCCTAATTAATCTCGTAGGTAATGTGGACGGTTACCGCAGTTTCATTTTCACCGGGTTCGATACGCGGCGACTCTCCTCCCCCTCCTATTCCTTTTGCTGAATCAAAAAAGATAGGGGGAACGACGCCGCCTCCGTCCTCGCTAAAACTTACGATACGAACCAGATCTACGCCAAGGTCGATGGCAAGAATTTCTGCTTTTTCCTTTGCATGTGCAATCGCAAGTTTTCGCGCTTCCTTCCGGGGAGCTTCCGGGTCATCAAAAGTGAAACTGAGAGAGCCCACTTGGTTTGCCCCCTGTCTTGTCACG
This sequence comes from uncultured Candidatus Saccharibacteria bacterium, assembly GCA_964373435.1. Taxonomy (GTDB): domain Bacteria; phylum Patescibacteriota; class Minisyncoccia; order JAHCSD01; family JAHCSD01; genus CAYJUS01. Next base: position 12,950 of record CAYJUS010000010.1, read on the forward strand.
CCTTCAAGCGTTTCTCCGACCTTGTCGAGATCGCGGATTTTCATCTCAGCTGTCTGACTCACTTGATACCCCCGAAACACTTGCCTGCCATCGGGATAATCGTACAAAGGATAAATTGTGTAATTAATCGTTTTCAAATCTTTTTCGGCAATGCCAAGGCGCTTAAGAAATTCGATCACCGCATTCATTTTTCTGGTATTCTCTTTTTGCGCTTCCCCCACAATGGCTTTTTCGGTAGTCACGGAAACATTGAGAACGACAATGTCGGGAGGAGCCGCATATCTTCCTTCGCCGCTTACGGTAATCGTATTTTTTGATTCAAGAGACTGCCCAATGTAACGCCCCTCTTTAATTTTGTTCTGAATACTGTAAAACTCCGAAACGGAGAGAATTGCAAGAAACAGCACCGCAACTGAAAGCACGGCGCCAAGCAACGCCCGGTGTTGGGGCAATGCGGGCATTAAATGAATTGTTACATCCTTTGTGTTATCCGGCATGAGAGGATAACGGACGAATTATCCGCCGCTATGATTATTGTACCACAACGCTTACCGTTAATCTATTATTCGCCCATGATTGTCATGGTGGAGGATGCTACTTAATCTGCTTGTATTACATCCCCGTCGGGATCCAGTTCCACAAAATGGCGGGCTTCTCCTTCGCGAAACGCCGAACATTGGTTCTCCGGCAAATCGTCAATGGGTTCGCGGGGATCATGAGCGATGTCTGCCACCCAATCAGGCATAAGATTATTCGTAAGACACGGCCCGCTCGAAAAATCAACGCCTTCTCCTCTCTGTCTCTGATATGTCTCTTTTGCTTTCGCAACCGCCAAGTCGCGTACCGCTTGATTTTTTGTCTCAAGAAGCCCCGGCGCGCCGCTTCCTTCCTCCCCCACACCAAAATACATACGGTATGCCAAAAATCCCGTGATTGCAATTCCGATTATTAGACTAAGCAACCCAAAAATCCTCATATGAGCTAAGTCTATTTTAACATACATTGAACATTAAAAAGCAACTTTTAAATCCGGGGCCGCCATGACATTGGGAAAAGTTGTGGCGTAATATAAAAAATCGCCTCGCTGGCCGAGACGAAACCATAACCTTTCAGTAGAAAAAAATCTGTCATTCATGATAATTTATTCCATGTTTTTCCTTCCCTCAAGGGAAAAAGAGGTCAGCCAAAAGATAAGGGGTCTCCTTAGCTTTTCTATAGACCAATCAGTATTCTTAAAAAGAACCCGCTTCTCTATTTTGAAGCGTGAAAGAATTTCGGTTGTTACCTGTAAGCTTGGGGGTGAAAGTCTGTTATGCTCCTCTAAAAATTGTTGTTTTTTACTCATATATGTATCGTAGCACCATTGTTCCATAAATGCAACTTATATTTCGTGTTTCTCCCCGGGACCGTTGTCGCGAACCCGTCCGTAGAGTTGACGAT
>CAYJUS010000010.1:14399-17384 GCA_964373435.1 uncultured Candidatus Saccharibacteria bacterium
CGACTGCGCTCAGGATAAATCCTTCGACTCCTTTCGACTACGCTCAAGACAAGTCGCTCAGGACAAGCCGCAAATTGGATAAACTTGATACCCTATCCAGAGGGCTTAGGCCGAACTCAGTCGAAGCTTCGAAAGGTCTGACGTTTCGGGTAACGAAACGGCGCTAGGAACGGTTTAACCGAAACGACGATGTCTGTATCCGTGACTTGGAGAATTTCCGGAATCACGACGCGGGCCTCTTGTCATTGAATGGGGCTTGGAGTGCGATGGCTTGGTAAATTCTGAAACGGGAAGCGGAGGAAGATCGGGGAGTTTTGACACGGGGAGGATTTTACGGATGAGACGTTCGATTGCTCGAACCTCTTTTCCCTGATCAGGCATAGCGAAGCTGATGGCATGCCCTCCTGCCCCGGCGCGAGCCGTACGGCCGATCCGGTGCACATAGTCATTCGAGGTTGAAGGCAAATCATAATTGAGAACTAACTCGATCCCTATGACGTCAATCCCCCGCGAAGCAATGTCTGTTGCAACCAGCACCCGATACTTTCCCGACTTGAATCCGTCGAGCGCTTCCCGGCGCTGGCCGAGCGACCGATTCGAATGAAGTTCGGCAGCACTAATACCGAGAGCCCTGATTTTTTGCATGACCTTCTTCGCGCCGTACTTTGTTCTTGTGAACACAAGGGTAGGACCCTGATGCTTTTCGAGCAACGTTCCAAGTAGTCCTATCTTGCGATTTCCTTGGACGATGAAGAGCTCTTGCGTTACCTGTTCAACCGTTGTACCTGTGGGGGCGATTTCCATCCTGACCGGAAGCTTCATATGGACGGCTGCTATCATCATGATTTCAGACGGCATGGTGGCAGAAAAAAGCATGGTTTGGCGATCGCGAGGCAGGACATGAAGAATTTTCTGGATCTGAGGAAAAAATCCCATATCGAACATCCGATCGGCTTCGTCGAGAACGACAACGCGAACGCTATCAAGACGAATATTTTTTTGATTCAAGTGATCTATCAGCCGCCCCGGGGTCGCAATGATAATATGAGGTTTTTTCGAGAGAGCCCGAACCTGCGGCTCGAGCGGAGCCCCGCCGATCAATACCGCGGTTCTAAGCCCCACGCCATGACCGACCCCGCTTAACACTTCGTTCACCTGAAGCGCGAGCTCCCGCGTCGGTAACACAACAAGCCCTTGCCCCTTCACTTGGGCGAGGCGCTGGATCATGGGAACGCCGAACGCAAGCGTTTTCCCGGTCCCCGTTTGCGCAATCCCTACCAGATCCTTCCCCTGAATCGCAACGGGTATCGCCCGCTCCTGAATCGGCGTAGGAATTTTGAAATGAAGATTTTCCAGAATTTCTAAAAGCGCCGGGGCAATCCCCAGTCCGTAGAAACCGGTTCCCGTATTTTCGTGACTATGCTGTCGCATAAGACCACAGATATAAATTTAGTTTATCAGAAATCATCGGGTCTTCCAATTCGCTATATCTTGAAAAAAATTTCTATTTTCTACCCTTCCCGGCGGGCTTTTACACGTTCATTCTCTGTAAGATATTGCTTGCGAAGACGCACGCTGCTAGGCGTGATTTCAAGGTACTCATCCTCCGCAATAGTTTCAAGTCCGCGTTCGACGGTAAGCTCCCAGGGCGGCATAAGATCGATCGCTTCATCCGAGCCGGAGGCTCGCATATTGGTTAGCTGCTTGCCTTTTGTCGGGTTTACGCGCATCTCGTCGCCTTTCGACGTGTTGCCGATCACCATCCCTTCATAAACCTGAGTGCCCGGACCGATATACAAACTGCCTCTTTTCTGAAGGCCCCACAACGAATACCCAAGAGCCTTGCCGGAAGCCATAGAGACCATTGAACCCGCGGCATACTTGCGTATCTCGCTCGCATGCGGCCGGAAACCGATAACGCGAGAAGCGAGGATGCCTTCGCCCTTCGTATCTATAACAAATTGGTTACGGTATCCGAGAAGCCCTCTGGTGGGCCCCTCGAACGTTATGCGCGCGGTTTTTTCCGCGCGATGCAGGTCTTTCAGCACGAACCCTCGCGCGCCGAGACGTTCGATGACAGTACCCTGATACGCATGCGGCGTATCAACGATGACTTCTTCGAATGGTTCGCGCTTCACTCCCCCTTCCTCCCGGATAATCACCTGGGGCTGTGATACCTGCACCTCGTACCCCGCGCGGCGCATGTTTTCTAGAAGAACTGCAATATGTAGCTCTCCACGTCCGAAAACGCGGAAGCTGTCGGACGGGGTAAAATCGATCTTCAGCCCGACGTTCACTTCGAGTTCCCTCTCGAGATACTCCCGGAGCTGGCGCGAGGTCACGTATCTTCCTTCCCTGCCGCCCAGCGGCGAGTTATTCGCGAGAAACGTGAGGGCGATGGTCGGCTCGTCGATGACGATTGCCGGCAAAGGATCGGATGCCGAATCCGTCGTTACCGTCTCGCCGATGTCGATGTCGCCAAGACCCGCAATGAGCGCGATGTCGCCCGCGCGCGCCTCGGCCGCCTCAAGGCGTTCAAGGCCGCTGAACGTAAAAATTTTGGTGATTTTTCCCGAACGGATGTCTCCCCCCGGCTTTTTGATGAACACCGCCCCCGGCTTTGCGATGCCTTCGTGTATGCGCGCAACCGCAAGACGCCCCAGAAAGTTGTCGTACCCGAGATTGAACGGTTGCAGCCGCAGAGGTTTTTCGGCAAGCGTTTCGGACGATACCGACGGCACATAGAGAAGTACTGTTTCAAGAAGCGGCGATAAATCCTTTGAGTCGTCGGTAAGCTTGAGTTTCGCAATGCCGAGACGCCCCACGGTGTAGACGACAGGAAAGTCTGCCTGCTCGCTGTTCGCCCCAAGCTCGAAGAACAAACTCAATATCTGTTCCTCGCACCCGACCGGGTCGGCCGTTTGTTTGTCGATCGTGGTTATTATGAGATCGGAAGAGCGGCGGGTAGGGAAAGAGGGTGGATGG
>CAYJUS010000011.1:0-16752 GCA_964373435.1 uncultured Candidatus Saccharibacteria bacterium
TACAGTTGTCCGAGGAAGAGGTGAAAAAACTTGTCAAAGAAGCGATTGAGAAAGTAGGGGCGAGTTCTCCGCAAGACATGGGAAAAGTGATGGGCGCGTTGATGCCGCAGGTCAAGGGGAGGGCGGACGGCGCAATGGTTTCGGGGGTGGTCCGAGAGCTTTTGGGCAGAAGCGAGGAGTAGAGGCCTTGAAAAGACGCGGTCAAAATCCCCAGCGAGGATTTTGCCGCTCTCGCTCGGCTTCGCTCGTCGAGCTTAGCTCGACACCATGCTCGCTCAGCCTGCGCGAAGCTTTTCAAGGCCTCTCCCCTCGCTTCTTAGAAGAAAGTACGCTGATCAACATTAAATGTTGATCATTGAGAAGCAAAAGAAAAAGCCAGACGCGTTAAGTCTGACTTGATGTGAGGTCTGGCCCTAGGAGTTCTCGTATTTGTGTAGTTTTACTTTGCCGAAGAGATCTAAGAAGAAAAATATAATCAATCCGGCTAGTGGCACAGACGAAACAGCTAGGAACCACGGTTCTTGTGTGAAAAACGATAGCGAAAACGGAACCGCGTAAGCAACATACAGCCCTCCCCGTAATCTCCCTAATCCCGTTAAATCATTCCACTCTAACAAGAGAAGTCCAGAAAAAACAACAGCAAAAACTATAAATACAATTCCGACTATAGCGTCCACCTCTTTATCACCTCTTCTCCAAAGAACTACGACCATTTTACCAATATACAAACAAAAGTCAAGGTTTGTTAAAATACTATTCGTAAATTCGGGTGCAATTAGTAACTACCCCGCATTTTTTGAAAAAAGAAAAAAGCCTTCGGTAGAAACATGATAAATGTTCAAAATCTAACCCAGTCAGACGTTGACGAGAAATTTGTGCGGGGGGTGGTCGGGAAAGCCGCGGAAGTTGCGGGCGTAAAAGACAAAGAGGTAGCGGTGGTTTTGGTGGGGGAGAACAAGATGCGAAATCTTAATAAACAGTATCGGGGAAAGAACAAAGCGACAGACGTATTGTCATTTGTAGCGGATGGTGATAATGAAGAATTGGGAGACGTGGTGATATGTGTCCCCCGGGTAAAAAAACAGGCCCGTAAAAGGGGGCATAGCTTCGAAAGAGAACTCGCGTTTTTGTTGGTCCACGGGTTGTTGCATCTTGCAGGATACGGCCACGAGAAGGACAACAAGGCCGAGGAGATGGAGGCGCAAGAGAAAAACATATTAGGGAAACTTCGTGTGTAATCTATGCAATCAAAAGATAATATCATAGTAGGCATCGACATCGGCTCTTACACGATCCGGACCGTGGTGGGAGAAACGGGGTTTGAGGGATTGCCTCCCAAGGTTCTTGCGATCGGGGTCGCTCCCGCGTCCGGAGTGCGGAAAGGACTTGTCGTAGATATTCAAGACGCGCTTTTAGCGCTTCGCGCTTCCGTAAGTTCCGCCGAGCGCGCATCGGGGTACAAAATCCGGGAAGCGTATGTGGGTGTCGGGGGGGTTAATATTGAAATTGTGTCTTCCCGCGGGCTTGTTGCGGTCTCTCGCGCGGATGGAGAGGTTTCGAGTGAAGACGTTTCCCGTGTTATCGGTCAAGCCCAAGCCATATCTCTTGCTCCTAATAAAGAAATTATCCACGTCATTCCCAAAGAATACGTTCTTGACGGAGTGGGGGGGATCAGGGACGTCGTAGGCATGAAGGGGGTGCGCCTTGAGGTGGACGCCCTGCTTGTTCTCGCGTCCTCTCCGTTTGTCGCGAATCTTGAGAAACTGGTTGTCGAAGCCGGCATAACCTTGCGCGGGTTTGTTCTCTCCTCGCTTGCGGCATCCCGTGCGGTGCTCTCAAAGCGTCAGCGGGAGCTCGGCTCCCTCGTTATAGACATTGGGGGCGCTACGTCCGACATAAGCGTGTTTGAGGAGGGAAACCTTATTCATTCTAATGTTTTTCCCGTGGGATCTTCCCATATTACGAATGATATTGCGATCGGCCTTAAAATTAATATCGACCTTGCAGAAAAAGTAAAACTGCACCATGGAACCTCTTCGGTTGCAGAAATCAGCAAACGCGAAATAATTGATTTCTCTCACCTTGACCCCGAGGAGGAGGGACTGGTTGCGCGGCGCGAGATAATTGAAATTATCGAGGCGCGTTTGGTAGAGATCTTAAGCCTTGTGAACAAGGAATTGAAATCCATTGACCGGGAGCGCTTGCTCCCCGCAGGGGTTATCTTGGTGGGGGGAGGGTCAAAGATTCCCGGCATTGTGGATCTCGCGAAGCGCGAACTGCGGCTTCCCGCGCAATTAGGGTTTCCTTTGGGTCTCGAGGCATTTGTAAATACCATTGACGATCCTTCGTATTCTACCGTCTTGGGACTTATTCTTTGGGCGGACGACCTTGAGAAGAGGGAGGGGGGCGCATCATCGTTTCTACCCTCCTCGTTTGATAGATTTGGAAGGATTGCCAAAAAGTTTTTCAAATCGTTTCTTCCCTGAAGGCGCTCCTGCCTTGACAGTATTTTCCATCTTTTTATATAATGAACTGTTACATATACTATTGACTACAGCTTACCGATCGCCGCTTACCGTTAGCGGTTAGCGCTGAAGGATGAGCTGTCAGCAGAATACATGCCTCAAATAAAACCAGACGTAGAGACGTTCGCCCGCATCAAGGTAGTGGGCATAGGAGGGAGCGGAGGGTCCGCAATCGGTCGCATGATTCAGTCGAAAATCCACGGCGTCGATTTTGTTGCGGTAAATACCGACGCTCAAGATCTTCACCATTCTCAAGCGCCGCGAAAAGTTCATATCGGGAAGAATCTTACGCGGGGCTTAGGTTCCGGGATGAGCCCGGAAGTGGGGCGGCAGGCGGCGGAGGAGAACCGGGACGATATCCAGGAGATAATGAAAGATGCAGATATGATATTTATTACCTGTGGACTGGGCGGCGGAACCGGATCGGGCGCTTCTCCCGTAATCGCGGAAGCCGCGAAAAACGCGGGGGCGCTTACGGTCGCCGTCATCACAAAACCTTTTTCGTTTGAGGGGGTACAGCGCAGCCGGATTGCGGAAGAAGCGTGGGAGCAATTGCGCGACAGGGTAGATGCGGTAATCACAATCCCCAACGACAAACTCCTTCACTTGATTGACAAAAATACTTCTCTTCTTGACGCGTTTGCGATAGTTGACGACGTCTTGCGTCAAGCCGTGCAGGGAATTTCCGATCTTATCACGATGCCCGGCATTGTGAACGTCGACTTTGCGGATGTGAAAGCGATCATGCAAGAAACGGGTCCCGCGATAATGGGGATTGGACGCGCAACGGGAGAGGAGCGGGCGGTGGAAGCGGCCAAAATGGCAATTAATTCTCCGCTTCTTGAAATTTCCATGGAAGGCGCGCGCGGGGTCCTTTTCAACGTGAGTGGAGGGGAAGACCTTACGATGTCTGACGTGAACGAGGCGGCAAAAGTGATTACCGAAAACATTGATCCTGAGGCAAAAATTATTTTTGGCGCGGTACACGACCCTCGCGTGAAGAAGAACGAGATAAAGATAACGGTCATCGCAACCGGATTTACAAATGGAGGGAAAACGTATGTTGCCGAAAGCGGAGATACGAGGCCGATTGAGGTAAAAACAAAGACCGAAAGGCAAGAGGTGAAGAATCGGAGCAAGAGGGAAGAGAGAAAGGAAGAGGACGATGGTTCCACCTACCTCGACATCCCCGCGTTCATAAGACGTAAAATGCGGTAAGGAAGGCCGTGTAGGAACAGGCTTCAAAAGAGACGCGATCAATTCTCCCACCGTCCAGAAGCGAGGCGCTTCTGCGAAGCAGAACGCCCCTTCTCAGAGAATTGTCGCTCGGGCCTCGGCCTCGCTCGTCGAGCACATAACGAACTTATGTGCTCGACACCATGGCCGCTCGGCCTCCGGCACGCTTTTTGAAGCCTGTTCCTACACGGCTTAGTGAGAAAAAAGAAATCTTCCGCTATTGATTTTAGAACACGAGGCGATCTTTTAAGGGGTAGAAAAGGAAGCGACTAGTTCTTTACAAGGAAGGAGGTGAAGACGGTGAAGATGACTCTTGTGGTTGTGATGTTGCGATATGAGACAGATCCTCAACTCATGGATACCATCCGTCGTTTAGAATCTTTTGGGTTCGAGTCAGAATCTGATCAAAAACACGACTATTATTATTATTTTGTAGGGGGTCATACTAAGGATTTGCGGAATTCAGATACCGCCCTTATCCGAGGACTGCTTCCTACGAACGTGATCGATACGGTAAAAAAATTGAATGACGTGCTGGGCGTATGGGAAAGCCCCAATAAAAGCGAATTCTAACATTCGCTTTTTTGTTTGCAAACCATTTTTGTGATATACTGATATAATTGGTTTTCGTGTCAGAAAGAACTGACACCAAAACTGTGGAAAACTCACGATTTGACAAGGAATTTCAAAATGTATAAGTTGGAATTCCTAACAAGCCGAATTATGAATTATGAAGTAATCCTTGATTGGCAAAAGATCGTTTCCGGTTTTCATAATTCCTAATTTATAATTCCAAAACAATGCCCAACGTTCTCAAAGAACTTGCTTCCCGAACACCGGTTTCAATAAAACCAAGGTTCTCCCACGTGAAAAAACGTGATGGGAGTATTGTTGATTTTGACCAGAGAAAAATTACGAGCGCCATTTACCGCGCCATGAAAGCAAACGGAGAGGGAGACCACGATCCCTTGCGAAGCGCCGAGCGCATGTCGGACTATGTGGTGCGTACGCTCAACAAGCGCTTTCCCGGAACTCATATTCCGCATATTGAGGAAATTCAGGACGTCGCGGAAGAAGTGCTCATTCTTAATGATTTTCCAAAGACCGCAAAGGGATACATTCTTTACCGAAACAAGCGCTCCGAGATCCGTGAGCAAAAAAAAGCGATCCCCCCGCACGTACGGGATTTGGCAGAAGAGAGTAGAAAACACTTTCGAAATCCCCTCGCGGAATTTGTCTACTATCGAAGCTACTCGCGTTGGATTGAAGAAGAGGGGAGGCGGGAAACGTGGATCGAGACAATCGGGCGTTTTATTGAGTTCATGCGCGAGAATCTCGGGAAGCGACTTTCCGAAGAAGAGTACGGGGAGGTTCGCGCCGCAATCCTTCGTCAGGAAGTGATGCCCTCAATGCGGCTTATGTGGAGCGCGGGGAAGGCGGCAAAAACCTCGAACGTTTCGGCCTACAACTGTTCGTTCATTGCGCCCTCAAAGATCGAAGACTTTGCGGAAATCATGTATCTTTTGATGTGCGGGACGGGCGTGGGGTTCTCCGTTGAAAGCCAAACTGCTCAGCAGCTACCCATCATTAAGCGTCAAAGCGGAACCCTCCTCAGGCCCCACGCGATTGAAGACAATAAGGAGGGGTGGGGCGATGCGCTTACATTCGGCCTTAAAGCGTGGTACGGCGGGAAAGATATTACATTCGATTTTTCGAGGTTGCGTCCTGCGGGTTCCCGGCTCCATGTAATGGGCGGGAGAAGCTCGGGTCCCGAGCCGCTTCGAGGGCTGCTTGAATTTTCACGCGAAAGAATTTTTTCCCGCCAAGGGAAAAGACTCCGCAATATAGATGTTCACGACATAATCTGCAGGATTGGAGAAGTGGTGGTGATGGGGGGCGTGCGAAGAAGCGCACTCATCTCTCTTTCGGATTTGGACGACGAAGAGATGAGAAATGCGAAAGTAGGACAATTTTATCTTACCGAACCCCAACGGTCTCTTGCGAACAACTCGGCGGTATACCATGAAAAACCCTCCGCGCAGGAATTTCTCGAAGAGTGGTTGGCGCTTGCCAGAAGCGGATCCGGTGAGCGGGGTGTGTTTAACCGAGGCGGACTCAAGGCCCAGCTCCCCGAGCGAAGATGGAAAGTGTTTGCAAAACACGCCGAGACCGCAGGCACAAACCCGTGTGGTGAGATTATCCTTCGTTCAAAACAATTCTGCAATCTTACCGAGGTAGTCGCGCGTCCTGAAGATACAGAAGAATCTCTTTTGCGAAAAATTCGGATTGCTGCGATCTTGGGAACGTATCAATCTACCCTTACCAATTTTCCTTACATTTCACGAGAATGGAAAAAGAACTGTGAGGAAGAGCGGCTCTTGGGCGTCTCGATAACGGGACAATGGGATTCGCCTGCAACTCAGAACCCGAAAACCTTAAGGAAACTTCGCGCGCGAGCGATCGAGATAAATCGGGAATACGCAAGACGCTTCGGGATAAACCCCTCAACCTGTATTACGTGCGTGAAGCCGTCAGGCACGGTTTCACAGCTCGTGGATGCGGCATCCGGCATGCATCCGCGCCATGCGAAATACTACATCCGTAGAGTGCGGATTTCCGCAACCGACCCCCTTTTTCAAATGCTTCGTGATCAAAAGTTTCCCTCTCATCCCGAGGTGGGACAGCGGGAAGATTCTGCTTCGACGTTTGTGTTGGAGTTTCCCGTGAAAGCGCCCGAGGGGGCTGTGGTGCGAAACGATCTTACTGCGCTCGATCAGTTAAAGCACTGGAAGACGGTAAAACAAAACTACACGGAACACAATCCCTCGGTTACGGTTTCCATAGGGGAAGACGAGTGGGTGGAGACAGCAAACTGGCTTTACAATAATTGGGAAATCCTCGGCGGCCTCTCATTTCTTCCGCGAACCGATCATGTGTATCGACTTGCGCCCTATGAGGAGATTACAAAAGAGCAGTACGAAGGGTTTCTTGCGAAGCTTCCTAAAATTGATTTTTCCCAAATTCTGATATATGAGAAAGAGGATCATACCGAGGGTGCAAAGGAACTTGCGTGCGTGGGAGGGGTGTGTGAGATCGATTTGAGCGATACGGCTTCGGTTGTGGTTGCGACAAAGAAATAATTTTTTCGGAACCTTCTTAGATTGTAAAACAAATTCCCTTTGTCTTTTTTTGGAAACGGGCTATACTCAAGACAGTTCTTTCGTGGAGGTGTATGTATGGCAAAAATACAGGCGGTTAACGAACGGGATTTCGGCGAGGAGGTCTTGCATTCCGCGCTTCCGGTTGTCGTGGATTTTTATGCGGATTGGTGCGGTCCCTGCAGAATGTTAGCACCCGTTCTTGAAACTGTCGCTAAAAAATTTGCGGGGAAGGCGAAAGTGGTGAAGGTAAACATTGATGAAAGCCCCGAACTTGCTTCTCGCTTTGGCATACGTTCAATTCCCACTCTCGTTGGGTTTAAAGACGGAACGCCGGTTGCAATTCTCGCGGGGTATGTTCCCGAGAAAGAACTTGAACGGTTCTTCGCAAAGCTTATCTCATAAGAACGTCGCAAAACAATACGCGTCTCAGGCGCGTATTTTTTAGAAACCAGCGCTTAATAATTCCGCCATGACGGAATTATTAAGCGCCACACGTTCCTTTTCTTGACCACAAGAGAATTATCTGGTAGGTCTGGTGTGTAATGCAAAAAGGGAAAGTCTTATTTTTTCTTTGCGTATCATTTGTCGGAGGGATTTTTATTGATTCATTCGCGCGCATTCCCCACGAGATTCTCTGGGGCTTTTTTATTCTTGGGCTAATAGTGATCGTTTCTCTTCGGAGAGATAAACGTTTTATAATTTTAGGAGCTTGCCTCCTCCTTTTTGTTTTGGGCGCGTATCGCCATCAGCAAAAGATTGATGAGGTTTCGGAACTTGCAAGGTATAACGATCGGGGCGCGGTTAGTGTGAGAGGAGTTGTGAGCAAAGAACCAGACGTACGATTGCGGAGCATGCAACTTGTTGTTACGGCCCATGAAATCATTACGCAAGGCGAAGCCGAGAGCATCCGGGGGAATGTTCAAGTGAGCGCAAAGCGTTATCCCGAATATCGCTATGGCGACGAAGTCGAACTTACGGGAGAACTGAAAACTCCTACCGATAACCTTGAGGGGTTCGACTACCAAAACTACCTTCAAAAAGACGGTATATATTCGGTGATAGCGTTTCCCGAGATTAAAACAATTTCTGAAGGAAACGGAAATATGATAATGACAAAAATCCTTGATGTTAAAGATGGTCTTCGAAACTCTCTTTATAAAACCATTTCTCCGCCCGAAAGCGAGATTTTAGGAGCGATTCTTTTGGGGGATAAAAGAAAGTTGTCAGAAGACCTTAAAGAAAAGCTCAACGTCACCGGAACGCGCCACATTACGGCTATATCCGGTATGCACATTGCGATTATTTCAAATATTCTTCTTTTCTTTTTCATCTCGCTTGGTCTTTGGCGGCATCACGCGTTCTATGCGTCAACCATCGTGCTTATACTGTTTATCGTTATGGTGGGAGCTCCCGCGTCAGCCGTTCGCGCCGGGGTCATGGGCGGAACACTGCTTCTTTCACAAAATCTCGGACGCCCCAAGAGCGCGCCCCGCGCAATCTTGTATGCCGCGCTCATCATGCTTTTCATAAATCCGTTGCTTTTGCGTTTTGACGTCGGGTTTCAACTTTCGTTTCTCGCGGTTATGGGTATTGCGCTCTTTTCACAATGGTTTTCCGGGCGTCTTACCTTTCTGCCAGACATATTTCAGTTGAGAGGCGTTTTTGCGATGACCCTTTCCGCTCAGCTCCTTACCCTTCCGATTCTCGTTACCACGTTCGGACGCCTTTCACTTGTTTCTCTTCCTGCAAATATATTGATTGTTCCCTTAATCCCCTTTATTATGATCGGAGGATTTTTTTCGGGACTTGGAGGAATCATATCCGAACCTCTTGGCCGGGTTATTTCATGGCCCATCTGGCTTGTGTTGAAATACACAACTTCAGTTATAGATTTTTTTGCAGGCGTGCCATTGGCTTCCCTAACGCTCGAAAACGTGCATTGGCTCTGGGCCGTACCCTATTACCTCGTCCTTTTCTGGTCCTATAAAAAATTTGTTCAAGGTCGAATGTCGACCCAGTAGCGTCTTATGCTACATCAAACCCTTCCTGAATCTCATGACAGTCAGGACTTGATATGAGAAAATTTTATCTCTATGTCCAAACAAAAACGAAATTTCATAACCCATTTCTTCGGAGCATTTGTTGTGGTTTTTGCGCTTGTCTGGTATGCGGTTTTCACGGAGCGGGCGACGTCGCAGGAGGAACCTCTCACGGTCACCTTTTTCGACGTAGGGCAGGGGGACGCAATTTTTATCGAAACGCCCGGCGGACGACAAATCCTTATTGACGGCGGGCCGGATTCTACCGTACTCCAAAGACTGGGAGAAGCAATGCCATTTTATGATAGAACCATTGATATCGTCATCGCAACTCAACCGGATGCCGACCATATTACCGGGCTTATTGATGTGTTAAAAAATTATAATGTGGAGCTCGTGATTGATTCCGGAGGGTTTAAAGAAACTGATGTGTACGCCGCATACCTCGATCAAGTGCGTAGGGAAGGGAAGTATATGCAAGCAAGAAGAGGAGACCGAATTAGAATAGGGGAATATATCTCTGTTTCCGTGCTTCATCCGGGAGAAACATTTTATGAGAAACCAAACAATAATTCGGTTGTATCGCGCCTGGACTATAAAGAAAACTCATTTCTTTTCACGGGCGACATCGAGCGTCAAGCCGAATATGAGTTGGTCGAGAGCAGGCAGAATCTTGATACCGATATTATGCAGGCTCCGCATCATGGCAGTAAAACCTCAACGAGCGAGCTGTTGCTTGAGCGCGTAACGCCGGAATTTGCGGTAATTTCCGTTGGTAAAAACAACCGGTACGGCCACCCCACACAGGCGGTTTTAGAAAATTTAGCAGATCGCGGGGTAAAGATTTTTAGGACCGACAGAGACGGGAGTATTACCATCTCATCAAACGGGGAAGACTTATTCGTCAGATGAGAGATTGTTTTTGAGAATCTTGGAGAATATGGTATAAAAGAGCATATGATACACGAAGATCCAAACAAAGAGCGAACCACGGTGCTTTTGAAGCCCGATACGGTCGGGCGCGGGCTCGTGGGCGAAGTTATTTCCCGTTTTGAAAAAATGGGGCTTAAAATTGTGGCGATGAAGATGGTGTGGGTTGATGAAGACATGGGGGGCAAGCATTATCCTCGAGAGCGCGAGGAGTTTTTGAGAGGGATGGGAGAGAAAACCCTCAAGACGTATGAGGAGTACGGAAAAGATGCGGGAGAGGAGCTCGGGACCAAGGATCCCCTTGAGATTGGAAAAATGGTGCAGTCATGGAACGTGGAATTTTTAAAGTCGGGTCCCATTGTCGCGCTTCTTCTTGAGGGGCATAACGCCATAGACAATGTTCGTCAGATGGTGGGGAGCACCATCCCAACCTTTGCGCCGCCCGGAACTATTCGTGGCGATTATTCAACAGACTCTCCCATACTTGCAAACCAGCGAAAGCGTGCCATGAAGAATCTTATTCACGCGTCGGGCAACAAGGAAGAAGCACAATACGAAGAAGAACTCTGGTTTCATGAGGACGAGATTTTCCATTACACGCGAGCAGAGGAAGATACCATGTTTTAGGTATGGAAGTCTTCGACTTCACGTTTAATATCTGGGCGATCCCGTCAGCGGTGGGAGTGATAGTCAACTTGACTCTCGCCGTTTTAATCTTGCGTCAGGGATCCCAAAATTCTGCGAATCGCTGGTTCGTGCTTTTTCTTTTGTGCCTCGCGCTTTGGGGGGTCGCGGAAATCATGGGGCGGCTTTCCGCTACCCCCGCTGCGAATCAATTTTGGGCGAAACTCGGTCCTCCGGGGTGGGTGTTTATGCCCACTATTTTCTTTACGTTTACCCTTATTTTTACGCGGCGGGAGAGGTACCTTGAATATCCGTGGTATCCGGTAATCATATTTTTGCCGGCCCTCGCGTTTTTGTTTTTTGCGTGGAACACCGAACTTATTATTTTGAACGACCCTTCGAAGGTAATAGAGACGTATTATGGATGGGACGAAGAACCGGGCCGGCTTTTCTGGTTTTTCATCGTCTGGCTCGAGTTTTATTTTGTAAGCTCGCTTGCGCTTCTCTTCCGCCATTACCGGCGGCTCGAAGATCGGGTGAAGAAACGCCAGACCCTTATTATTATGGCGGGGCTTTTGGTCCCCCTTGTTATCGGGACCGCCACTGACGCTATCCTTCCCATATTTAAAATAACGTTCATTGAAACCGCCGTCTTCTTTACGACAGCGATGGCAATAATCGTAAGTTATGGGGTCATAAGATATAAGCTCTTTTTGGTAAGTCCCGCAACCGCTTTTTATAGCATTCTTCATACCATGACCGAGGGATTATTGGTGTTGAATCGGGATTACTATATTGACATGGCAAATCAGGCAATCCAGAAGATGTTGGGGTATGGAGAAAATGAACTGATAGGGAAACACATAGAACATATTGTTTCGGATGCGGGGAACATAACGACCTTTCGAGAGAGCGGCATCCGGGTGCTCGCCACAGGAAAAACCGTACGAAACCTTGAGACCAAGTTTCTCACGAAAGACGCAAAAGTAATTCCGGTAAGTTTTTCCGCCTCGCCCATCATGAGCAGAGGGGAGATTCTTACGGGGGCAGTGGTTGTCGTAAGCGACATCAGCGAGACCAAAAAACTCATTGGAAAACTAGAAAGAGCGGTAGATGAGCTTCAGCTCTCAAAATACGAACTTGAGAAGAAGATCGGGAAGTTTATTGAAACGTGAAGCCATTTATGGTACAATAAAAAAGAGGCCTCCTGGGTTAGTCTTTCCTTAGTTTTTGGGTCAAACTCATTTTTTCGGGAGTCTTATATTTTGTCCCGCCGTGGCGGGACAGTGCGGACACCCACCTAGAGTTTTTACCGAAATAACTAAAGAAAGCACCAGGAGGTCTCTTTGTTATAGGTAAGGCGTCAACACAGATAGATTGGTGGGTGTCCGCGGGAAAGGGGTCGGGAAAACGCAGTTTTCCCGTGGTGGAAAAACAGGTCGCCATAGGCGACCGCCAGAAACCGAAGGTTTTGGAGAGCGAAGCCAATTCTGGCTGAGCGACAGGACACCCACCTAGAGTTTTTACCGAAATAACTAAAGAAAGCACCAGGGCCTCTTTTGTTTATCTAAATCGCTTTGGTTATAGCAGAGGCATTGGTGTGGTATAATTAAGTTAAAAGGAAACTTCTATGACCAACTTTGTTTTCAACATTTACGCCATTCCGCCGCTGGTATCACTTTGCGTTATTGTGGGACTTGCCGTCTACGTTTACGCGAAAAATCCTTACGGTCTCCTCAACAAGCTATTTATTCTTTTTTTGGTATTGACCGCGATTTGGGCGGTTTCCGAGATAGTGAACACCCTTACAGTTTCTCGCGTGATTATAGAACACGTTCTCCGCGGAGGAGCGATTGGTTGGAATTTCCTGGGACCGGTGTTTCTCCTTTTTATATTGTTCTTTGTGCGGCGGGATCGTTTGGCAAAGAATTTTTTATTTCTCTTTGCGCTTACAAGTATTTCGCTTGCAATTCTTTTTCTCATATGGCGGACAAACGTTATCGTGAATTATGAGCTCGTCCGCACAGTTGCACGCTGGGACAGCCCCCCCGGAAAATATTTTTCACTTTTCTCTCTATGGCTAAGCGCGCTTTTTCTTTTCTCGTTCTTTTTGGTGCTCGACTATTATCGTAAAGCGAAAATAAAAGAAGAAAAAAACCAGGCGATCTTGATATTTTTTGCGATTCTCCCATCGTTTGTTTTTGGGATGTTAAGCCAAGTAGTTCTTCCGCTGTTTTTCAGGGTCAATTCCGTGATGCTTGAAGCGATTATCTTCCCTCTTACCTCCCTTTCACTCGCGTTTTTTTTGGGCACTGCCATTGTGAGATACAAGCTTTTCATCGTATCCCCCTCGCTTGTTATCCCGAGCATTATCAACACCATGTCGGAAACCCTGCTTGTCTTCAACACTTCTCTCTATATCGAATTTGTGAACCGTACCGCGCTTGACCTTTTGGGGTATAAGGAACCGGGCGAACTCGTGGGAAAGAAGATGGACCACATTGTGGTCGGCGGGAACGTGTGGGACACCTTTTTTCGAAGAGCAATCGGGCCTCTCGGCGACGGAAGACAAGTGAGAAACCTTGAGCTTAAATTTTTGACAAAAGAGGGGAGAGAGGTTTCGGTTAATTTTTCCGCCTCTCCCATACGAAATCCCAGCGGAGAGGTTACGGGTATCGTTTCTCTCGCGTATGACATTGGCGACACAAAAAAACTTATTCGGAACCTCGAAGAAAAACTCTTTCAGCTTAAAGACACAAAACATAGTCTCGAGCGCGCCTTGGGAGGAAACCTCTAGCGCTTTGCCAAGTCAGACTTGGCTTCGTTTCAATTATTAACTCATGTTTTCTTTCACTACCACGTTTTCTCATATCGTTTCTTTCGAGTTTCAACCGTGGGCGTTGCTCTCTCTTTTTGCGGCATGTGTTAACGCGGGCGTCGCGCTGTTTATTTGGAAGAAGTCTTCGCGGGACGTCGCAAGTAAAATTTATATCTTATGTCTTATTCTTGTGAGCGTGTGGGGAGTAACCGAGGTTATGCAGCGCTCGAGCGCGTTTCTTGAAGGCGCGGTATTTTGGGGGGAGGTGGGCGTTGTAGCCCCCGTATTTTTAGGGGTGCTCTTTTTTACCTTTACTCTTATTTTTATCGAGCGCGGAATGCTTTTTGAAAATATTCTCGCTCTTTTGATTCTCTATGGACCCGGTATCGGGCTTTTATACTTCTTGTGGAACACCGAGCTTATTGTGGCAAAAAACTATGAAAAGGTATTTTGGGGGTGGTTTCCCCACGTGGGGCCCTTCTATCTGGTATTTTTTCTTTGGGCGGTAGGATTTTTTATCATTTCATTCTTTCTTCTCGCCCGATTTTATCTCGAGACGCAAGAGGTGCGCAAAAGAAGGCAGATCGGACTAATTCTTTTCGGTATCTCCATCCCTCTGGTGGGGGGCGCGGTTACGGACGGCCTTTTTCCGTTTTTAGGGATTAACCTTCCGGGCCTCGCAACCGTTTTTACCACTATTTTTGGCGCAATCATCACATACGCCATTCTGAAATATAAACTTTTTGTGGTCTCTCCCGCGGGAGCGTTTTCCACCGTGATTGATAGCATGTCAGAATCCCTTATTGTGTTGAATCGTTCATACCAAATAGAGCTCGTGAATAAACCCGTTCTCGCCCTTTTACGCTATGAAGAAAGGGAGCTTTTTGGCGAAGGACTCGAGCGTGTTATTGCGCCCGAAGCATGGGAGGATTGCAAGAAACACTGTCTTCGAGCGTTCGCACGAGAGAGAGGGGTTATTCACCACGAAAGCCAGCTTCGTACCAAAGACGGGGACAAGATCCCCGTACGATTTTCTGTTTCCGCCCTCAAGGGTCCTGCGGGGGAACTGGTCGGCATAGTGATGCTTGCGTTTGACATTACACAAGAGAAGAAGTTGATTCACGACTTGGAATCTACCACGCGGGAGCTTCAGCTTGCGCGATACAACCTTGAAAAGCAGTTAAGCAGAGCGGAAAAGAAGGGGTAGGGCAGATAAGACGCGAGAAGGTGAATTTGAAGATACAAAAAACACCGCACGTTTTCGTGCGGTGTTTTTTGTGTTGGTCGGGGTGGGGAGAATCGAACTCCCGCTACAAGACCCCCAGCCTTGTGTACTACCATTATACTACACCCCGCAACTATTTTGTTTTGTACATTCCCTTGATGCACTTTGTGCAGGCTTTGACGCGTTTTCCTGAAGACAAACGCGCCCACTGTAAATTGGGATATTTTCTTTTCTTGGAGGTAGGGTTATAATGACCCCGTAACAACTTACGGGTTACCGCCATCATCGAACCCTTTCCACAGATTTCGCAGGTTCTTGCCATGGGCGTGTGGCGCGTGGATTTCCGTAATGCCTTTCACATTATCAGTTTAGCAATATTTTGACAAGCATGGAACTACTCTTTTTACGTTTTGCCGTACTTATCATGTCCGTGGTGATTCATGAAGTTTGTCATGGGATTGCCGCGCTTATGTTGGGAGACTCTACGGCAAAAATGATGGGGCGCCTGACGCTGAACCCCGTAAAACACGTTGATCTTTTCGGATTTGTGATACTTCCTTTAATTACCTTTCTTGCGTGGGGGTTCCCAATGGGTGCCGCAAAGCCCGTCCCGTACAATCCCTACAATTTGCGAAACCAGACCTATGGTTCGGCGATCGTAGGGGCTGCGGGACCCGGCGCGAACTTTTTTGTTGCAGTAGTATTTGGTTTTGCGCTTCGCTTCATGCCGGAATATCTCGTTCAAAACGTTCCACCTCTTTCCGTCGCCTTCAGCACCATCGTCTTTTTGAATCTTTTGTTGGGAGTATTTAACCTGCTTCCCGTTCCTCCGCTTGATGGCTCTAAGGTGTTCGTTGTGCTTCTTCCCGATCAGGTTCGTCGGGAACTCGCGCACATGGGACGGCAGATTCAGTTCCTCTTTGCGCGGTATTGGGTTGTAGTTATTTTCTTCTTCATATTTTTCGGTCCTCAGATTTTACGCCCCCTCTTTGATCTCGTTTTTGCGATTGTATCCCCCCTTTATTCTTTTTTGGTCGGCGCTTCGCTTCAATGATTCCCGCATTGACAGCATTTTCTCTTCTTGCTACATTTACCCCGTTATATCCTGGCCCGTGGCTTTTAGGCTAGGAACAAATTAGCGTCGCAAACAGATTTCATTCAGAAAATCGGCATGCCAACAATAAACCAATTAGCAAGGCGTTCACGAAAGAAAATGAAAAAAAAGGCAAAAACACCTGCCTTGAAATTTGTATTCAATATCGAAAAAAACCGCCCCTCCTATTTTGACTCATCTTTTAAACGGGGAGTCTGCGTCAAGGTAACCACCGTTACCCCCAAAAAACCGAATTCCGCGTTACGAAAGGTTGCGCGCGTGCGCCTCACGAATGGAATGGAAGTTACCGCTTACATTCCCGGCGAGGGGCATAACCTGCAAGAACACTCGGTGGTGCTCATTCGCGGAGGACGCGTGAAGGATTTGCCGGGTGTGCGCTATCACATTGTGCGTGGGGTGCTCGACACGCAGGGGGTTGAGGGCAGAAAGCAGCAAAGGTCCAAATACGGCGCCAAGAAACAGCAGTAATATAATTTATGCGGAGAAAGAAAAAAGTAGATCGTCCCATTTCTCCCGACATTAAGTACGGGAATGTTTTGGTTTCGAAATTTATAAATCATCTGATGCGGGGCGGGAAAAAGAGCGTTGCGGCCGAGGTCCTATATGATGCGTTTGAACTGGTTTCCACAAAAACAAAAAAAGATCCGGTTGAGGTATTCGATTTAGCGCTTACCCATGTGGGCCCCATCCAGGAAGTGAAATCGCGTCGCATCGGAGGCGCAACGTACCAGGTTCCAATGGAAGTGCGCGGGGAAAGAAAAACGCATCTTGCAATTCGTTGGATTTTAGATGCCGAACGTGCAAAAAAGGGAAAACCCATGCGGGAAAAACTTGCGGAAGAATTTATCGCGGCATCAAACAACGAGGGAGATGCGGTAAAGAAGAGAGATAACACCCACCGCCTGGCAGAGGCACACCGCGCATTTGCGCATTTCGCCCGTTAAGTTGCTTACAGACTATAGACTACTACAATCCGTAGCTTTACCGCTGCCGTAGACTGTAGACCGTAGACAGTAGACCGAGTTGAGACAATACCCAATAGAAAGAGTCCGTGATATAGGAATAATAGCTCATATATAC
>CAYJUS010000012.1:0-14639 GCA_964373435.1 uncultured Candidatus Saccharibacteria bacterium
TTTACAAGAGTATTCTCTCTTTCTTTTTGCGTAGGATGAACCAACATCCCGGGAGGCTTATTGATGACCATGATATCTTTGTTCTCATACACAATATCCAGCTTAATATCGGGGTTGGGCTTAATAACGGCAATAGCGGCATTTTCTTTTTTGAGTTCCGCGGAAATGCTATCGCCCAGATTCAAAACGTGTGACGGTTTTACGCGCCCCCCGTTCAGTTTTATTTCACCCAATTTTATTCTTTGTTGGATTTGCGTACGGGTAAATCCCGGCAGGTTGGCCGTGAGGAATTGATCCAATCGTTTCGCCGCATCTTTTTTGAGTATAACAAATTGCTTCATCGTTCCTATCAAATGAACGAGGTTTAACCTCGTTCATTTTGTTTACACGCATCTTGAGGGGGCAAGATCTCCTTACGCGTTTATCCCAACAGATTTTAATTGTTTCTGCCAATATCTGCAAACCTCCTCGGTTTTTTGTTGGGCGATACCCATATATTTTTCAGGACGGGCAAGCGTCACCAGTTTTTTCTTTGGTATTTTTTCGTAGTAGGTTTTGAGTTCTCGGTCTCGAGAAAGAAGCGTCAGAATGTCATATCTGCTTTTTTCTGCCTTGAGGGTGAGTTTTCGTACTGCTTCGTGCGCATCGGGGTGTCCTGCGAGCGCTAAAAGAACATAGAGGGGCTCTGCGATAATCGCGGATTTTGATATTTCAAAATTTTGTTTCATGTGTTTTCGGTCCACCATAAAATTATTTAAGACGGCGTGTAGCCTGCGCACTGCCGCATCGAGTCCGTGCGCAACCTCAAACACAAAACGGCCGGAGGAATAATTACTTAGGTCGCGTTGATGTTCCGAGACTTGATCAAGATAGAGCGTTACCATCCGCGGCATAAATTCTTTCCAGAGGCCTTCCACATGTTCAAATGTTACCGGATTTCGTTTATGGGGCATAGTAGACGACCCTACCTGTTTTTCTCCAAACCCTTCGCTAACCTCTCCAATTTCAGTTCGCTGGAGTTGGCGCATATCGCGCACAAAATTCGCGATTACGCCAAAGGCAAGTGTGAGCGCGTGCGTGTGGGTTACTAAAAATTCCGGTTCTACGATTTGAGTGGAATGCGGGGCGGGAGAAAGGTCGAGCTCTTCCAAGACCTCTTTCTCGAACTCTGCAGGATCTTCAAAAACGAGAGACGAGGCGTTGTAGGATCCTGTGGCCCCCGAAAGCTTGCCCCGGAGGTTTCGGGTTGCGCGATCAATTTCTAAAATTGTGTTGCCCAGGCGGCTTACGTATTCTGAAATCGCGAATCCAAAGGTGATAGGGATTGCGTGTTGCCCGTGCGTGCGGCCGATCTGGAGCGTATTTCGTTCCCTGAGCGCAAGCTTGATAAGCTGTTTTTCGAGCCTTAGAAGATCGGGCAGAATGACATTTTTTGTCGCATCGCGCACGCGCATCGCGTTCGCCGTGTCGTAGATGTCAGAGGAAGTCGCGGTTAAATGAACAAAGGGGCGTGCCGCCTTGCTAACCCGCCGCTGGATGCAATTTACCATTGCGCGAGGGGTATGTTTTGTTTTTTTATCCTCCTGATAAACTTCTTCCGCGGTTACCTTTGGCGCCTCACGTTCAATTTCCTCGTATGTTTCTTGAGAGCATAGGCCGTGTTTTGCAAAGATTTTCGCGATCGCGATTTCCACCTGAATCTGATAGCGAACGTTTGCTTCTTCCGTAAAATATGGCTCGAGCTCGGGCACGCGATACCGAAAATCTAATGGCGATATGTTTTGAAAGCGGTTCATCCCACACATAACTTGCACTGTCTTCGACACATAGATGCAAGGTTGGTTTTTCCCCCACACACGACGAAACTGTGCAAGTTATGTGTGGGATTCGTATTGATGTATTGTAACACAAAACCAAAGCTCCCTTAAGGGAGCTTTGGTTTTGGTGGGCGCGTCCAGAGTTGAACTGGCTTTCGTCATATTGTTCAGTGTGGGCGGTATAGGATTCGAACCTACGGCCTTCTCGATGTCACCGAGACGCTCTAACCAACTGAGCTAACCGCCCGCGAATTTTCTTCCGTCGAAGACGGACGAGAAAATTCAGCGTCCCGCCATAGCCCAGAAGGGCGACGGCGGACCATATGGTTGCCCGTCTTCGTCAAGACTTCAGCGGGTACTGATTTTTATATCTTCTTGTAACCTCGAGGACAAAAATCGTATGCGCACGCCAGGGCTCGAACCTGGAACCACGAAGGTATAAGCTTCGCGCTCTAACCATTGAGCTACGTGCGCGTCTTACTTTAACTATTATATCCATTCGCAGCTAAAAATCAAACCAAAAACTCGGGTGAAACCCGAGTTTTTACTACACGTTCTGTTTCTTGCCCCTTGTTGTTTGTTCTTGACCTATGCAGTTGCCGGCATCTTCATTAATTGTTCAAACTCTTCCCGATCGATCGTTTCTTTTTCCATAAGGCGTTTTGCGACAATATCCAGTTTCTTCCGTTGTTTACCGATTATGGACTTTGCCTTGGCATATGAGTTGACGATAAAACGAGACACCTCTTTATCGATTTTTGCGGCAATCTCTTCCGAGTAGTGACGCTGTTCGCCAAGTTCCCGTCCCAAAAAGATAAGTTCTTCGCGGTCAATGTAGGTAACCGGCCCCAGTTTTTCGCTCATGCCGTATTCGCGAACGAGTCGTCGCGCAAGCTCAGACGCTTTTTGAAGGTCGTTTGAGGCACCCGTCGTAAGTTCGTTAAACACAACCTGTTCCGCGGCGTATCCTCCGAGCATTATCGTCAGATCATCAAGGAATTCGGTTTTTGAGTGGAAGTGCCTGTCCTCCGTGGGGAGCTTGATGGTGTATCCCGCCGCGCGGCCCCGCGAGATGATAGATACTTTATGGATGGGATCCGCATGGGGGAGGTGGGCGGCAACCACCGCGTGCCCCGCTTCGTGGTACGCGGCGACCTCCTTTTCTTTTTTTGAGAGAATTCTGCTTTTTCGTTCCGGTCCCAAAAGCACTTTTTCGATTGAGTTAATCAGGTTCTCTTGCGAAACCGTTTTCTTGTTGTTGCGTGCGGCAAGTATTGCCGCTTCGTTGAAAAGATTTGCAAGATCAGCACCCGTAAATCCCGGCGTGCGCTCGGCAACCCGTCGAAGTTCCACGTCTTTTTCGAGCGGTTTTTCCCCCGCGTGGATTTTGAGAATCGCTTCGCGATCATTGATGTCGGGTTCATCAAGAACCACCCTTCTATCAAATCTTCCTGGACGCAAAAGCGCGGGGTCCAAAATATCCGGACGATTGGTTGCGGCTATCACGATTGCTTGCGTGTCGCGCTCGAATCCATCCATTTCAACCAGTATTTGATTTAAGGTTTGCTCCCGTTCGTCGTGTCCCCCACCAAGTCCCGCGCCTCTCTGGCGACCCACCGCGTCAATCTCGTCAATAAAGACGATAGAAGGCGCGTTCTTTTTTGCGGTTTCGAATAGATCACGTACGCGAGAGGCTCCCACCCCCACGAACATTTCGACAAATTCGGATCCCGAAATATGGAAAAAGGGAACATCTGCTTCTCCCGCAACCGCGCGCGCAAGAAGAGTTTTTCCGGTTCCGGGCGCACCCATCAAAAGGACGCCCCGGGGAATCCGCGCGCCGATATCCAGAAACTTTTTAGGATTTTTAAGAAAATCTACGATTTCCTCTAGCTCTTCCTTTGCTTCTTCGACTCCCGCGACGTCTTTAAATGTTATTTTATCCTTTTTCCCGTGATGAAACAGCCGTACTTTCGCTTTCCCGAACGAAAGAGCTTGTCCCGCTCCCCGTTGGGCTTGGCGCATCATGTACCACAAAAACCCCCCGATTAGAAGAAGAGGGAGGACAAAATAGAGAAAAGGAAGAACGGCTGCAACCCATACTGATTCTTTAACGTAGTTGATGTTGAGCTTGTTGAGTTCTTCGGTAGCGATGCCGTAGGTTGCAAGGGTTTCCTCGAGGTCGCTATTGGGCCCCTTCCGCGCTTTTTTAACGGCATCGTCCTGAAGGATCACCTCGATATCGTTTCCATCAACCCTGATTTCTTTTACCCGTTCCTCTTTTATTTGTGTTGCGAGCTGGGATAGTGTGATTTCTTCTGACTTCAAAAGGAGGTTTTCTCCCGAGAGTATCGCAAAGGTTCCCGCAATCGCAAGGAAGATTGCGAGGGTAAGAATTAGATTCTGGAATAGCTTTTTCATAATAAGTAGGATACCACATGCCCCCCCGTTTTACAAGGAGTCGAAGTGGTTTTACGCGTTAATTCCTAATTCCTAATGCCTAGTGTATTATGGTTCCTCGGAACTTCTTTCCCTCGATTACGTTTCTAAAATTTTTAAAATCGGTTCCGCGAATAACCGCAGCTTCAATCCCAAGCGTTTTTGCAAGTCGCGTTGCAACCGGATCAACCGGAACTTTCATGCCCGGGCTCCATTTTCGGGAGATAAGGCGCTGGTACTCTTTCCACGTAAGATCTCGTATGGGTGTTGCGTTTTTGTAGCGGGCGTTATCCCTGGTATAGACAAAATCGGGGTGTCCGGCGATGACAACGCGTCTGACACGGAAGCGTTCTGCAAGGAGCATGGCAATGTAGTCAGTTGACCATCCGGGTCTCCATCCCGATGCGATGATCAGACTCTTTTTTGCTTTTTTCAAGAGGGGTTTTAAGGGGTTATCCATTACCACGGGGTACGATTCTTTGGCAAAAAGAGTTCGTAAGAGATGCGCGTTTAAGCGCGTCGAGTGAATCCCGATCCAGTCTTTGTCTTCCTCGCTGATCCGGATTAATTTTGATATCGCGCCTTGATAGTGGCGCGCAATACTTCCTCCTCCCGTCACAATAACAAATTTTCTCCCCTTTTTCAGTTGTCGGACAATGAACATTCTGAATTTTTTAAGATAGGGAACATTAAGGCCGTTTGGCGCAATGACGGAGCCGCCAAGAGCAATGACGTGATAGCTTCCTCGTTTTCTGGGCACTCGCTTTCTCGGAGAAAGTTTTTTCATGTGTGGGGATTCATTCCGAAAGGTATTGTACCATATAAAATAAAAAGAGAAAAGCTCCGTTTGTGGCTCAAACGGAGCTTTTTGCCCTGAACCGTGTCGCTGAAAGCGATTCTGGTTTGGGGTCGCCTCTTGGGGATTAACTAGGCCGACTCTGCGGCCTCTTCCACGTCCGTCTCGGCGCTAAGCTCAGCCTTTTCGGCTTCGCGCGCGCTGACCCGGGCCTCGTACTCAACCCGACGATTGATGAGGTTGACGAGGAACTTGTGGCGTTGGAACGCCTTTCTGGTCTCCTCGTCCGCATCAGCGGCGGGTTCTTCCGGAAGCTCGAGCGAGAGCTTCTTGCCGATGGCAGGAGTCAGGAAATCCTCGAATTCCGAGGAGAAGACCTCCTCGAGCTCGAAGTTGCCCTTGCCCGTGAAGCTTACGACCACCGAGAGAGGACCCTTTCGCTTTCCGGAAAGGTACGGACGCTGTGGCGGCCAGTGAGCCACCGCAACACCCTTCTTATTCTTTCCGTCGGTGAAGGAGATCTCGCGCTTGGCCGTCATTTCCTGACGGGAAGCGTTCATCTTCTCCGCCTTGAAGCGCCGCGTGAGCGCTTCCTTGATAGGGAGAGAGAAGAAGGGCTCGCCACGCGGCGTCTCGAAGTCTTCATCCGGAAGAAGTCGGACTTCTCGGTCGCCCATTTTCTCTACGACAGATCGTTGGGTCGAGTCCAGCACGCGAGCGCTGCCCCCACTGCAGAGAAGAAGCACCACATGCCGTTTCGTGGCAATCATGGGGCTTCCGTCGGGGTTGGTCATGGGGTTGCCCCCCTTGTCGCGTCTCTGGACAGGACGACTGTCGGGTCCTATGATCTGCGGGCGGTAGAGGAGAGCGTATGTGCCGTCCTCGCTCCCACAGGCCATGTGAAGGGTGAAGCCTTCTGTGGCCCGCGAGAATATGTCCTTTTCCCGGGCATCCCGTGCGGCGAACCGCTCGTTTCGCTGTTGGAGGTGGAGAGCATCGACCCGCTCCCTGTTCAACCGAGCAGCGAAGATGTTTCCGGTTTGAGGGTTCTCGATGAGATCGATCATCGCCTGGGCGTTCGCCTCTTCTTCCGCGAACATCTCCTCCGGAAGTTCATTCTCCCTGCGGATATTCCGGATCTTGGACCGGTTCTGGTAGGCTTTTGAAAGGATCTCGGCCTGTTCCTCCGCGTGCGCTTTGAGTGCCTCTACGCGGGTGGTGGGGTCTGTTAAAGTAAGCTCATTGAGCTTCTTTGTCAGATCCGCGACCTCGGCACTCGAAAACTTGCTGATGTCTTCCGGGTTCTCGACCCCCGCCCTTCTGAATGCGGCAGCCATACCTGTGTTTTCTTCCATTTCGCATTTCCTCCTTTGTGATTTGGATACAAAACGTTTTCCGTTATTCAGTTGTCAAAATTCTCTACGCGCGTTCGTACCTTCCTCCTTTTGGTACTACTCTGACTCCGACATGAAATTAAGCCAATCCCCATCAGCCTAATAACTCCATTATACACCAATATTAAAAAAATGTCAAGTCTTTTTAACAGAATCCTTGACATTTTTTGGGAATGTTCGATCGGTCACTCCATGACCTTGTTGGAACTGTTAGAGGCGTAACATTTCGAACAAACGAAGTGATTAAACAGGGCCGAAGGCCGATTTAACAATTCTAACATTATTTCGTTAGCGATAGAGCAATCTTGTGTTCTTTTTGGTCAATGAGTACAATCTTAAATTCATACTTTTTTCCGAGCTCAAGCGTTTCTTCCATTTTCTTTTGCGAGCTAAACTCGGAAATATGGGCAAGCCCCACGATATTCTTTTCAAGTTCCGCGAACGCGCCATACGGACTAAATTTCACCACCTTTGCTTTTATTACATCACCCTTTGCATATTTTTTCCCGATATCCTCCCACGGATCTTTTTTAAGGGCTTTGAGCGAAAGCGAAATCCTCCCGTTTCGGATATCAATAATTTTTGCTTTTACCTTCTCTCCCGTCTTTACGATGTCTCCCGGATTTTCCACGAGTCGCCAGTCGAGCTCCGAGATATGGATAAGCCCCTCAACGTCGTCCTTCGCAAGCTTCATAAACGCCCCGAAATCTACGACACCGGTGATTTCTCCTTCCACCGTTTCTCCCGTATGGTATTTTTCGAGCACTCCTCTAAGCGTTTCTTCCCGCGTTGCTTTTTCCGAAATAATGAGTTTTATTTCTTTTTGATCAAAATCGAGAATTTTAACCTCGAGCGTCTGGTCAACGAGTTTTCGTAATTCCTGAACGAGTCTTGCGGGGTCCGCGCTTCCTATCTTGGGGTAGTGTTCGGACGCAAGTTGTGACGCGGGAAGAAAGGCGGGGATGCCATTCACCTCCGCGATGAGCCCGCCCTTGTTTGCGTTGGAAACCTTCACTTCAATTGTTTCATTTTTTTCTTTCTTTTCCCGTATATCCTTCCACGCCATCTCTTCTCCCGCATCAGTAACCGAAAGCTCGACGTACCCCTCATCATTTTCAGGATCCACTACTTTTGAGGGAATCACGTCACCCATTTTTATCTGTTTGAGGAGCCTTGCCGCTTGTCGGAGCTGGACTCCGTATACTATGCCAGTGCCGTTGTGCCCCAGATCAAAAAACACTCCCTCGCGTTCGCGGGAAACCAGCCGCGCATCCACCAGGTCCCCCGGCTTTAAGGGCAACACCAGCTCCTTCCGCTCTTTTAGGAGTGTATTCATGAGTTCATTTTTTGTGTCATTATTTTTGGCAGTTACCATGATTTTAAGGATAGAACAGTATGCAAAAAATTACAATACACATCAGTAGTCCTAGTTGCGGAAAGAGACGAAAACATGGTATTATGAACGTGAATCAGGAATCAGGAACCAGGAATTAGGAATCCCCGAACCAAAATCGCCTCCGGCGATACGGTACAGGGCAGGCAGGAATCAGGGTTTCGTTTTACGAGGAACATCAAGGGCCATCATTTCTAATTCATACTTCCTTATTCCAAGTCTAGTGGTAATCACGTGGTACGGACAAACGTGTTTTAGAATTCAAAATCCCCATACTCACATCCTTGTTGATCCTTTTGGTCCCGGTCTTGGTGCGGGCGTTGCAAGGATGGGTGGCGCGAGGATTGTTCTTGTATCGACGAGCGCCCTTCTTCCTTCCCCAAAAGGAGAAGGTATTTTTGTGGTTTCCGGCCCCGGAGAGTATGAGCGGGGAAATGTGGTTATTCGGGGCATCGTTCCGGAGGGCGAAGTGGCGAAGGGAGGAGGGGAGCGTCCCACTCTCTATGTTCTTGAATGTGAAGGAATTCGCGTGGCTCATTGCAACTTGTCTTCGGGGTCTTCGTTTTCGGATAATGATATTGAGGCGCTTGGCGAGGTGGACATTCTCCTGATTCCCACGGGGGGAGGTAAACAGTTTCTTGACGGGGCGAGTGCCGCCGAGATCACGCGCGCGGTTGAACCAAAAATCGTAATTCCGATGGCCTATGCTTTTCCCGGTCTCAAAATAAAACTCGACAAACCCGATCCCTTCCTTAAGGCGATGGGGGTACGCAAGAACATCCCTCAGCCGAAACTTGTCATCAAAAAGAAAGACATAACAAAAGAAGAGATAGAGGTGGTGGTGTTAAAACCAATATGATACCAATATACTAATGAATACGAACGATACGAATAACGCGAATACGATACGAGTGGAGCTACCCGATTAGTATCCATTAGTATCATTCGTATGTATTCGTATATTTGCATCGCAGAATGGATATAGGCACAATTGAAAAACGGGAGATAACGGACGAGATGCGGGAGTCGTATCTCGACTACGCCATGAGCGTCATTGTTTCGCGCGCGTTACCGGACGTACGGGACGGTTTAAAACCCGTACACCGGCGAATCCTTTATACTATGTATGGGCTTGGACTTGATTATCGCGCGAAGTTTAGAAAGTCTGCCGCGGTCGTGGGGGATTGTCTTGGGCGGTATCACCCGCACGGTGACATGGCAGTGTATGATGCGCTTGCGCGGATGGCGCAGGATTTTTCCCTGCGCTACCCTCTTATTGACGGTCAGGGAAACTGGGGGTCGGTTGACGGCGATGCGCAAGCCGCAATGCGTTACACCGAAGCGCGAATGACACGTGTTGCGGGAGAGATGCTCGCGGATATCGAGAGAGAAACGGTTAAGTGGGGGGACAACTACGACGGGACAAGAAAAGAGCCGTTGGTGCTTCCCGCGAGGGTTCCCCAACTCGTCTTAAACGGTACCCTTGGGATTGCGGTGGGGATGGCAACCAATATACCTCCTCATAATCTCACCGAGGTCGCAGATGCGCTTCACTATCTCATTGATCACCCCAAAGCGACGACAGAAGACATATTTACTTTCGTCAAGGGTCCGGATTTTCCCACCGGCGGCGAAGTCTATAATAAAAAGGACCTGATCGAGGCGTATTCTCGGGGGAAGGGGTCTTTTGTTATTCGGGGGAAAGCAGAAATTATGGAGGACGAAAAATCAAAACTCGCTCCTCGCCAGATTATTATCACGGAAATACCCTATCAGGTGAACAAAGCACAGCTAATTGAAGTAATGGCGGACCTCGTGCGGGACAAAAAAGTGGACGGGATTCGTGACATCAGAGACGAGTCGGATAAAGACGGGCTACGGATTGCGGTTGACCTGCGCCGGGATTCCCAGCCGCAAAAAATTCTCAACACGTTTTACAAGTTTACCGATCTCCAGAAAACCTTTCATTTGAACATGCTTGCGCTTGTTGACGGGATTCAGCCGCGCATCCTTTCTCTCGAGGAAGCGCTCACATTTTGGCTTTCTCATCGTTATGGGGTCGTGCGGAAAAGAGCAGAGTTCGATCTTGCGCGCGCGAAGGAACGCGCGCACATTCTTGAAGGACTTGCGAAAGCGCTTTCCCGGATTGACGCCGTCATCAAAACTATCAAGAGTTCTCGTGACAAAGAAGCTGCGAAAGGGCGTCTCATGAAAAAATTTCGTTTTACCGAAATTCAGGCACAGGCGATTCTCGAGATGCGGCTTCAGACGCTTGCGGGGCTTGAGAGACTGAACATCACGAACGAACTCAAGGAAAAACGCGTCCTCATTCGCGAGCTCTCTCTGCTTTTGGGGAGTCCTCAACGGATACACGCAGTGGTAAAAAAAGAGATTCAAGAAGTTAAAGACGCATATGGAGACGAGCGCAAAACCCGAATTGTCGCAGGGAAGGTGGGGGAATTTAGCGAAGAGGATCTCATTCCGCAAGAAGAGACCATTCTTACGGTTACCTCAAACGGCTACATTAAGCGTACGAACCCCGCGCTTTATAAACTCCAGCGAAGGGGCGGGAAGGGGATTGTGGGCCTTACCACCAAAGGAGAGGATATCGTCGAACATTTCGCCCGCGCACTTACGCATGACTCCACCCTCTTTTTTACGAGCAAGGGCCGTGTGTTTAAAATCCCGGTGTATGAGATTCCCGAAGGATCGCGCGTATCGCGAGGCCGGGCGCTTGCAAACTTTTTAAATCTCGAGCCGGAGGAGCGGGTAACCGCGCTCATACCTCTCCAAAAAAACGAAGACGTTCGCTATCTCATTATGGTTACCTCGGGTGGCGTAATAAAAAAGGTGGAAAAGGAAAAATTTGAGGTGGTAAGACGGTCGGGGCTTGGAGCCATGCGTCTTTCAAAGGGGGATTTCCTTGGATGGGTGCGGAAAAGCAGCGGGGATGACGATCTGATTCTTGTGTCCCGCGGGGGACAAGCAATTCGATTCCGGGAGAAGGACGTGAGGCAAATGGGACGTCAGGCTGCCGGCATCCGGGGGATGCGGCTTACGAAAGAAGATGGTATTGTGGGAGTAGAGGTGGTTTCGCACCGCTCCCCGCGATCTGACAAGAAATCAGCCCCCCTGCTTTTAGTGATAACCGAAAATGGATTTGGGAAGCGCACGGATCTTAAGAAGTTTAAGGTTCAGCGAAGAGGCGGCCGAGGAATCAAAGCCGCAAAAATCACCACAAAGAACGGCGGTGTCGTTGCAAGCAGTATCCTTACCGATGAAGAGGAACTTATTGTGATTTCCGAAAAAGGGCAGGTGATACGGACGGATTTGTCGCAAATCCCAACCCAAGGGAGGGCAACACAGGGCGTAAAAGTGATGCGACTCGAAGAAGGAGACAAGGTAGCATCAGTCACGTGCCTATAGCGAGCGAATCGCGTGGATACGCTTTCGCGGTTGCGAATCATGCGAATACTCATTCGCAATATTCGCAGGGCGAAGCCATTCGCAACATTCGCGAATCGGTTGGAACTATCACAAGGAGGATTTTTAGATCCTCACGTAATAATTCAACGTCTTAATATCGCAAAACCCGGTATGTTCATTGCCGACTTCGGATGCGGAGCGGGGTATTTTTCGATTCCTCTCGCAATGCAGGTAAGGCCTCGGGGAGAAGTGTTTGCGGTTGATATTCTTGATGCCGCGCTTGATCTCGTGCGTTCACGCGCAAAGAGCGAGGGGTTGTTCAACATAAACATCATCAAGGGGGATCTCGAAATCGAAGGAGGGTCTGAGCTCAAGAACGAATCACAAGGCGCGGTGTTTATCGCAAATACCCTGTATCAGGCGGGGGACAAAGAAGCAATTATTCGGGAAGCAAAACGAGTCCTTAAGAAGGAGGGGAAGCTCGTTATCGTTGACTGGCTTAGAGGAGCTCCCCTGGGCCCCCCGCTTCAAAGGCGGGTCTTGCCGGAAGAAGTAAAACGTATTGTCCAAGGACAGGGATTCCGGTTTGATGAGGAGCTCGCAATTGACGAACTGCACTACGGACTGCTTTTTACGAAATAAGATAACACCAATAGGTTACAAATTTTATACACAAATCAGAACAAATACTATTCGTAATGATTCGTAAGATTATTTATAGGGATTAGTGTTAATGCGATAGCATGCAGCGTTACAAACTCGTTCCCATTTTTATGCTGGTGTTTGTGGTCGGCGTGGTCGCCGTGCTTGCGTTAATCCTGCTTGACGTGATCCCCGGCCGCAAACCCGCGCGAATTCCTCCTACTACACTTCAAGTATGGGGCGTGTTTGACGACAGGCGCATGTTTGATGAGCTCGTCGCAGGCTTTACCACACAGGATTTTTATAAAAAGGTTACCATCAACTACACCGAGAAATTTGTTGACGAGTATGAAGACGAGTTGTTAAACGCTCTTGCCGAAGGGAAAGGCCCGGATATTTTTATGGTTCATAATTCCTGGCTTCCCAAGCACCGGACAAAATTGAGCCCGTTTTCGCAAGACGAGTTTATCTGGAAGGGTTCGGTTTTAGGGCCCATGAGCCCGCGGGATTTTCAGATTACGTTTGTCGATGTCGCGTATGACGATTTCGTACGCGATCAAGAAATATACGCGTTGCCCCTCTACGTTGATACCTTGGGCCTCTACTATAACAAAGACATGTTTAATACCGCGGGAATCCCTTCGTCCCCCGCAACGTGGGAAGAATTTGAGAAAAGCGTGCGCTCCCTCACTCGCAAAGACTCGAGCGGCGAGATTCTTCGGTCGGGGGCAACCATTGGATCTGCCAAAAACGTGAATCGCTCGACCGACATTCTTTCTCTTCTATTCCTCCAAAAAGGAAACCCCATTATCGGTCTTGACCTTGGTCGAATGACTCCGATGCTGGTCCGGCGCAAGAGTAATGAGGTTCTTGATTTTTATACGAGTTTTGCGCGAAAGGACCACGAAAACTACACATGGGACTCCGAGGGACCCTACTCAATTGATAAATTCTACAGCGGGGAAGCCGCTATGATGATTAACTACTCTCACCACATCAAAACGCTTCGCGAGAAAAATCCCCATTTTCGGTTTGACGTGGCTCCCATCCCGCAATTTGAAGGGAGTGAAAAAAAGATTGCCTACGCAAATTATTGGGGGCTTGCGGTTTCTGAAACATCTCCTTCAAAAAAAGTGGCTCACGAGTTTATCCGCTGGCTAGGCCAGAAAAACGAGATGCAGCGCTATTTGGAACTTACCGGCCGTCCCACGTCT
Source organism: uncultured Candidatus Saccharibacteria bacterium (assembly GCA_964373435.1). Lineage (GTDB taxonomy): Bacteria > Patescibacteriota > Minisyncoccia > JAHCSD01 > JAHCSD01 > CAYJUS01. The sequence goes on from CAYJUS010000012.1 coordinate 13,122, forward strand.
CGCCGCGATTTAATTCTTTGGCAGGGGATGACGAATCCCGATCTCGGAGTGTTCGTAAAGCAGGCGTTGCAGGGGGAAAGCTGGTACCAGCCCGACCAGCGGAGGGTTGAGACCGTATTCGAGGATATGATAGAATCAGTAGTGGGGGGTGAAGCCCGTACGTTTGAAGCAATCACAAAGGCAGAAGAAGAGCTGGGACTATTACTACGCTAAGAATTTAGAATTTAGAATCTAGAAAATAGAAAGTAATAGAAAGTAAAAACACTTGCAGTTAATGGCAAAAAACATTACCAACAAAATTTTTCCCCTTTTCTTGTCTCTTGTTGCTGGTTTCTTGTTGCTTGTCGCTCCGTTTCCCGCTTTTGCGCAACTCGTTCCTTGCGGAACGTCAAGCACGCCCCCTTGCACCGTCTGCCACCTCTTTCTGCTCGTTGACAACATTACCCAATGGCTTGTCACCATTGGTTTCGCGCTTGCTGGACTCATTATCGCGTGGGGTGGTATACTGATATTGGCCGCGGCGGGAAGCCCGAGCCAGATGCAGAGCGGGAAAAACGCGATAAAGGCCGCAGTGGTTGGCCTCGTGATCATTCTCGTTTCATGGATAGTCGTCGACACCCTGATCGTGAATTTGGCAAACCAAGCCGCATTTCCCACCTGGGCTGTTCCGTGGCACACTATTAGTTGCTAGAGACAAGAGACAAGAGACAAGAACTACTTAAAATGGCGAAAAAATTTATCAACAAATCTTCTTTCCCTTTCGTGTCCCTTGTTGCGCGTTGCTTATCTCTTGTTGCTGGTTTCTTGTTGCTTGTCGCTCCGTTTCCCGCTTTTGCCCTCATCACCCTTGAAAATCCGCTTGGCTCAGCAAACATTTTCCAGTTTATTGACCGGTTGATCGACGTTCTCTTTACCATTGGACTCGCGCTTGCACCCATTATGATTCTTTTGGCCGCGCTTCAATTTTTAACCTCGGGAGGGAACCCGCAAAGAGTGGCTGCTGCAAAAAACACCATCCTTTTTGCCCTCGTGGGGTTTGCTATCCTCCTTCTTGCGAAAGGGATTACCAACCTCATCTGCAGTTTTTTTACCGGCCTTCCTTGCCCCTAGCCATTGTTAAATTTTTAAAAATATGGTATAATAGAGATATAGGTACGATGTACCAAAAGGTCGATCTATTCTAATAATTACAAGTTAATTCATGAGCAAATTCACTAAACTATTCGTTGCGCTTCAGATACTCGCGTTCTCCGCTCTTCCATTTGCCGCTTCCGCCGTACTTACGGCGCCCGACGAAACCGTAACCGTTGACCGGGTGGCCGCATGGCTTAGCCTTCTTACCGACTGGGTGTTTACCATCATCATGGCGCTTGCAGTGCTTATCGTGCTTGTCGGTGCGTTCTCCCTTCTTACCGCAGGGGGCGACTCTACCAAGATTACCTCAGGCCGCAACTGGATCATTTGGGGTATCATTGGTGTCGTGGTTTCGCTTCTCGCGCGAGGACTGCTTGATCTTGC
>CAYJUS010000013.1:0-11038 GCA_964373435.1 uncultured Candidatus Saccharibacteria bacterium
GTTGATAAATCCTGTGTGGAAGTATGTCCGGTTGATTGTATCCATTTTGAAGAAGGTGTGGATCGAAAACTCTTTATCGATCCGGAAACCTGTATTGACTGCGGCGCGTGTGAGCCCGTTTGCCCGGTAGAAGCAATCTTTCCTGAAGACAATGTTCCTTCGGACAAAACGGTATTTACAGAAATTGATAAACTGTGGTTCCAGGATAAAGACGCGGCGCGCGAAAAGCTAGACGAGATTTGCCCTCCATAAGGGATCTCATCGGATCAAACAAAAAGGCCTTGTGAAACGCAAGGTCTTTCCATTTGCTCTCGAGAATCACTCCAAGGATAAGTCACGCAATCACCCCGCCTCCTAAGACTTCTTCTCCTTTATAAAACACCACGGACTGACCGGGGGTGACGGCACGCTGCTCTTCCTTAAATACAACACTAAGATTGTTCGAAGCTAAGCTTCGAACAATGCATTTCTGAAGGGGTTGACGATAGCGAATCCGTGCTTCGCATTGTAACGGGAGCTTCGGTTCCTTTCCCGAAATCCAACTCACGTCTTCGAGCAAAACCTCTTTTGAGTAAAGAACGGGGTCGTTATCCCCTTCCGCAACAAGAAGGGTGTTCGTCTGAGGTTCTTTCTTTGCGACATAATACGGGAGCCCGCCTCCTATTTCCATTCCGCGTCTTTGGCCGATGGTATAAAACGGCAAACCGATGTGGGATCCTATGTGTTTACCGGAACTTGTCACAATCATTCCCTCTTTCTCGGGAATATACATTTTGAGAAACTCCCGAATATCAAGCTCTCCTACAAAACAAATTCCTTGGCTATCCCGACGCGTTGCATTCGGAAGTCCGAGTCTTTTTGCCATATTACGCACCTCTTCTTTTTTGTATCCCCCTATCGGAAAAAGGATTCGCGCAAGATGCTCTTGTCCGATACGATACAAAAAATAACTTTGATCCTTATTTTTGTCTTTTCCCGCACGTAGGTAGTATGTTTTACCTTTTGCATTTCCCTCGACCTGTCCTCGACCCCGAGGCTCGGACTCGAAGAGAGGCTCGGGACTCGAAGGTTTACTTTTACCTTCGCGCACCTGCGCGTAGTGTCCCGTCGCAACGAAGTCCCCCCCCTCTTGTATTGCCCGCTCGAAAAATAAACCGAACTTAATCTCTTGGTTGCACATCACATCGGGATTCGGCGTGCGGCCGCGCGCGTATTCTCCAATCATATAGTCCACCACCCTCTCCTTATACTCTTTCTCAAAATTCCATGTTTCAAATGGAATGCCAAGGTAATCCGCAACCGCTTTTGCGTCTTTCTGGTCTCGCTCCCACTGGCACCCACCTTCGCCAAGGCTTCGGCGGGCAAGCTCCCCCGTATACCATTCTTCCCCTGCGCTCTTGTCCGCCGTAGCTTCGAGAGAAGCGAAGGCGGACTCGGGCGACCAACACTTCATAAAAATCCCGCGTACGCGAAAACCCTGCTTTTTAAGCAGAGCGGCTGAAACTGCAGAATCAACTCCTCCAGAAAGCCCCACATATACTATTTGTCTTTCTCCTCGATCCATTTGTTATATTATACCATATTTTTAAAAATTTGAAAAGGCGTAGTGAAATACGCCTTTTATTGGTTATCCAAAGAATATTCTTGCGGTCTCGAACAGCTCCCGCGGGACTGTACGGAGGTGCCGTTCTTCGTCAGAAACGACGCCTACGGCTTCTTTCAATTCTACGTCAATTATATCATAGCCGCGAATAGCTGCCATTCTGCCAAACTGACGACTATGAACCAGATCAACGGCTCGTTTTCCGAATCGGGTCGCGAGTACCCTGTCATAACTATTAGGAACGCCTCCGCGCTGGAGGTGCCCGAGGACGCTCGCGCGAATTTCAAACTCGCCTTTTGTCTTTTCTCGAAGAATCGCGGCGAGCTGATCCGCGACTCCCCCAAGAAGTTCGTGGCCAAACGCGTCCTTGTCTTTCCCCTTTGTGACGAGAAAATCATCCAGTTTGTACCCTTCCGCAACCACGATAATGCTAAAATTCTTTCCGTGCTGCTGCCGTTTCCTGATTATCTCGCATACCTCTTCAACATTCATCGGAAACTCCGGAATAAGGATGGCATCAGCTCCCCCCGCCATACCCGCACGCACGGCAATCCAGCCGGTATGTCTCCCCATGACTTCGACAATGATGATCCTGTCGTGTGATTCTGCGGTTGAGTGAAGCCGGTCGATTGCTTCAGTCGCAATTTCGCACGCCGTCGCAAATCCGATGGTCGCGTCTGTCCCATACAGATCGTTATCAATAGTTTTGGGAATCCCTACCACCGGAAGACCCTCTCGCCTAAACCCTTCGTATGCGACGCTTAGCGTATCCTCTCCCCCGATTACAATAAGACCGTCGAGTTTTAGCTGGTCAAAACTTCTCTTAAGATTTTGGAGGCCATGTTCCTCCTTGAGAGGGTTGGTGCGCGACGAATAAAGAATGGTTCCTCCCTTAGCGAGAATTCCGGAAACATCCCCCCGGGAAAGAGGAACGATGCGTTTTCCCCGCGGGAGCGTTTCGTCAATAAAACCCTTCCATCCGTACCGAATACCCACTATCTTGTCATTAAAGGTGTCGCTCGCATACTTTACAATTGCGCGAATCGCGGCATTTAGCCCGGGACAGTCTCCCCCGCCGGTAAGTACGCCAATTTTCATCTCGCGCCTCCCCAGATAATCTCGCGGAGTGCTTTTGCAACTTCAAGCGGTTTTGGATCCTGCCAGACATTTCTCCCAACCGCAAGGCCTGCCGCGCCCGCCTGAATCACTTCTTTCACCTGATCAAGAAATTTTCCGGATTTGGGGCCGCCCGACATCACCACCCGGGTACGCCCCGCGCATCGCACCGCCCACCGAAAGGACTCAACGTCTCCCGAGTACTTGATCTTTGCGATATCAGCGCCAAGTCGTGCTGCGGCAGAAGCGGCATACGCAACAATGGTAGGTGTTTCTTCAATCGAACAGTCCCGTAGGAGCGCTTCGCTCACTGCCGTCATGATGGACGGCGACTGACCCTTGAACGCGGTTCCTTCTTTGAGTCCTTCTCTCAACTGCGAAACGCTCTCGAGCAGTTTCTCTGCCTCCCTCTCGCCGATATAGCTCAAAAACCTTTTTGCATCTTGCGTGAGAAATGACCACGCAATACTTCTCGGATACACCCATGCGATAACCGGAAGACCCCGATCGTGCGCCTCCCGGACGAGACTCGAAAATTCCCGCGTCATCCGATACTCAAACTTACTTCCCAAATAAATCGTATAGCCAAGAGCGGTCGCTCCGACTCCGTCTGCAAAATCAACTGCGTCCTCTGCTTTCTCAAACAGGAGCGGCGAATAAGGGTCATCCCCCTGATACAATTCGCTCTTTGAGTTTACCTTTAGGATCAAAGGTGTCTCCCATGCGTAAGGCGCATCGTAATATTTCTTTGCGTCTCCGGGAAGCAGCACCACTCCGGTAAATTTTCCTTTGTCTGCAACTTTCAGGATCATTTCAGGGTTTTCGTTCCCCACCTTCGGATCAAATCCTCTCGGACCATGCTCCATACCTTGGTCATACGCAAGAAACAAGGCTCTTCCGCCCGGCATAATCTTTTCAAGAGCGTCTTCGACACTCATTACAAACCTCCTTTGTCCTCCGAAGCCCCGCACCTTGCATCAAGGTGCAGGACGAAGGAGGGATTTTTCAAAGTCCAAACCGACAAGCTATGTTAACAGGAAAACAAGAAAATGTCAACCGTCCAAATCAAAAAACAGACGCACGTCTGTTTTTTGATTATATAATATTCTTCTTAGTTGTGTCCTCTGCCGCCTCCGTTGCCGCTACCGCCGTTGCTTGTGCTATTGCTTCCACCGTTCCCGTTTTCGTTATTTTCCCCATCATCCTCCTCTTCACCGCCTTCAAGTTCCTCTGCGCCCTCGTCTTCTTCGTTGTTAATCTCGTCTTGTCCGTTTTCTTCTCCATCTCCTACCTCCTCTTCACTATTGTCCTCATTTTCCTCGTTCGCTTCCTCTTTATCGAGCTCCTCTTCTTTTATTTGAAACTTCATGATTGCATCCACCTCTCCACGCGTCAAACCCGTAAGCTCGATGATTTTTGCAACAATCTCTTCTCGCGAGATGGTATCGAGAACAATCTCGAGTTTGTTTTCTCCTATCTCGATTTTTACCTCTGCTTTCCCGTTCTCTACCCGAACCTCAATTTTCTGTTTTCCATGATGCCCCCGGTTATCTTCACGAAGCAAACGCTTTGCATCTTCCGCAATACGGATTACCTCTTGCGCTTTCCTGAATGCCTCTTCGAGTTCGGTTTCGGTCGGCGAGGAAGTGCCCTCAAGAAACGATTTGAGGCCGGCTAATAGTGTTTTTGCCTCCTCGAGTTTTTTCTTTGCGGGCGCAACAAACGCTTCGCCCTTCCGCTCCTCTACGCGGTTAATATGTTGCTCAACTTCAATCACTTTTTGAGAAGCCGCTCCGATTTTCCCACTCAAGCGTTCGATCCCCTGTGCGGGTTTTTCTTCATCTTCATCCTCGTCCTCCTCTTCTTCTTTTGAACCTTCTATCTTCAATGAAATCTTAAACGACACCGCTTCTCCCCGCTCGGATGCTTCTCTCGCAAGACGGATTGCTTCCTTTGCGGATTCCGGCAGCGCCTCTTCAAGCCATGCGAGAATCTCCTGATGTTTCCCGAGGCCCTCTTCAAATTTGAGGACGAGCGTAAGGGTGCGCTTGTCTTTCTTTTCTTTTACGTCGATCTTTGCGAGAAAATTCTCGCCCTCTTCTATCTCGACCCTAAAACGCCTGAGGTTTTTCTCGATTTCTTCTTCGTTCCCATTTCCCGCTTGAGAATTTGCGCTGAGCATAATAATTTCCTTAAGCCGCCGATCTGCGAATTTAATACTCAGTTCCAACTTCTTTGCTTCATCTTGAGCCAAAAACTTTTCTACCTCCTCGGTAAATAGTTTCACCGGAAAGAGCGTATCACCGGGAAGACTCTCTTGGGAAGCAAGTGCGCTTCCGGTACCCATGGCAAGCAGGAGAACAAGGGCGATCGCTCCCGCGGCGAACTTCATGTTTCGCAAGAAAATGAACCTCTCCCGCCCCCAAGAAGGTTGAGAGGGTAACGTACCCTTCATATATTTCGCAAGGTTATCTCGACCTGAAAGAAGCCAGTTCTTGTCCGGCTCGAGATGAACCAATGACTTAAGATATGTAATGAGTTTTTGTTCGTCCATAAGGTTGATCTTTTAGTTCCTTTATTGCGCGGGATAAAATGATGGAAACGGCGTTTCTTGATTTTTGAGTGATTGCCGCAATCTCTTCAATCGAGAGCCCGTCTATATATCTCATGACGACAACGTCGCGAAAATCTTTCTTGAGGCGATGAATGGCTCTGCGCGCCGCGCGTAATTCCTCTTGGTCTAGAATGTCCTTTATGATGTCTTTTTCATAAAAAACCGTTTTCTCAAATTCTTCATTGATCGGAAGGGGTGATCGTTCTTTCGCGCGATAGTGGTCAACAAGGGCGTTATGCGCGACGCGGTACAAAAAACCCTGTATGTTCTCTACGGAAGAAGAAAGAAGATACTTCCACGTCTTTAAAAATATTTGGCTCGTAATGTCTTCTGCGATTTCTTTCGAACCCACCCGAAAATACACGTGGCGGAACAAACGCGGCGCAAAAAAATCATATGCGTTCAAAAACGCTTTTTCGTCTCTCTTCCGGATTTTTTTGGGCGGCATTGAATTATTTCTGTTGGTGTTCATATATACTGACGGATGATAACGTCTTATCTTTCATGTAACGCGTTCCGGTAATAAATAAAAGGCGTCGTGATTGTATTACGACGCCTTGTGATTGTTTATCTTGCCCATTCTCCGTTTTACCGCGGCAATTCGATTTTCCACTTCTTCGGCTTTCTCTGCTGCTTGTATTGAATCGCAATTCTGCAGGTCCTCTTTCGCTTGCGCCAGGAGCCGGTAGGTTTCCCGGAGTCTTTTGTCTAGCTCGGAGGGAATATCCTCCGGGAATGCTTTTCTCCGGTTGCTCCAGCGAAGCTCGCGGCAGAGCGCCCTCCACTTACGAATCACCTCCATCGTCTTTGTATAGCTTTTCTGCCAGTGCAAAATATCTTCTTTGTGATCCCGCACAAAACGGATAATCGCCTTAAGGGTAGGAAATACTTTACAGCAGACGTAAAATTCTCTCTTGCCTTCAAGTTCACGCTGTTTCATCCAGTCGCTATAGTCTTCGGGAGCGTCATCATAAAATATGAACGTTGGCCGTTTGTAGTCAAGCAAGAATTTCACAAACTCTTCGGTGGTGCCATGGGTCCGCTGCATAGAAAGCCGGAAAACGGCATACACTGACTCCCCCAGCGCATAGAGATCAAGACGGACCACCCGGCTCATATGCCGGTAGTACTCGTCTTCTGCCGCCTTCGATCCCACGGCCATTTGCCGTTTCAGTTTCTTCTTCAACTCGTCCCATCCTTCGATGGTCGTCCCAAAAAGTTCGGGTTCGACAAGGGTGGGATCAAACGTGGTGCTCGAAATGGGGGGTTTTATGACCGCTCCCGCAAACACCCGCCTCCAGTCAACGCCATAGTCTTCTTCATACTGAAGCGCGCCGCCCATATATCCAAAAATGTCGCCCCTTGCTTTAAGTCCGTCCACAACGAGCTTATCCTGCCATTTAACTTTTTGCACTTCTCATCACCTCGCCTACAATGATGTGCCCGGCGCTCGTGCCGAGAATGTCCGCGCCCTGACGAAGAAGAAATTCCGCATCGCGAAGCGTGCGGATGCCTCCCGCGCTTTTTACCAAAAGTTCGGGTTCTGCTTCCTTCCAAATCTCGATGTAACGCGGACGTTCCCCGACCGGAACCATGGGACCAAAACCGGTATGATCTTTGATGCAAAACGCGCCTGCTTCTCTTACGATTTCCGCTGCGCGACGCAATAGTTTTTTCGTTTTTCTTGGTCCGTATCCTTCTTCAAGGATCCTCCCCGCCTCAATAATCACTTTCATGGGAAGGGCCCGCGCAACCGGCTTCAATTCGAAAAGGATCTGGTCAATGTCTCCCCGAAGAAACGCGCCGAGGTTCCAGACCACATCCACTTCGTCCGCCCCCTTGTCACGGGCGTTTGTCACGGCAAAATGCTTATTGCTGTATCCTGCATGTCCCAAGTCAAAATCAACCACCACGGCGATACGAATTCCATTTGCTTTCAAACGTTTTCGCGTCTCTGGTTCCATTCGGTCAAGCGCAACCTGGTTCACACAGACGGCGCGGAATGAGTGTTTCAGCGCCTCGCGGTAAAGACGCTTAAAATCCGGAATCCATACGTTCGGTTTCAAGGTCGTGTGGTCAATTTTCTTCGCAAGCTCTTCGGGTGACATATTGATGTCTCCTCTATACGATATAACGTTCATATCTTATCAATGATCAACAGTTCACCCTATCACTATTCTTCGTTTTTGTAAAGACTCGTGGTGAGTTCAAAAAAACGGTACGGGCAAAACAAAAAGGCGGGGTTGATACCGCCTTGTTATAGTTATCATTCTTGTTATTGGGAAACTTCACGAACTACCGTGATTGCCCTGTTTCGAAAATCGCGGTACGCGTTCTGGAACTCTTCCATGGTTTTCTGTACCGCGCCGTACGCCGGCCACTCTGCGGGTTTCATCCCGCGGGTGCCGCCGGTGTAGTTATCCTCAACGCCCACTTCCCGCAGCATTTTCTTGAGAGCCGGGGTAAGCTCGTATACTTCCTGAAATTCTTGCTGTCCTAAAAGCCGCTCAAGCCGCATCGCGTCCGGTTCTTCCCGTATGGATCCTGAAAACCTGGCAAGGTCAAATTCGTTACTCCGCGATGCTTCGAAGACTTTCAATTGCTGGTCGGGAAATTCGGTATTGGTAACGTTGGGAGTCCCAAGCACCAAGTACGTATCCTGCGCCCTTCGCTTTGATGCGGGGAGCAAGTCTACTTTGTTCATGATTTCCTGAATTTCGGCATCGCTAAGCGCGTAGCGCTTCTGGAAATACCGTATCCATTTTGGCCGTGCGTCGGGCGAGAAGAAAAACTGATACACGCGCCTTGTGACATAAATTCCCGCATGTTCAATGTCTTCTTCGCGTAGTGCCAAGTAGCCGAGGTAGTCTTCCGCTTCCTCTCGATTCCCAAAAACTGCTCTGAGTGACTCCCGAAACGCGGGGTCGGTGAACGACTTAATATTCTTCTTGAGAGAAAGGAGGTTAACTTTTTCTTCCCGGGTTCCTTGGGGGACGCTTTGGCAAAGCTTCTCCCCAAACGCGTCAATATCCTGATCGGAAAATGCGCTCAAGAAGCGACGCGCTTCCTGTTCACGAAGGTGGTCTTCGAGACGCCCGATCATGTTGGTCTCGTATATCTGAGATACGGGTATGCCGCGCTTTATCGCGCGTGCCATTCCCCGAACCGCATCCATAAGGAGCGTGAGTTCTTGGGAAACGCCATAGGTTACCGTATTGTTGGTCCCGATTCCCCGCGCGTTGAGCCCGGTGGTGATGCGCCGCGCGACCGAAGCGCATGCCGCAACCTTAAATACGATATTGGGCCTCCCCTTTGTGAGAACGGGGTCCCAACCAAGCCATGCGTCATAGCAAAGAAGAATCTCGCGCAAAACCCCGCATATTTCTTCCGCATCTTCCACGCTCGCGGTAAAATCTCCTGCGCCAAGGGGATTTAACTGGTAGCTCACGAGACCGTCTTTAAAGTCAGAAAGGAGCGCGAGGGGCCGGAACGCGAGAATATTAGGAAGAAGAGAGGTTATGGTCGCGTGAAGCGTTATCTCGTTTCCATATAACTCCGGGTTTGCCTGCCATTCAGGATTTACCCTTACAACCTCTTTGAATGTATCCCAGAGTTCCGGGAACTCTTCCAAGGCGCGCGCGGCAATCACGGGGTTGCTCGAAACCTGCACAAACCCCAAATGCCGCACAAAGCGAAGTCCGGTCGCGGAGTCGTTTCCGAGCTTACACATCTTGTTCTCACGCATCTGGTAGTACACGTTTTCCGTGATGGCTTGGCGCGCCTTTTGGATAAATTTGAGACCAAAAGGACCATTGTCTTCGTCTTGAATTTCTTTTTCAATATTTTGGGCTATCTTTGCGGTCATACTCTTTCCGCCAAGAACCCGCTTCCAGTCGTTGAGTATGTTCCGTGCGGCTTTTTCTACGGCGGGCTCTACTACTCCCAGAAAGCGTTCGCGTTGCTCCCATAACGTGAGGGTGTGGGATATGTCGCCAAACGCATCTGACTGCCGACGGGGAGAAAACCATGCAAGATCGCTTTCCCTTCCCGTAAGATTGAGTGCTAACTCAATGAGTGCGGTGCATGCGTGTATCCGATCTTGTTCTTGCAGATTTTCGAATACCCGGATAAGCTCGATGGTTGCAAGGTCAATCGTCCTGTTTATGTCATATCGAGAGTCTCGTATGAGAATAACGTCGGCGGCAAGCTGCGGATGGGTCGTTGCAAGCTCTGCAATGCGCGCTGCAGGATCACCCGGCGGCGCGCCCGCAGGGCACACACGTTCCCGATATACTGCAATAGTCTTTCTAAAAGCGCGTTGATTCACTTCTTAACCTCCTTACACCCGTTTTGTAACCACTTTTTTATCGGTAAAGAACTGAAGCGCGTCATCTGATTGCCCGTGGAGCACGCCCATGAACGATTCTTTCATTCCTCCAAACGGGAAAAAGGCGATTGGCGCGGGAACACCGATGTTAACGCCGATATTCCCCGCTTCAACCTCCATCACAAATTTCCGCGACGCTTCAGGATCTTTCGTGTAGATGCTTGCGGCGTTTCCGTAACGGCTCTCGTTAATAAGAGCGATTGCTTCGTCCAGCGTCTCGACGTCGATATGCACGAGAACCGGCCCGAATATCTCCTCTTGAGCAATGGCGGATTTCGGATTCGCGTCCTGGAACACGGTGGGCCCAAAGTAATGGCCCTTTTCGCGAGACACGACGTTAACGTTGCGTCCGTCTCGAGCAAGACTTGCTCCTTCTTTTATTCCTTTCTCGATATATCCCTTCACGCGATCGCGGGCCGCCTCGCTTATCAATGGCCCCATGGTGGAACCGGTATCAAGTCCATATCCGACACGAATGCTTCCCACTGCTTCTACAACGCGCATTTTGAGACGCGCGCGCATGTCCGCGACTCCCACGACGTTCGACCCTGCGAGGCACCGCTGACCCGCATTGCCATATACCGAACCCAAAATATTCGGGAGGTGTTTTTCGAGATCCGCATCCGGCATGACCACTACAAAGTTTTTTGCGCCCCCTTGGCACAAAAACTTTTTTCCGTTTGCAACTGCTTTTGCGGCAATTGCTTTCATGACGGGCGTAGAACTAACTGATGCGATGCCGCGAAGGTCGGGGTGTTCAAGAAGCGCTTCGGTAACCGTTCGATCTCCATTTACGAGGTTGATCACTCCCTTGGGGAATCCGACTGATTCCATGAGCTCGAACATGCGGTTAAGCGTCAAGGGGACTTGTTCTGATGGTTTTACGATAACGGTATTCCCCATGACCACCGCATGCGGCAGGAACCAAAAAGGAACCATGGCGGGAAAATTGAAGGGGCAGACAATCGTGAATACTCCTTCCGGGAAATAATGCATCTCCACGTCTATGTCGCGCGCGGCATTAAGGAGTGTTCGCCCCTGCATGATGGCGGGCGCGGAAAGGGCGTAGTCGATATTTTCAATCGCGCGCTTCATCTCTCCCTGTGCTTCAGAGAGCACCTTTCCGTTCTCAAGGGTAATGAGACGCGCAAGTTCGTCGATATTCGCTTCCAGCGCCTGCTTCATCTTAAAAAGGTATTGCTGGCGCTCGAGTACGGGAACTTCGCGCCACTCGCGAAACGCCTTCTTTGCGGCGAGAACGGCTTTGTCGACGTCACGCGCGGTGGAAAGCGGAACCATCTTCAACCGCTCGCCGGTC
>CAYJUS010000013.1:11048-14539 GCA_964373435.1 uncultured Candidatus Saccharibacteria bacterium
TTCGACGTCCAAGTATTCTTTCGCGCGGGATCTTACCCACTTGCCATCTATGTAGTTTCGAATCGCTTCCGTCTTTGCCATTTTCGTTCCTCCTTTGCTTTGCCACAATTTTTGCCCCGCAAAAACATGACGGGTTTCATGTTTGATTTTCAAAAAACAAACCGATTTTTTCTTATACCACAAATATCAAAAAAAGCAAACAGAAAAGCGGCTCTCTGGAAACCGCTTTAATTATTAAAAACAATGAGTCGCAAATCTGTCATTTCTTCTACCGCGTACTTCACGCCTTCCCTGCCTCGCCCCGAATCCTTGCATCCGCCAAAGGGCATCTCGTCTGACCGGAAACCGGGAATGTCGTTTATTATCACCCCGCCAACCTCAAGGTTCTTCCACGCCAAAAACCGGTTCTCAATGATTTTGGTATAGACGCCCGCTTGAAGGCCATAGCAGGAATCATTTACTTCCCGAATCGCGTCCTTAAAATCCCTGAACCGGTTTATGCAGACAACCGGGCCAAAATTTTCTTCCCGGTGGATGCTCATGGAATTATCAGTATCGGTAAGTATAATGGGCCAAATGAACGGCCCGTGACGCGATGCGGAAAACCCAAGTTTCGCGCCTTTTTCTATTGCTTCTGCCATCCCATACCACACGCGCATCTCTTCTTTTCTCGAAATCATTGGGCCAACGACCACATCGGGGTCCATCGGATCTCCTACTTCGAGTTTCAGCATCTCGTCTCGAAATCGCTTCAAAAACCGCTTCCACATGCTTGAGTGAACGTAAATCCGCTGGGTGTGAATACAAGACTGACCCGCAAACGCAAACGCTCCTCGGACAATCCGCGGCATAATCGGCTTAATGTCAACTCCTTTATCAACAATGAGCGCCGAGTTTCCCCCAAGCTCAAGTATAACGCGCGTTTTCGGACTTACCTTTGATTTTAGATACCATCCTATTTTCGCGCTTCCGGTGAAGCTAAGAACTTTTATTCCTGGATTTGGTATCAAGATATGCTCACACACATAGTCAAATGTGGGGACCATGCTTATCTGGCCCGGGATAACTCCCGCACATTGAATGATCTCGGCAAGTTTCAACGCACTAATCGGCGTCTTGAGGGAAGGTTTTACAATAACGGGGTTCCCCGCAACGATTGCGGGCGCGATTTTATGCGCAATGAGATTTAATGGAAAATTAAACGGCGTGATTGCAAGCACGGGACCCATCGGGAAGCGCCGCGTCATTCCCGTGCGCTTCTCGTTCCCCTTGCCCAGTTCCCGCACCTCAATCGGATTATCAAACTCTTTTGCAGACGTAACCGCATCGGTAAAGGTGGCAATTGCGCGAGCGACTTCCTCACGGGCAAACGTGATAGGCTTTCCTGCTTCGCGCGTAATGGTGCGCGCAAGCTCCTCGCTCCGACAAGTAATTCCTTCGATGATCTTTTCAAGAATTGCTGTTTTTTCTTCGGGCGTCTGGTTCCGGGTGATCTCGAATGCGTCTTCTGCTTTTTTGAGCGCGTCTTTGAGATCATAGTGATTAGCAAGATACACCTCGCCCACCACGCTCCCGTCAAAAGGGTTTCGCACTTCGACCGTCCTTCGCGACTTTCGCCACTCATCTCCCACCAAGAATTTATATTTCATTCGTTTCATTCATGTCTCCTGTCTCTCGATTTTCAAATTACAAACGGAATAGCATATATTACCCCGAATTGAGAAAAACAGCAAACTGCTTGACCACTTCCCCGACACAGCGTCGGAGTCGTCGGCTGTCATTGAAAAAAGCCCCAACCGTTAATTAGGCCAAGGCCCCTACGCCGATACTCTGAAGCAAAACGACCACACGGGTATTTTTGGTGCTGGGCACTAGTAATCCCAGTGGATGATGCGGGGGTAGTGGTTGAAGAGCTGGTAGCGGCCACTACCCCCTTGCGGTTGCCCGCGCTTCCCGCTACCAGTTCTTATTATACTCCATTATACGAAAATGTCAAGCCCTAGGAGACACCCCCGCGAAGACAACTACGAAGATCTTCCGTCATGGTCCATCCGCACTCACCATTTTGTTGGCGTTCACATCTGGCGGCCTGGTAACATGTATATTCGGGACGAAACTCGCAGGTGGTGACCACGTCTTCGTCGGAGCAAACCTGGCCGCTACATCCCGTACGCCTACATGCGGGAGAAAGTTTAACTTCCTCCGTGTGATCGTCTTTGTTGCTTCCCGCTTCTGGGTCAAATAGTACAAAACGGATAGGGATACGCGCTTCATCCGCATACTCGGGAAGACCGGAAGGGTTGTCTTTTTCAAGCACTAGCACGCCGTATTCGCTTGTGGGGAGAGCAAACGTTATCTCGCCCGCAAACGGCACAAAATCCTTTGTCATCCACTCGCTTTGCGCCTGAACATAACTCGCCCCAAGCTCATTCCCGTCCTCGTCAAGAATCTTAATGGGAAACGATGCTTCAAAAAACCAGATGCCGCGTGCCTCCCCTCTCACCTCTAGCGGACTCGAAACTGGCTCGTTTATTTTGGGAAATGTCACACGGACGTTTTCGGAAACAAATTCTTCAAATTCAATTATTTCGATAAATGTCTTTTCTCCGGCTCGGCATTGCCGAGGATATGACTCCATAACGGGAAACCCGCGTGCCGCGCACTCCTCAAAATTGGTAATGTTGTTAGTGTCTTGTTTAATCTCTTGAGATTTCATCCATTGGAAGCCGCCGACAACACCAACGATAAAAATAAAAAGCGCGGGAAAGACAAGAAATTTTTTTGAAGGAAGAAGCATCATGGTGAATTGCTTTTGTAATAAACCAACTCGCACGAGGTCGGACTCGATACGGCTGATCTTCATTTACGTATAATAAACCTCCATTTTCGTTTTGCCCAGTGGGGCCCGGCATACCCTATGCCGATACGCGCGGTTGCCTTAATATGCGACGGTCTTGTGTTAACTCCACGATCTTCCCGCCCCTTGGGCGAGGCTCGCTCGCCTCGCCTTCGCTTTGGCGAAGCGGGCCTCGATTCCATCGAGGCGGCTAACCAAATTCGTTTACTACTCGTAAGGTCTTCGCCGTAGAACGACTTATCTAATTTCAAATAGTTACAGAGTTTCCCGGGGCCGCGAGTTTCCGGCCCCGCGTCAAGCGCCCGTATCAGCACGCACTCGGGCCTCTCCGCGCCACTTGTCGTGATATTAAACTGCCAGTACATCCCGTACACAAGATAAATATAAATGTGCCCCCCAGTTAAAAACTCCGCTTCGTTTCGCGGAGTTCTTTTCCCTTTGTAGGCGTGAGATGCTTTGTCATATGGCCCGATATACGCTTCGGTTTCGGTTATTTGTCCCGAAAGAATCTTTCCTCCGACCTTGCGGATAATATATTTCCCCAAAAGGTCTTTTGCCACGGTGAGTGTATCTCGCGTATAAAATGATCGCGGAAAACGCGTATGGCTCATGTTGTTTATTTATCTCGCGCCTT
>CAYJUS010000014.1:0-583 GCA_964373435.1 uncultured Candidatus Saccharibacteria bacterium
ATGATTACAAACGGCATTGATGAAGGCACCGCAGAAAAAATCTGGCACTGGTTCGAACCCTTCGCGCGCTACGGCTTTAACCGCTCGCACTCGACCTGCTATGCCTTTATCGGGTATCAGACGGCGTATCTCAAAGCCAACTATCCCGTTGAATTCATGACCGCACTCCTCTCTTCCGAAGAACGAAATATCGACCGCGTAGCGTTTCTGGTGCAGGAAACGCGGGGAATGGGGATGAAAGTCCTCGCCCCCGATATCAACGAAAGCTTTGAAAACTTTACGATTGTGGAATTAGGGGAGGATAAGGGGAAAATACGCTTCGGACTCGGCGCCATTAAAAACGTGGGGAAAAACGTCGTCGCAGAAATCATTGAGGAACGCAACGCAAACGGACCCTTTAAAAATATCTATAACCTTATTGAATCTGCGCCGCTTAAATTTATCGTAATGATAGCTTATATCCGAAAGAAGATATGTTGCTTCTCCATTTGATTTTACTAAAACGCGTTCTTTTATATCTTGGCCGCCGCTTAATTTCAGCCATACGGCGCCGTCTCTTTTTTCCGCCGCCTTTTTTTTCTGG
>CAYJUS010000014.1:593-13398 GCA_964373435.1 uncultured Candidatus Saccharibacteria bacterium
GTCGCAGACATCATTGAGGCCCGCAACCCAAACCCACCCTTTAAAAAGAGCTATAACCTGAGGAAGCGCAGCCAATCACAAGATCTTAACAAGAAGTCTCTTGAAAGCCTTATTAAGAGCGGTGTCCTTGACTCCCTTGCGGAACGACGCCAACTTCTTGAGGGTCTCGAGGGTCTCCTCCGCTACGCAAAGGAACAACACGCGCTACACCTAAACGGACAGGAAACCCTTTTCGGGACGGCCACCCTTGGTTACACCCCGAAACTCAAGGACACCGTCCCCGCATCGCTTGAAGAACGTCTTCGCTGGGAAAAAGAATTGTTGGGGCTCTATGTTTCGGAACACCCCCTCGAAGGGCACAGGGCCGCGCTTGAACGAATCGCAACTCCCATTAAGCGGCTATCTTCCGGTGTTTCGGGAAAACGGGTAACGGTAGGAGGCATTATCGAGGGTATCAAAAAAATTGTGACGCGAGACGGAAAACCCATGCTCTTCCTGAAGCTGGAAGACCTCACATCAAAAATTGAGGTGTTGGTATTTCCTAAAATTCTTGAGAAGAATCCCACGATTTTCAAAGAAGATAAAATAATCCTTGTTGAGGGAACGCTCAATGACCGGGACGGGGAAATGAAACTACTTGCGGACGCGGCCCGTGAGCTAATAGAAAAATGAAGCTGTATTCAATAGACACATTACGACATTCCACAGCGCACCTTATGGCAGCCGCCATTGGAGAGATCTGGCCGGAAGCAAAGTTTGGCGTGGGGCCGATTGTCGAAAATGGATTCTATTACGATGTGGAAATTTCTTCCCGGACGAGACCCGAAGACCTCGCCCGAATAGAGAAAAAAATGGGCGAACTTATCAGAAAAAATCTGTCTTACATCCGTGAAGAAATAACGATCATCTCTGCGATTCGTCTCTTCAAAAAACTGGGGCAACCATACAAGGTCGAACTTCTTGGAGATTTGAAAAAACGGGGTACGACCAAGACTTCAAAAGAAGAAAAGGATATACTCGGGAAAAAAGACAACGTATCAATATACCATACGGGTAGTTTTACGGATCTCTGTCGGGGACCTCACGTGGCATCTACCGGGGATATCAAAGCCGGGACGTTCAAGCTCATACGCCTTGCGGGTGCTTACTGGAGGGGAAGCGAAAAGAACCCCATGCTTCAGAGAATCTATGGCGTTTCTTTCTCCACGCCAAAAGAACTCGACGCATATCTCCATGTTCAGCAGGAGCGGGAAAAACGGGACCACCGAAAACTGGGCGCTTCACTCGATTTGTTCCACTTCGAAGATGTCTCGCCCGGAGCCGCTTTCTGGCACCCGAAAGGAATGACTATCGTACGGGAGCTGGAAAAATTCTGGCGGGAAATTCACGACAAAGAAGGGTACCTCGAAACCTCAACCCCCATCATGGTAAAGAAAGATGTTTTTGAACGATCAGGACATTGGGAATTCTTTAAAGACGACATGTTTATGCTTGAGGTAGAGAAAGAAACCTATGTATTAAAACCCATGAATTGCCCCGAGAGCACCTATATCTATGCGCATACCACCAGAAGCTACCGGGATCTTCCTTTACGCTTTTCTGAAATCGGACGGCTCCATCGCAATGAACGATCGGGCGTTTTGATGGGACTCACACGCGTACGGCAGATCACCATGGACGACGCGCATATCTATGCACGCCCAGATCAAATCCAAAAGGAAATCGCGGAAGTACTTGCCCTCATAAAAATGTTCTATAAAGTCTTTGATCTTAAACCCGCGTTCTATTTTTCCACTAAGCCCGATGAGGCAATGGGCGACCCGACGCTTTGGAAAAAAGCAGAAAGGGCGCTCGAGACCGCGCTCAAGACAAGCCGCATTTCCTATAAGCTTAAACCAAAAGACGGGGCTTTTTACGGCCCTAAAATTGATATCCACATTACCGACTCTCTTGGCCGAAGCTGGCAGATTGCAACGGTCCAGCTTGACTTTCAGATGCCCGAGAGCTTCGGGCTCGAGTATACCGACGAGAAGGGAAAAAAACAGCGGCCCGTGATGATCCACCGGGCTATCTTCGGTTCGTTCGAACGATTCGTAGGAATACTCTTAGAACACACGGGCGGGGCATTGCCGCTGTGGCTTTCGCCTGTTCAGGTAAAATTGGTCGCTATAGGAAGCCGCCACGAGAACTATCTCGAAAGAATCAAAAAGGAAATGGGTGCTCTTGGTATTCGCGCGGAAGCTGCTGATGAAAATGAAACCGTGTCCAAAAAAATCCGGGGTGGGGAAATCAGAAAAGTTCCGTATCTTGCGGTTGCCGGAGACCGAGAGATGAAAGCGGGAACCCTACGGATACGTTCTACTCGCAGGGAAAAAGGGAAGGAAGACCTTGGTGAAATTCCAATTAAAAAATTCATAGAGAATCTTCTTGAAGAAATCGAAAAGAAGATAGCGTAATAAAGTGACCAATGAGGAACTAAAAAGGTCAGCGCTCGAGCTGCTTTTGCGTAACCGAAAAACCGGCTATTCAGACTGGACAAAAAAAGAATACGACTTCTCCTGCCCCTCGCCTCGAGACTACCCCTACCAATGGTTCTGGGATTCCTGTTTTCACTCAATTGCCCTTTCCCATCTTGACGTGGAACTTGCAAAAAAGGAGCTGGAGAGCTTGCTCTCGTTTCAACAGCCGGATGGCTTCATCCCCCACGTCATCTTCTGGAGATTAAATTTCTTCCGGCCTCGAATGAAAATGTGGCGCTACCTCCAAGGAAAAGGATGGTCGTTCCGGCCCCGCTTTACTGGGATGATCCAGCCACCCGTCTTGGGAATAGCGGTTGAGACGGTATACGCCAAGACGCGCGATGCTGATTTTCTCGACCGGGTTCTTCCTTTGGTTGAAAAATATTTTCTTTGGCTTGATGAGTTTCGCGATCCCGACAACGACAATCTCATTTCCATCATCAATCCCCATGAGAGCGGGCTTGATTGGTCCCCCCATTTTGACGAGACCCTCGGCTTTAAAGAAAAAACAAAAGATAGAAAAAGATTACGCCGGCTTGGAATTGCCGATCGGCTTTGCGACTTCCGAAATAAAATCCACGGATTTGATTCAAAAAAAATATTGGCGCTTGGCTATTATGACGTTGAGGATGTGATGATGAATGTGGTATACGGCGCGTCGCTCAAAAGCATCGGCCGACTTTTCGAAATCCAGGGAAAGCAAGAAAAAGCTATTTCTTTTTACGAAAAATCTCGAGCGGTAACAAAATCGCTTGTTTTAAAATGTCTGCATGATGACGGACTTTTCTACAGTATCTGGGGGAAAGAAGAGAAGAAGCTCCTCGTAAAAACATTTGTCTCGCTTATGCCGATCATGCTTGAAGATATGCCCCGGAACATCATTGAAACGTTAGTGGAACGCCACCTCATAAATGCCGCGGAATTTTGGCCGCCCTATCCCATTCCCAGTGTCGCGCTTGATGAACCAACATTTGATCCCGCAGAAAATCGTTTCATATGGCGCGGACCAACCTGGATGAATACAAACTGGTTTATTGTACGAGGCCTGCGATATCATGGATATAATGAAATTGCCGATGAAATTGTTGAAAAGTCAAAATTGTTAATCGAGCGCTCTGGATTTCGCGAATATTTTAATCCCTTCACTGGCGAAGGATACGACACAAGAGATTTCGGATGGTCAACACTGATTGTCGATATGATAGAATAGGAAATCATCTTGCCATTCACGGGATACCGCCGCTGTTTATGAAGGGAAAAGAGAAAAAGTCGAGCTTCGCTCGACTTTTAAAAATGCTTAGGTTACACTCTTTTGAGGACATTCGCAATAAAGAGTATCTCTATAGAGATGACATTGGGGATCGTCATAATAATACTTCCGGTGAAGCTTTTCGGCTTTTTCTGCAATAATGTCCTGATTTATCCAGATAGGCATAGTGCCGGGAATCGAAATCATGGCTTCAGTTTTAACCGCCCTATACGTATCATTACCCATGGCCCGGCATCCGGTAATTTCTTCCAAAAGTTTCGGCGTAATCTGGAGCGCGCCGATATTTTGACCAAGGCGCTCGCGTATCTCCGCTCGGATACGATCAAAAGGAATGTTTCGCAATTCAAACCTCCTTCGTCTTAAGTATCGGGGGATAAAGTATCATACCAAATGAAATCTAGTTTGTCAAACTTAAAACCGCTTATCGTCATCTTGGGCCCAACCGCATCGGGGAAAACCGTGCTTTCAATTTCGCTCGCAAAAAAGTTTAATGGCGAGATTGTTTCTGCCGACTCGCGACAAGTGTATCGCGGAATGGACATTGGCACTGCAAAAGCTCGGGTGGAACAACAAATGGAAATAGGAGGAACAATGCAAAACATCATTCAAGGAATTCCCCATTACCTTATTGATATAGTGAATCCCGATGAAGAATTCATGCTCCAGAGCTACAAACAGACGGCAATTGGAATAATCAATGACATCCAAAGCCACGGAAAACTCCCCTTTCTTGTGGGGGGTACGGGTCTTTATATCAGCGCCGTAGTTGATAATCTTGAGATCCCGAAAGTATCTCCAAATCAAACATTGCGGCAAAAATTAGAGATGAAGTCAAACGAAGAGCTTTTTCAGGACCTCAAGCGTGTTGATCATTTGATTGCGGAAACAATTGATCGCAATAATAAACGGCGGCTCGTACGAGCACTGGAAGTTTGTATTGTAACGGGAAGATCTTTTTCTTCGCAACGAAACAAGGGAAAGCCGCTTTTCGATGTGTTACAAATCGGTATTATGCTTTCCAAAGATGAATTGTACCGGCGAATAGAAGAGCGCACCGAAGAACAAATTGGAATGGGCCTTGAAGACGAAGTGCGAGAACTTAAAAACCGATACGGCTGTGACATCTCCCCTATGCAGGGGTTTGTGTACCGGGAAATGTGCGAATATCTTGAAGAAAAAATTTCGCTCGGGGAAGCGGTAAAAAAAATTAAATCCCAAAACAAAAAATATGCGAAGCGACAAATGACCTGGTTTAAACGCGATACACGAATTCATTGGATAACAAAAACAAAAGAGGCGGAAAAATTAATTAAACAGTTTTTAAAGAGCTAGACAAATAAACGTGATGATGACAGTATGGAAAAAGCTCTTTATAATTAAAAGGTAAGGACATGAAAGACGGGGAATTGCAAAACCTAATCGCAAAAGAGGAAAAACGGCAGAAAGAAACAATCCGGCTGATCGCCTCGGAAAATTATGCTTCGCGGGATGTTCAAAACGCGCTCGCGACTGTTTTGGGCAATAAATACTCAGAGGGATATCCGGGGAAACGCTACTACCCGGGGAATGAGATTGTTGATGAAATCGAGATTCTCGCGCAAAAACGCGCAAAGAAGCTCTTCCGGCTTGGCAAAGGTTGGGAGGTTAATGTAATCCCCTACTCGGGAACTCCTGCGAATCTTGCAATTTATATGGCTCTCGTGGAGCTTCATGGAAAGATAGTGGGGATGCGGCTTGACCACGGAGGTCACTTGAGTCACGGGCATCCGGTAACGGCATCTGGCAAAATGTTTAACTTCCTTCACTATGGGGTTGACGAAAACGGCTACATACACTATGCGGAGCTTGAAGAAATCGCGCGGAACTTCCGGCCGAAACTCATTGTCTCGGGCGCGTCTGCATACCCCCGAATAATTGATTACAAGCGAATTAAAAAGATTGCAGATTCCGTTGGCGCCCTTCACATGACCGACATGGCGCATATTGCGGGGCTGATTGCGGGCAGGGCGCTCCCAAGCCCATTCCCCTATTGCGACGTGGTAATGACGACGACTCACAAAACTCTTCGCGGACCCCGCGGCGCACTGATTTTTTCACGAGAAGAGCATAGTGACGCAATCAATAAAGCGGTGTTTCCCGGCTTTCAAGGCGGGCCGCATGACAACCAAACCGCGGCAATCGCGGTAATGGTGGAAGAAGCCTCAACCTCTCAATTCAGAAGGTATGCCGGGCAAATAGTCCAAAATGCAAAAATCCTCGCAGGAGAACTTCTTCGTCACGGCTTTACCCTTTCTTCCGGCGGAACCGACAACCACTTGATGCTCGTTGATTTACGAAACGAGAGAATCTCCGGAAAAGAAGCGGAGACGATGCTGTATGATGCAGGAATCGAAGTGAACAGAAACGCGGTCCCCAATGATCCAAACCCTCCGTATAGGCCATCGGGTATCCGTATCGGTACGCCCGCCGTGACCACTAGAGGAATGAGAGAAAAAGAAATGAGGCAAATCGCAAAATGGATTAGCGAAGTGCTACACCGCGAGAAAACACAAAAAAAGGTTAAGAAAGAAATTTTGGAATTAACGAAAAAATTTCCCGTACCTTAAGTAACCAGTAACCCGTAACCGGTAACCCGTAACGCGTAATAATTACGGGTTACTCGTTACGCGTTACGGGTTACGTTACAGCGATGACGCTTCTCGACGGAAGAAAACTATCCCAAAAGGTTTTGAATGAACTCAAAGAAGAAATAAAAGGAATAGCCAAGCCCTTGCGCTTGGCTATTTGCATGGCGGGAGTTCACCCCACCGCAATTAGCTTTATAAAGCAGAAAGAAAAATCGTGCAACGATATCGGAATAGGATTTAAGTTCTATAAATACCCGGAAGATATCACCACGGCACAACTGCGGAAAAATGTAAACGCGGTTTCGAAACTTAAAAAGAATACCGCAGTTATTATCCAGCTTCCCCTCCCTCCGCATATCAACAAGCAATACATGTTAAACACCGTACCGCCGGAAAAAGACATAGACGCGCTCTCGGAAAAAAGCTTAGGGAAGTTCTACACGGGACGACTTCCTATTCTCCCCCCCACTATTGCGGGAATCATGAAACTGCTTGAAGAATACAAGATCGGGGTTAAGGGAAAACACGCCGTTATTGTGGGCGCAGGAACGCTTGTGGGGAAACCCATGGCAACTCACTTAATAAATCAGGGGGCAACCGTTACTGTGCTCAATGAATTTACTCCCGATATTTCCCAATATACAAAAAATGCCGAGATTTTAATCTCGGGTGTGGGAAAAGCCGGACTTATCACAGGAGATATGGTTTCTGATGGCGTAATCGTAATTGATGCGGGGCTTGCAGAAGTCGGAGAGGGAAAAATCCGGGGCGATGTGGATTTCGAATCCGTCTCAAAAAAGGCCTCCTATATTACGCCCGTTCCGGGTGGAGTGGGACCGATGACGGTTGCCATGCTCCTTTATAATCTTGTAGTTTTGGCAGAAAAACAAAAGAAATAACGAACAAGAATTAAAAAACAGTACCTAAATTTAGGTACTGTTTTTTAATCGTAAGTGTGTGACACTGGATATTGCACATTGTTACAGAAAAAGAGAAAGGCCCCAAACGAAACAAATTCCGTAAGGGGCCGTACTAGCAAAGGTGACGATGACCGACAAGCCTACAAAGTGTAGACCGCAACTTTCTTCTTCGAGCGGGCTATCCCGCCGAGAATCGAGAAGACATCGGCTCCTCCCATCCGACCGACCACACCCGCGCCCATGAGGACGATGGCAATAGTCTCGCCGTCGGGAACATCGAGCTGGTCAAGGCACTTCTCGACGATGACGGGGGTGTAGTACCAACCCTCCTTCGCGTTCAGCACGTGGCAGACAATAGCATGAAAGGTCTTGTCACCAACGGTATACATGAGGACATCGCCGAGCTGCTTCTTTCCAGTGTTGGCCAGTTCAGGCCAGTAGCGGGACGAAACTGCTCCCGCGAATCCGGCATCGTTGTAGCCCTCGGTGTTCACCGCGAAGACGATGTGCTTGTATGGTGTCTGGAACACGTCACCGCGGATGGTATCCACGATCATTATTTTCACCTCCTTTCCTTCAAGCCTTCAAGGTACTGGATTACCACGAACCCCTCGCGGCAAGGGTTACCGAACTATCATCAAAATTATATCATTGTTGTAGCTTATTATCAAATCTTTGTCAATAGTAATTTTCTTACAATCTCGGGGTTTGCGGCCCCCCTTGTCTCTCGCATCACCTGTCCCACGAGAAATTGAATGGACGTTTCTTTCCCTTTTTTATAATCCTCAACCGCTTGAGGGTTTTTCTTTATTACTTCTCCCACGATACTCTCAAGATCCGATTCTTCGCTTAATTGCGAAAGTCCTTTCTCTTCAATAATGTGCGAGGGATCAGCACCGGTTCCAAACATTTCTTTTAATACGTCTTTAGCCACGCGCGAAGAAATCTTACCGCCATGAACAAGGGAAATAAGTTCTGCAAAGTTTTCCGGCGTGATTAACAGATCATCTGCGGTTGCGGACGCATCATACATAAGTTTTTGAAGATCGGAAATAAGATAGTTTGCCGCAAGCCTTGAAATAACGGCGTGATCTTCCTTTCCGCCCTCGGCCTTAAGCCAACTTTGAAGTTCGCTTACGACCTTCTCGTAGTACTCTCCTAAGGATTTATTCACTACAAAAATTTCAACGTCTTTATCTTTAAGACCGTATTCTTCTTTAAATCGCGCGCGCCGTTGCTGTGGCAATTCCGGAATTTCGGATTTAATCGTATCGAGATCAATAAAGGTGACTGCCCTCCTTCGCTCTCCCTTCGTGAGAGCTTCGGCGGGTGCTCCATTTTGTTTCTCTTCAGCCTTCGGCTTTAGAGACAAAATGGGCAAATCGGGCTCGGGAAAATATCGATAATCATGCGC
Organism: uncultured Candidatus Saccharibacteria bacterium; assembly: GCA_964373435.1. Lineage (GTDB taxonomy): Bacteria > Patescibacteriota > Minisyncoccia > JAHCSD01 > JAHCSD01 > CAYJUS01. The sequence goes on from CAYJUS010000014.1 coordinate 9,344, forward strand.
TTCCTCTTTTGATCGCTGAGAAAATGTTCGCTGTTTGTCTTCGTCCCATCCACGGGTCTCCTGTACCACTTTTTCACCCGACCCCAAAACCTCTTCCTGCCGTTTAACTTCGTACTTAATTGCGCTCTCTACCGCCTTAAATGAATTCAAGTTCTTCACTTCTACCTTCGTCCCCAACTTGCTTGTTGCTGTTTGCTTGTCTCTTGTTGCTGGCCGGATCGATACATTTGCTTCGACCCTCATCTCTCCCTTTTCCATGTTGGCGTCAGAGACGCCGAGGTAACGCAAAAGAAGCTGAAATTCTTGGGCAAACTGCTTCGCTTCCTCAGCTGATCGAATATCGGGCTCGGTTACGAGTTCCATTAAGGGCACGCCCGCCCGATTAAAATCGACGAGTGAGTAGTCCGCACCCGCGGGATGAATGTTTTTCCCCGTATCTTCTTCAAGGTGCACGCGGGTAATTTGTATTGTTCTCCCTCCAATATCCAAACTCCCCCCAAGACACAGAGGCTTATCGTATTGAGAAATTTGGTAGCCCTTTGGAAGGTCGGGATAAAAATAATTCTTCCGGTCAAATTTTGAATATTCGGGGATTTCCGCCCCCAGCGCAAGGCCAACCTTGATTACGCTCTTAACCGCTTTTTGGTTAATCACGGGGAGCGTTCCCGGATGCCCCATACAGATCGGGCACACATTGATATTTGGATGTTTTTCATCCGGATCATTCAAAGAATCACAAAACATTTTCGTCCGTGTTTTCAGCTCTGCATGTATTTCTAACCCTATAACAGTTTCATATTTCATAGGTTCGTCACCCGCCCCGTATAATCCGAACAACAGCGAGGATTTGTACGGGGTGTATTTCTAGTCCTATAACCGCGTATTCCATACGTTAATTAATCTACCACAGAGAATTAAATTACAAAAGAAGGCTTTTGTTTTTACTTACTATTTGTGCCATGGCACAAATAGTAAGTAAAAACAAAAAGACCCGCAACGGGTCTTTAAAAACTTAAACGTTCTATACCTTCTCTGAATCGGTCTTAAAATAAGGAAGGTCGTCTACAATCTCTTTTACAAAGTCTCCAAAAAGGTGGGGATAGCGTTCAATACAAATTTCTGCAACCTTCCCAAACACCAACCGAATTTCCTCTTCCGCGCTGGGATCGGTCCGCATGGTAATAAGCCACCGGAGGGTACGGATATTCGCTCCCCAGCCGATCGTGGTTGCAAGACCGTCGGGCGCAAGCCGCCGCATCACGGAAGTAATCTTTTTCTTTTCGTGAAACGATTTTTTCTCTTCAACCTTGAACACCTCGGCAAGTTCTCTTTGAAGCCGCTCCAATTCCTCGACCGTACGCACAAAAATGGTCATCGCTTCCTGATTCTCTTGAACGATGGGGGGAAACCACATGTTAACATCTTCAAGACGTACAAAACGAAGACTCTCCTGCGAAATGGATGTTCCCACCCGATGGCGGACAAGCTCATGGGTAAAAACGCGGCTTACATCAGCAAATATAAAATTCACAAAACCGTGTTCAAGAACCGAGCCGTGCTTCACCCGAAGGATGTTTTCAAGGTATTCTCTGTTCGTCTCGCGGACTTTTGTAATATTGGGGTTAAGATCGATCCCAAAACTCCGGTAGCAGAGCCGTCCATACACTTCGATCAGCTTCTCGATGTCGGTCGGAACCTTTTTCGTCCAGTCTTTCGATTTCCAGCCCGGAACCCCGATATGTGCCAAATACGCATCAAGCCCCTCTTGGATAAGCCGTGTCTCGCCCACCAAAAACACTTTCGGTTCCACTCGCTTCATTGTATAACCTCCCTGTGACTCTTTCGAAATAGTTTGTTAAACAACAATGTTCTCAGACTAACATACCAAATATTTTTTTGCAATTCGCGTTATTTCACTTCTTCTTTTGGCATCCTTCTTTTCAAGATTTCGTCCACCAATACTCGCACATCCTTAAACACCTCGTCTTCATCACGCATGCCATCGATAATGTAGACATTGTCAAATCTCCGGGCGAGAATACGATAGTTTTCACTCACCTTTTCCAGTTTCTCCACGTTCTCAAAGATATCGAGGTCTTTGTGAAGGGCTTCTGTTCGCGCGAATGCCGCCTTCACATCGGTATCGATAACAAAGGTAATATCGGGAAGAACAAAATTATCTATCGAACCGTTAAGATCGATCAGTTGATCCATATCCGAATCGATTGCGCCGTATGCGACCGATGAGAGAAAATAGCGGTCGCAAATAACGGTTTGGCCAAGTCCCAGTTTAGGAATGATGTAATGATGGAGGTGTTCGTCGCGATCTTTTACAAAAAAACGCTGGAGTTGAAAGGGGGAAAAAGTTCGCTCGCCCGCAATCGCCTTCCGAATTTTATTCCCCATCGGCATCTTATACGTCGGCTCTTTCGTATATACGACGCTATCGTGCGCCTGAAGATACCGAAGAAGTTTCAGGGCCTGGGTGGTTTTCCCCGAACCATCAACCCCCTCAAATACAATAAAGAGGCCGGGGTAACAATTTTCTTGCATAGTAGCCATTATCTTATAGTACCAAATATACCGAGACGGGAAAAGTGTTTGGTTTGCTTGCTTTCTTCAAACCAAAGATTTGGACAAATAAATAAAAAGACCCCTTCTCTATTCCGGAGGGGTCTTGAGTTTCCTCTGACGTTTAACGGGCTGTTCAATAAAACGGGGGATAACGAGTTCCTGCCTTCGCGTGAGGACCTTGTTCACCTGGAGGAGCACATCCTCAAATATCTGATCCTCTTCTCTTTCTCCGTTGATCGCTATCACATCGTCAAATCTTCGCGCAAGCCGCTTATATGCCGCACGAACCCTTGACGACTTTTCTTCTTTTTCAAAGATGTCGAGCTCGGAGTCTGACGCGCGGCGCTCGAGTCCCGCCTTGGGATCAATATCAAACACCAGTGTGAGATCAGGAAGAAAGAAATGCGGGATTTTCTGGTTCATCTCAATCAGCATATCGATATCAAGCTCAAGCGATCCGTAGGCAATCGTAGAAAGAAAATATCGGTCGCAAATAACGGTATTCCCCTTACCGAGTTCCGGAATAATTAGATAGTGAAGGTGCCAGTCGCGATCTTCCACAAACAACTTTTGAAGCTCGAGGGGGTCCATTTCCGCATCCCCCATAAGCACTTTTCGTATCTCGTTTCCCTTGGGGATGTGATGTGTCGGCTCTTTGGTGTAAGTAACGCCGCCTTGACTATACTGCTTCAAATAACGGACAAGTTTTCTTGCCTGAGTACTTTTTCCGCTTCCATCAATCCCTTCAAAAACAATGAGTGCTCCTTCGTACGGGTTTTCCTGCATCTCGTGTCTCCTCTCTTACACGCTACCCGAGCGGTCGAAAAGCGCACCGCCCTTGCTTTCTAGAATTACAACTGCATCATCAAGAAGTTTTTGCAAATCGAGGTGAATCCCTTCGAGCACCACGCTCTTCGCCCGCGCCAGTTCTTCAATGTATTCCTTGCCCCGAGCGTTCGAGTATTCGCCTGTATAGTAAATGTGCTTAACTCCGTTTTCGATAAGCAATCTCACGCACGGCAGACAGGGAGTTGCGAGAATGTAGGCGGAGGCACCCCGAAGCCTTTCAAGGTTCAAAGCGTTGTTTACCGCATTTTGTTCCCCGTGAAGGTTCCTTTCGCAGTGCCCTTCGATAATGAGATGTCCCATTTCATCACAATGGGGCATTCCGCTTACGGATCCATTATAACCGGCGGAGATCATACGGTTTCGCTTGTCAACCAATACCGTCGCAGTTCGCAATCTATCGCACGTACCGCGCGTAGAATACATAAGCGCGATCAAAAACCAAAACTCTTTCCAACTCGGCCGTTTCATTCCTTTTCACCTCGCTTTTCAATTTTCAACGTACTCCCCTTAAGATCATCTGTGTTCTAAAATCAATAGCGGAAGAGCTTGACGAGAGCGAGGCGGAGCGGAGTAGCAAAATTTGTGTGTGAGTCCCGACCGCGGTCGGGACGAGTTCGAATTTTGCGTCAACG
>CAYJUS010000015.1:0-12690 GCA_964373435.1 uncultured Candidatus Saccharibacteria bacterium
ATAGGAGGAGGGGCCGCTGCCCCCAAAGGACCCCTGAGTCCAGAGGAACTATCAAGAAAGCAACCTTCTTAACGAATGATGCGAATCCGCTTCGCGGGTGCGAATCGTGCGAATTATTCGCAATATTCGCAAGCCCAAAGGGCATTCGCACTAATTAGCTAACATTGGCTAATCGACACCTTGCACGTTCCATTGTAATGCAGTCTCTCTACGAGTGGGACTTTAACGGGAAAGACGAAAGTCGGCTGCAAGAAATTATTGCGCATAACGTCAAAGAGTTCGGGCCGGGGCTCGAAGATGCCGATTTCATTCGTCATTTGATTAGTGGCGTGCGGGAAAAGCGCGAAACCCTTGATAGTATCATTGAGAAATCAGCACCCGAGTGGCCTCTTGAACAAATAACCATTGTAGATCGAAACATTCTTCGCATCGGCCTTTACGAGCTTTTGTTCGGAGACAGAGAAGAGGTCCCTCCCAAGGTTGCAATTAACGAAGCCATTGAGCTGGGGAAAACCTTTGGAGGTGAATCATCCGGCAAATTCATTAATGGGGTCCTTGGTACGATTTATCGCGAAATTGGCGAACCCATGAAGGACCACAAAAAAGAGGAGCCCAAGGCCGAAGAAACGAAGAATGAAAAAACAACAGAGAGCGTGAAAGAGAACAAAGTAGATCCACAATAGTTATAAGCTATAGAGCTATAGAGCTTTAAAGCGAAACAGCTTTACAGCTTTACGGCTTTACAGTTTTACGGCTCTAATGAGCGATCTTTCTGAACTCGAAAAACGGCTTGGTGTCGCCTTTTCAAAACGTGATTTACTCGAGCAGGCTTTTGTTCATAGATCCTACCTCAACGAACACCCGAGCCATCCCCTTAATCACAACGAACGGCTTGAGTTTTTGGGAGATGCCGTGCTCGAACTTGCGGTAACCATGTACCTCTATGAACACTACGAAAATCCGGAAGGAGATCTTACAAGCTGGCGCGCGGCGCTCGTAAACAGCCGGACCTTATCCACGCTTGCAGATGAACTTGGATTTAACGATTTTCTTCTTCTTTCAAGGGGCGAAGCGAAGGACATCGGAAGAGCGCGGCAGTACATTCTCGCAAATACATTCGAGGCGTTTGTAGGGGCGCTCTACCTCGACGGGGGCTATGCCGCCTGTCAGGAGTTTATAGGCAAACATCTTATCACCCGGCTTCCGGAAATTCTTGAAAGAAAACTGTATCGGGACCCGAAAAGCAGTTTTCAGGAGGAATCACAAGAGCGCGTGGGGATTACCCCGACATATGAGGTGCTCAAGGAGTGGGGGCCGGATCATGCAAAAACGTTCCGGGTAGGAGTATTTTTGGGGGACGAACTCGTTGCCGAGGGAGAGGGTCCCTCGAAACAGCTCGCTCAAGAAAAAGCCGCGGAAAAAGCACTTGAAGCGAAAAAATGGTAAACCGCTCGTGTCTTACCGTTTAGAAGCATTGCAATTACATGCAAAGAGCGGTATGCGGTAAGTCGTGAGCAGTTAATGCTCTTTGAAAAGTGAGGTGGAAAAGAAATGGGAAGCTGGTTTAGGCGAAACCGCAGTATGATCTTTATTTTTCTTGGCGTGTCGGCTGTGTTGGCTCTTCTTGTGTTTTCCTCGGGGAACTGCAACAAGGAACCGGAGATAGTTACAACCGAAATTACATACAGTCAATTTATTGAAGACCTCGAATCGGGGAAGGTCAAAAGCATACGGTTCCACAAAAAAGAAGTAAAGAACGTAGAGGGAGTGTATAAAGAACCGCAGGACGGGAAAGAACATCATTTTTCTGTTCTTCTTCCCGCGGTCCCCGATTACGAGTTTATCGAGAAAATACGAGTCGAATACGGCGTCACCGTTGAAGAGACAGACAAGGACAAGAGGGGTTTCTTCGGAAGCATCGGACCGTTCCTCCCCCTTCTCGTGATCGTAGGATTTGTCCTCCTCCTTTATCTTTTTGTTATTCCGCGGATGATGAACCCTGCGGGTCAAATGGGGAAAAAGAATGGAGGAGGGAACCGTTCGTTTGTGCCCGGGCTCCAACGCATGAAAATGGGGACCGATGTTCCCAAAGAACGGTTCAGCGACGTTGCGGGGGTTGATGAAGCGGTGGAAGAAATGAAAGAAGTAGTTGACTTCTTGAAAGCTCCAGCGAAGTACCAGCGAATGGGAGCCGAGATGCCAAGGGGAGTGTTACTTGTGGGCCCCCCCGGAACCGGAAAAACGCTCCTTGCGCGCGCAGTTGCGGGTGAAGCAGGGGTACCCTTCTTCTATCAAACAGGCTCAGAGTTTGTGGAAATGTTTGTGGGGGTGGGGGCGTCTCGTGTCCGCGACCTTTTCGACAAAGCAAAGAAACAGGCACCCGCCATTATCTTTATTGACGAAATTGATTCCATCGGGACCCAGCGGGGCGCGGGTGTCGGCGGTGGGCACGACGAACAGCGCCAGACTATCACTCAGATTCTTTCCGAAATGGACGGGTTTGAACCCAATATTGGGTTGATGGTGATTGCGGCTACCAATCGTCCTGATATTTTGGACCCCGCGCTTTTGCGGCCCGGAAGATTCGACATTCATATTATTGTGCCGCGTCCCATGCTTGAAGGGCGGCACCGAATTTTGGAAGTGCACATGCGGAATAAGCCGTACGTCGCGAAAGATGTGGAACTTAGAGAAATTGCGCGGAAAACATTCGGCTTTTCGGGAGCGGATCTTAAAAACCTTACCAGCCAAGCTGCGCGGTCCGCAGTGCGAAATCACCATGAAGAGATTACCATGCAGGATTTTCGGGAGGCGAGAAACCGTGTGCTCATGGGCCTTACGCGAAAAGATAAACCGAGCGACAAAGATAAAAAAATTACCGCTTTTCACGAGGCGGGGCATGCTCTCGTCAGCTACCTGAGCGACGACGTTCCTCTCCTTGAGCAAGTTTCTATTCTTCCTCGCGGAGGATCGGGCGGCTTTACCGAAGCGGTTCCCGACGAAGAGAATCTGATCGTGCAAAAGCAGTTCCTTTTGGGGCAGATTCAGTTTGCATTCGGAGGGAGGATTGCCGAGGAGATTATCTTTGGCGAACCTTCAACCGGCGCCCACGATGACTTGGGGAAGGCGACCGAAATCGCAGAAAATATGGTTATCCGGTGGGGGATGAGCGACAAGTTTGTTCCCCGTACCTTTGCGAGAGATCGGGGGCCTCTCTTCCTTGGGAGAGACCTTCACAGTGTCAAAAATTACAGCGATCAAAAGCAAGCCGAGATAGACGAAGAGATCGAACGAATTCTTCGCGAAGAATACGAAGCGGCGAAGAAGCTTCTTCGAGAGAATGAAGACAAGCTGAGAAAACTTGCCGAGAAACTTCTTGAGAAAGAAGAGATGGAAAGAAAAGAAATTGAACAATTATTGGCTTAAACCAAAATCCCTTCCTCAGGAAGGGATTTTCATTTAAGCCAGCGGTCGGATTTGAACCGACGACCTGAGCTTTACGAAAGCCCTGCTCTGCCACTGAGCTACGCTGGCTCTCCTTCGTCCTTCGACTACGCTCGGGACTTCGGAAGAGCAAACAATGAGTTTAACCAACTACTTGCCCTTCCGAAGCTCGATCGTAAGATTGAGCGAAGGAGGGAGCTACGCTGGCCCAATGCATATTATAGCGAAACATGGTTTGAGAAATCAAGATACACAAAATACGGCACAGAGCCAGCTGGCCTTTTTTATGAAAATGGTTTAGGATAACGAATGTGAATGAACTTAAAGAACAATTGAAAAAACTGTATCAGGAAACCCTCAGCGTTGAGGACCGTCTTTGACGTAAAAAGCATTAAAAATAAAATATCTGATCTTGAAGCGAACACAGACGACCCCCGTTTCTGGAACGATCCTAAAGAGGCGGGGAAAACGGAGAAGGAAATAAAGGAATTGCGAAAAGAAGTTCTTTTCTGGGAGAATTTTAGAGGAGAGGTGCGGGATCTTACTGAGATTTTGCGGCTTTCAGAGGAAGACCCGGGGCTTTTACGAGAGATCGAAAGTCGTTATAAAGACCTCGAGAGGCGCTTTCGGAAAGAGGAATTAAAAATCTTCTTTTCAGGGAAATACGATCGGGGCAGCGCCTTAATCAACGTTTATTCCGGCGCAGGAGGAATTGATGCGCAGGATTGGGCGGCGATGTTGCTTCGCATGTATCAGCGCTACGGGGAGACGAAAGGATATGAGGTGACGCTTCTCCATGAGTCCTTCGGCGAAGGAAAGGGACTTAAGAGCGCTACCTTGGAAGTTTCAGGGCGATATGCCTACGGCTATCTTAAGGGAGAGGCGGGCGTTCATCGTTTGGTGCGGGTTTCTCCTTTTTCTGCACAAAAGCTTCGCCATACGAGCTTTGCGCTCGTTGAAGTTCTTCCCGTAATCCCAGAGCCGAAAAAAGAGGATATCGAGCTTTCTCCCGAGGATCTCGAGATTGATACTTTCCGCGCATCGGGCCCCGGCGGACAATATGTGAATAAACGCGAGTCCGCCGTAAGAATCCATCATAAACCCACCGGTATTATGGTTTCATGCCAATCAGAACGCCTTCAAGGGGAAAATAAGGAGCGGGCTATAAAGATGTTGGTTGCGAAACTCTACGTCTTGAAATTAACAGAGGAAAAAGGGAAAATCTCTCGTTTTAAAGGCAGTGTCTCACCGGAATGGGGTAGCCAGATTCGTTCTTATGTGCTTCATCCTTACAAGATGGTGAAAGATCATCGAACGGGGGTTGAGACAGCCGGCGTCGAGGGAGTTCTCGATGGGAAACTGGATGAATTTATAGAAGCAGAGCTAACACAGTCATCCCATTAAGCATAATAACCAATCAGAACGGAATCTATTACATTTTCATTATGGCGGTAAGCCGTAAGCAGTGATAGCGTGATACTATTTAAGAACGTCTCGAAAATATATCCCCACAATTCCGTTGCGCTTGAGGACGCAACTTTTGAGATCGAACCGCGTGAGTTCTTATCGCTTGTGGGGCGCTCGGGCGCGGGGAAATCAACCGTCCTCAAACTTTTGATTGCAGAGGAGCGTCCCACCTCGGGCAATATTTTTTTTGAAAATCAGGACGTGGGTTTTCTAAAGTCTCATCAGGTTTCGCAGCTGCGTCGGCGTATTGGCGTCGTGTTTCAAGACTTTAAGCTTCTCCCCTCAAAAAATGTATATGAAAACGCGGCATTTACGCTTGAGGTGGTGGGGGCATCCCCCCAACAGATTTCGGAGGATGTGCCACAAGTCCTTGAACTCGTGGGACTCGAAAAAAAAGCCGGGAGCTTTCCAAGCGAACTTTCAGGAGGAGAAAAACAGCGTGCCGCAATCGCGCGCGCCCTCGTGCATCGTCCCGACGTGTTATTAGCGGACGAGCCCACGGGGAATTTAGACTATACGAATACCTGGGAAATTGTGAATCTTTTGGTAAAGATAAACGAACTTGGTACTAACGTGGTTCTTGCAACGCACGATAAAGAAATCGTGAACAAGTTGAAGCGCCGCGTGATTACGCTCGAGGACGGGAAAGTAATTTCGGACGAGAAAAAAGGAAGATACATCATATAATAAGGTAGTATGGGCGATAGCACATCATGTTTATAAGTTTTTCTCGAATATTAAAATCCGGTTGGTTAAATTTCAAGAGAAACATCTGGCTTTCCACCGCAACGATAAGCGTTTTTTTCCTCGTGCTTTTTGTGATTGCAAGCCTTCTTTTCTTAAGTTTTGCCACCACACATGTTGCAAGAACCCTCGAAGATAAGGTAGATATAAGCGTGTATTTTCGGGAGTCCGCTCCCGAAGGGAGTATCCTCGGCCTTAAAGACGAACTCTTGGAATTTAAGGAGATAAAAAGCGTAGAGTATGTATCCCGCGAGGACGCGCTCGCCACGTTTAAAGAACGCCACAGGGATAATCCTCTTATTCAGGCCTCGCTCGAAGAACTTGAGGGGAATCCGCTCCTTGCAAGTTTGAATATCAAAGCGTTTGAGGCCTCAACATACGGAGCAATCGCCCAATTTCTTGAGAGGGGAGCAGCGGGTCCTCTGGTAGAAAAAGTAGATTATCGCGAAAATAAAGAGCTTATCGACCGGCTCTTTACGATCACGGGGAATATTAAACGCGTAGGGATCGCAGCAAGCCTTTTTCTTTCTTTGGTTGCGCTCCTCGTTGCTTTTAACACTATTCGCCTTGCAATTTACAACGAACGGGATTCGATCGCCATTATGCGGCTTGTGGGAGCGGGGGATTGGTTTATCCGCGGTCCCTTTATCGTGCAAGGGATGCTTTCGGGGATTTCCGCCGCCGCGTTGAGTATGGGGGTGACCGCGGTGCTTGCATTCGCGTTTTCCGATCGCGTGAATGCGTTTATTCCTGGGCTTGACTTGCTGGGGTATCTTAAAACGAATTTTCTTTTGATTCTTATGATTGAAGGAGGGGTTGGCGTGCTTCTCGGAAGTCTTGGGAGCCTGATCGCAATTCGGAATTATCTGAAGGTATAAGAGAGGTTTTAGAGGACACTACAAAAGACGGCCTACCAGCCGCCTTTTATTGTAAGTTGCCTCTTTTTATTGTATGCTAGAACTATTCCTTTTTTGGGGGGTCATCTAGTGGTAGGATACGTGACTCTGAATCACGGCACGGGGGTTCGAATCCCTCCCCCCCAGTTACCAATCAGCCGAATAAAACCGCTTACTAGAGCGGTTTTATTTTGGTGAAAATTCATAAAGGCGAGCTGGGTTCGAACACCTTTTCGAAATCCTTTACTTTTTCTACATTATATGCTAGTATACGAGGATCTTTGATAATACATATCAGCAGGTACAAGAAAGGAGGAGCTCCGTTGGAGGAGGATTTCTATGGGATACTCCAGGTACATCCTCGTGCATCTCAACAGGTAATCAAGGCCGCGTATAGGGCTCTGATTGCCGAAATTCATCCCGATATGGGAAAGAGCGGAATTCGCGCGAGAAAAGTAAACGAAGCGTATGAAGTTCTTTCAGATCCGGTGAAACGCGCGCGCTATGACCAAGAGCGTGAGGAACTCGAAGGCTCCCTTATCCAGAACTACCGCATACTCGCACCCATTGCAGAAGGCGGATTCGGGAAAACGTATAAAGGCGAACATGTTCTTGCAGGAGAACTTGTTTGTATTAAGCACTGTTCGCGTGTTTCCCGGGAGGACGAAAAGATTTTGATTGGCGAGGCAAAAGCAATTTGGGATCTCCGCCATTACTCGCTTCCCGTGATGAGAGACCTTATAAAACTTGACGATGGAAGTCTTGCGCTTGTGATGAGCTATATCCCCGGGCCCACGCTTGAGCAGATCGTAAAGAAGGTGGGCCGCCTTGATGCGGAGCATGTTGCCTGGATCGCCGAGCGTGTCATTAACGCACTCAAGTATCTTCACTTCCACGGCGTGGTGCATGGGGACGTGAAGCCGCAGAATATCATTGTGCAGCCGGAAAGCCACACAGTGGTTCTTGTGGACTTTGGTCTTGCGATGGTGAAGCCCTCACGAGGCGACATCAATAAGGGCTTTACTCCTCTTTTTGCACCCCCAGAGGAAATTACGGGTTCACCCCTTGTCCCCGAGTCTGATTTTTATAGTCTTGGCTTGACTATGATTTATGCACTCGGCGGGAATACGGATTGCGTTGAGCGAAGGCAGGTACCTCGGGATGTGCCAGAACCTCTTTGCGCGTTTATCCGAAGACTTATCGTGCATGATGTACTTGGGCGCCCGAACTGGCAGAGGGAAGATCTCTTTGACTCCATTCAGAAAGTCCGAGTAGAGGCGTTCGGAAGGGTGAGATCAGATATGAAGCCAATCCCCGGACTATAATAGCAAACCTTAACCAACACCCTCAGCAAAAGAAAGGAGAACGGACATGACCGAAGCGGGAGACTACGATCCTGGCTACTGGAAAGGGCATGACTTCAAGAGCGCCCGCGGTCACTATGACCGGTACGCGGGGCGAAGTTACGCAGATGCGGTATCGGCAGGAAAAGATTTAGCGGATGTGCTTCCCGTACATCTTTCTTCAGACAGTGCTTCTCCCTTGACCATCGTGTGCGACGTCACGGGTTCCATGGGCGAATGGCCGGCAGTGATGTTTTCCAAGCTTCCGTATCTGGAGCTTGAGGGGCAGGAATATCTTGGAGAAGATATGGAGATCTGTTTTGCCGCGGTGGGCGACGCCTACGCAGGAGATAAATATCCTTTGCAGGCGCGTCCCTTCACAAAGGGACTTGATCTTAAGGCGAAGCTCGAGGAGCTTGTGATCGAAGGCGGAGGCGGAGGGCAGACTACCGAAAACTATGAGCTAGCCGCCCTCTACTTTGCGCGGAATGTCTCGCTCCCCAACGCGATTCGGCCGATCCTTATCTTTATCGGCGACGAAGCTCCGTATGACTTCGTGGATCGTGTACATGCGAAAAATTACGCCCATGTGAATCTCGAGGGGCGCCTTGCGACTAAGGAGATATTCGAGGAGCTTAAGAGGAAATACGCGGTCTATCTTATCCGTAAACCCTATGACATTTCGGGCACCAACAGAGTGAGTTCAACAGACGAGAGGATTCACCGGCAGTGGAGAGAGCTTCTGGGCGATGATCACATCGCAGACCTCCCCGATGCAGGACGCGTGGTGGATGTCATTTTCGGAATTCTCGCAAGTGAGACCGGCCGCATCGAATACTTCAAAGAGGAGCTTGAGGGGAGACAGCTTCCTGGTCAAGTGAAGGTGGTCTACAAGTCCCTTACCAGCGTCCACCGGCTCGATAAAGGGGGTTCACAAAAGAAGCTTCCCTCCGGTCATTCCGAGACGCGCGATAGAGACAAAGACGCACCGAGATCAAAACCTCTTCTCTAGAGAAAAGAAAGGGGTGTATGATGGCGCCTCGCAACGCGCTTCAATTGATGGTGACGCTCTGGCCAAGCTTTCCGCATTTCCCCCGATTTGCGCACGATACGCGTCTTTCCGGGATACGGCTGAACAGCGCCATGATGTCTGTTTCCGAGCTCGACCAAGAGCTCGAACTTGTTCGAAAACTCGAAGATCCTGTCCCTCTCTACTTTGATGTAAAAGGACGTCAGCTTCGGGTAACCGACGTTCATCTGAACCCCGACTATTTGGACCTGGAAGTGAACCACCCGATCAAGGTGAAAACTCCTACCACGGTTCTTTTCAAGGCAGGGGCTGATGAGGCCCTCCTGCGGGAGGTTCGCGATCGCGGCCGGCGTTTGATTTTCCACGGCGGACCGAAATATATAGTGCGCCCGGGCGAATCGCTCCATATTCGACATCCAAGTCTCCAGGTAGGAGGACCCCTCTTCACTGATCAGGAAATCGAAAAGATTGAAAAAGTTAAGAACGCCGGTTTTACCCGCTACTTCCTTTCGTATGTAGAAGCATCCGAAGATGTTGAGGAATTCCGGGATCTCGTAGGAAGAGACGCAGAAGTGATGCTTAAGGTTGAAAACAAGAAAGGACTGCGTTTTGTTTTCGAGCAGTTCAAGAAGGTGAGCGGAATAAGCCTCGTCGCAGCACGCGGCGATCTCTATGTAGAGCTTGACCGGCCACATGAGATCTTGCCCGCTCTGCGACTCATAATCGAGAAAGATCCGGAAGCCTGTGTCGGCTCGCGGATGCTTCTTTCTGTAATCGACGAACCCGTTCCCTCCTGTGCTGATTTTGTTGAGCTTGCGTGGCTCTACGATATCGGCTATCGGAGAATGCTCCTTTGTGATGAACTATGCCTGAAAGAAGAGTTACTCGCAACCGCCATAAACGCATTTATGACATTTCGAGACACGTATTCTGATTCCCTACGTACATAAAAACGCAAGCCCCCACTCCCGAACGCGGGGCTTTTTATTTTTTGCGCACCCTTGTTCATTGTTTGATTTGATTTTTCTTAATGTTTATGGTATTATGTGTTGTTTCGGAGGAAGGTGCTTTATGAAAGAAAGATTATCGGGAATTGTTTCTCACGCATCTCACAAAGGAATGAGAAAATATCAGGAAGATAGATGGGTAGTCCAAGATGTTGAGGTCCGGCCGAATGGTGCGCTCTCGTTGCTAGGATTCTTTATGCGTAAGCACTTTTGGGTATTAGCGGTATGTGATGGCCACGGAGGGGAGAAGGTTGCGGATGTGGTCGGGAAGAATCTTATACATTCTTTCGAGGAAGCGTCAAGGCGCCACAAAAAAGATATAAGAGAGTCGTTGCGGGATACTGTCCGTCAATTGCATGAATTAACGAAAGCGATGCTTTCCGGTACTACGCTTTCCCTCGTTGTCATCTCCGATTCGGGGATGCGCGCCGATGTCGCGATCTTGGGCGATTCACCCGTCATTATCTGCGATGCGACCCAATCCATCTGGATATGTCCCGAGCACAATGCGAGGACGAATGTGTCAGAACGGGATGCGGCAATCGCACGGGGCGCATATTACTACGATGGGTATCTCGGTATCACGCCATCGGTAAGGCCCGGCCTTCAGGTTTCGAGGACCTTGGGTGATGCGGGACTAGATAAAATTCTTAATCGGGAACCCGAGCTCTTCACAGTCCCACTCGGGCGGGAAAGTTTTATCCTTGTCGGCTCGGACGGATTGTTGGATCCAGCGCACCTTAGTAGCCAACGCGAAATGCGGCATGTGGTAGAGTTGATACGAGGGGGCGCGAAAGCGGAAGAGCTTGTGGGAGATGCCCTTGGTCGAAAGACGGAGGATAACGTGAGTGCAGTCCTTTGGAGAGCCGTTGGACGATAATAAAAGCCCAGCTTCTGGGCTTTTCGTTATCTCGGACAAGAGCGAAAACATATGTTTAGTGAAAGGGGGGATAAACTTTTCTATCCGCGAGAGAGGAGGTTTTGGCACATAGAAAGTATCCACGAGTATCCACGAAGGATGCTTTTTAGTTTTTACTTTTAAGGGAGTTTTCTAGTCCGGTGGAAAATCTTAGTTTGGCAGCAATTGCTTCTTTTGCTAAAATAGAAACAGGAGGCCGGACGTCAGAAATAGCTTGCCTTACTGACGGCGATAACTTCACAGATGAAGAGGGGGGCAGTCTCTCTCGATTTCCTCGACAATACCGCTTCTGCGGTTTTTGATATTTCGGGAGTAACGTTTAGTCATAGATTTTTATCACCACCCAATTTCAAAAATGTCAGACAGCAAAAGCTAATAGCTTTTCTGATTGTCTTATAGTAAGCTCTGGATACGGTATCAATTTCACCCAATTTGCGGTTCGAAAAACTTGTCCTGAGTGTAGTCGAGGGATCGGAGGTGACGCGAGTAGTCGCGAATGAAGTGCGACCCACGGGCTTACTCTGATAACGCGTTGAGTAAAAACAGTAGCGTAATCCGCTACTGTTTTTACTTTTCCGACTCCGAATTTATGTTTCATTCCAACATAAAAAAGCGGCGGCTCGTCGTTTATCATCGCACGAGTGCCTGATTCCAGAGAAGCTCAAAATACATTGTGTGCGTTCGCGCAATCTCTTGATCTTCGATGAGAAGAGCGGTCGGCGGATCTTGCTTCAAGGAAAGCGTCGCAACGGATTCCTGCAAAATGTATTCCGCGGTATGAAATCGATATTTTTCCGGAACAAAACGAGTTTCGCGCAATTCCTGCCCGTCTTTCTGTTTTAAGCGCAGGGATGCTGGCGTGCGGTTCGTGAGCAACCACACCTTCAAATTCTGCTTGATGCGTTGGCGTATGAACTCTTTAAAATAGGTTTTGGCGACCTGTTCTATATCCTCAATACAAGTGATGGCGGAAAAGGGGCGTTTCTCGTCAAGGATGCGTCGGAATACCGCGCGAATACCATCGATTCCTTCAAAAAACCTTACCCTTGGCACGGCTTGGCCAACACGACTGTGCCGTTCAAAGCGAGGCACTGCTTCTTTGAACTCGTCTGCGCGACGCGCAAGCCGTTCAAAGATTTTGACGGACGGTACTGCAATAAAGTAACGGTGTTTCTTCTTGACCAACGTGTCGATAAAACCCTTCTGGAGCAAAGCGCGGAGAATAGTATAACAACTCATCCGAGGGGTGAGAGTAATGCGTGTAACGTCAGCGAGGCTTGCTTCCGGATGCTGGAGTACCGCAAGATACACCCGTGCTTCCCGGCGGTTCAGTCCGATATCCTCGAGTATTTCCTGAAGACGCTTCATAAATGACGATATTATGTCGTCATTTTATTTTAATTGATGCCACAGAAAAGTCAAGGATTTAAGGGGTTTTGTGGGGAAGAGCCGCTTTTTAAAGAAAAAAATCCTAAAAATCGTTTACAAAACCAAAAATGGTGAGAAGATACAGTAAGAGAAAGCCCTGCTCCCTGTAAAGCGGTTTAAGGAGGTGATGGTACCGAGAAAGCCGGAGTGTTTCAGGGGAGACAAAAACGAGGCGCAATGGGCGAAGTACAAGCTCATTCACAATTAAAAGCAAACGCGAAGCAAAGGAGGACAATAAAAGCAGGTAATAATAAAGATAAGGAAAACCCAGACCTAAAAGAAAGGAGGTAAATCGATGAAGATTTGGAAGATCGGAGCGGTACTTCTTGGCGTCGCGGCTTTGGGCCTTATTGCTGCTGCCTGCGTTGGCGGTCAGTCAAGCAAAGCTCCTGATCCTACGACCCGCGTCATC
>CAYJUS010000016.1:0-12551 GCA_964373435.1 uncultured Candidatus Saccharibacteria bacterium
GTGTGGGTCTCGCAAACCCAACCACCGACTACTGCGCGCAGGATCAGTTAGAGGCGGTTACTGGCAGATGGTGCGGGGTAGAAACGGGAGGAAACATGCGGTGTGATTGGACCGCGACTCCAGCCGGCACCAATACGATAGGAGCAGGGTGCGTGTAATTCGGATACGTGGTTGTCCTTATTCTTTCAGCAAGTTTTGTTCTCGGTACTGCCATAGGAAGCTTTCTTAATGTTCTTATATTTCGGATTCCAAGAGACGAGCCGATTGCGGCGAGCCGCTCCTACTGCCCGCATTGCAGGAAGAAACTCGAGTGGCGCGAACTCATTCCTCTTTTGAGTTTTCTCGCACAGGGCGGAAAATGCCGCTCGTGCGCAAGGCCCATTAGCTTACAGTATCCCCTCGTGGAGCTTGCGACGGGGATACTGTTTGCTTTTGTTGTCTTTCAGGGGTTGCGAGATCCGTCGATTAACAGATTAATCGATCCCACAGTTTTATTATCCGGCGAGTTCCTCTATTTGCTGTTCGAAATTGGCTATTGGCTGTTTATTGTCTCGGTTCTCATTGTTATTTTCGTCACCGATCTTCGTTACTACATTATTCCCGACAAAATTACCTTTCCCGCAATCGGTATCGCCCTCGGTTATAATTTATTTAGTCATTTAGATTTTGGATTTGATTTGTCATTTGGATTTTGGAATTTGGCATTGAAGCACCCGTTTATCTCTTCTTTCCTTGCCGCCCTCTTCGTCTCGTTTTTCTTTCTTGCCCTCGTGGTTGTTTCACGCGGCCGCTGGATGGGTCTGGGGGACGTCAAGTTTGCGCTTTTTATGGGACTTGTGCTTGGGTTCCCCCACATCTTTGTTGCCCTTTTCCTTGCCTTTACTCTCGGCTCCGTTGTTGGTATACTGCTTATAATGGGAAGGAGGGGATCGCTTGAGTCTCAACTTCCTTTCGGTACGTTTTTGGCTCTCACAACGTTTATCGCGCTTTTTTGGGGGAATACACTATTTAATTTTTATTGGAACGTAATATTATAAGCAACACGAATAAGGTACAAATAATCTCGCATACAAATCATTACGAATAACGTATTTGTATATATTTGTAAGATAATTTGTAGTAATTCGTGTTTCTAAATTAACATGGCGCAACTTCGTCAACCAATGAAAGGGTGGTGGTGGGTATTCTATGTGGTACTCTTTGCCCTTCTCGACCTTCTGGTCGTGGTGGCAATCTTTCGATAGGCGGACACCAACAACCACCAACATCAATATGAATTGCCGCTAATCGATTTAAGTCGATACATTCTTTTGTGCGGTAACCAGTGTTTATATTCGTGGTGCTTGTATCAGGCATGAATAAGCTAAAACGTCCCATTAAACTCAGGATGTGGCTAACCGTTATCTTTATTGTCACACTGGTTTCGTTGTGGCTTGTTTTATAATACACGAACGATAAAAGATCCTCTGTTGAAGAATTTTCCTCTCGTTTTGTGCGGGAGGAAGCGACGCTTGTCATTGATTTTGGCGTCGGGGAAAAGCGGCTTTTTGCGGGATCCACCCTCGAGAATATGAACGTGTACCACGCGCTTCTTGCTTCTTCGCGCGCAGGTGGGTTTGCAATTGAAATTACCCCCGGTGAAGAAGGGGTAAAAATAGAAGAGATCGACGGCGTAGCGAGTAACGAAGAGAAACGGTGGCACTACTACTTAAATGGTGAATACAAAGACATGCTCTCTCCCCAAGCCCAACCCCTTGAACGCTGGGACAAAGTGGTGTTTAAGTATGAATAACGGGGTTTTTGTATGACGCGCAGCCGCCTCACTGTGTCTGGTTGGGCGGTTTTTTGGTATAATGAACTGGGAATAAGGAATTAGGAATTGACGAGTCGTCGTTACCCCTAATTCATGATTCATGATTCATGATTCAAAACAAAACGGCATTACCCTCATTGAGGCGATTTTGGTGCTTGCCATTTTGGGCGGGGTGAGCACAATGGTCATACTTGATTTTCGTAGAAGCGAGCAACGTTTCGCGCTCCAGAACGCTGTGCAGCAATTGTCCCTTGACATTCGCCGCGCACAAGCGTTTACCCTCCAAGCGCGCGAAGAAGGGGGGAGCGTTCCTGCGCGATACGGAATTTATATTGATAACACGGGGCCAGGAAACTCCTACGTTCTTTTTCAGGATAGCGACGACGACGAAATATATGATGCCCCGGGTGAGTTACTGGAAACAATGACATTCCCTCGTTCTATACAATTTCCATCTCTCGTTGCAAGTTTGCGCAATGTCGACGGATCTCTTTGCGAAGCCGTCTCGCAGCTCCACATTGCCTTTAAGCCCCCCGACCCGATTGTTTCTATACGGGGAGGCCCCCCCGTTTTTTCCTCCTGTTTTAAATCCTGCATCTTCGTAAACAGTATCCGCGCAGGGGACCGGATCGTAGGCGTTACCAAGACCGGACTTGTGAACATATATGGCGACATAACCGCGTGCATTTCCGATGTATGACCCGTACTTCTTCAAAAGGATTTTCTCTGCTTGAACTTTTAATCGTGATGTTTATCATCAGCGTCGGGTTTACCGCGGTTTTTTCCCTGTTAACAAAAAGTATTGTGGTGGGGTTCCAGGTGGAAAACGAATTAGTCGCAATAAGTCTCGCCGCAGAAGCAATCGAGGTGATAATAAATATCCGAAACAGTAATTGGCTGGAAGATCCGCCGTGCGCCTATGACGATTTCAATGGAGATTGTGTGTCTGATACCTTCCCCATAATAAACACTAATGTAACATCTACCAGTATCGCAATATCAGATACTAGTGATACGTTGTATCTAGAAAACATCGCGGGGAATCAGTTTTATACTCATAACGCGACCGGGACACAACCCACGATTTTTTCGCGGAGGGTCGAGATGAGCAGGGCGGTTGACGCGGGGGGGGTATCATATATTGAAGTAAAAAGCATTGTCGGTTGGACTCAGTTTGGTTTACCAAAGCAAGTAGAGTTGATTGATCATTTATATGACTGGAAGCCGCAATAAAACCAGAATTATGAATTTGGAATTAGGAATTATGGTTAAACGTTTACGTCGTCTTCATATTTCATACTTCATACCTCAAACTTCAAATCCAAGGGGATTTACCTTGATCGAGGTTATTGTCGGCATGGGGATTTTTGTCATCATTATTGCCGTGGTTCTTGCGGTGTTTTTGGCGTCGGTCCGCGCAAGCCGCAAGTCTATTCAAAACCAAAACGTAACAGATAACGGCCGTTTTGTGCTCGAAAAAATATCGCGCGCGGTAAGACAGAGTACCATACGGTCAAGTTCGTCTCCTTCTCGTTTGGATCTCTGTCATGCGACAGTCGGCTATACGAGCCTCCCCTGTCCTTGTACTGCCTCGGGTCTTCGATGTCTCGAATATACATTCGATTCCGTGAGAAGCCGGATTCTCGAAACATCCGGAGACGCCTCGGGTAACGCGGTTACTGCTCCCATTACATCCAACAATGTCGCGGTGAATAGCCTCATATTTTCTTATCCCGGAGGACTTGTCCGAGGCGACATTCAACAGCCGCGCGCGGTGATTTCTCTCTTCATAAAGGAGGCATTAACCGCGACAAAACCAGAGGAGAAAGCAGAGATTCGTTTGCAGACCACAATAACTCCAAGGCGGCTGGACCTTCTCCCATGACGGTTGTTAACTCTTTTTCTTTGTATAAAAAGGACGAACGAGGCGTTTCCCTCCTCCTCACTTTTTTGGTATTTAGCGTGATTTTTTCTATCGCGCTTGCGCTTGCAGCCGTCGCGCTTCGGGAATTCCAAATTACTTCGGGCGCATCTCACTCCTACCGCGCAATTTATGTTGCGGATGCGGGAGCCGAGAAAATGCAGTACATTATTTTTAGAATTGGAGGAACGTGGGAGACCACGCCGACCTCTACCCTCGGGACGGTTAGTGGCGGCGGCACCTACAATACAGACTCTTTTAATATTTCTCCGCCCTGTGCGCCCGACGCGGGAGACCCCGAGGTTGACTGCATTATGTCAGACGGCGTTTTCCGGGGTACGCGAAGGAGGATAGAGATAAATCTGCTTCCGTAATTAGTAACCCGTAACCCGTAACGCGTAATAATTACGGGTTACTCGTTACTCGTTACGCGTTACGCGTTACAAATCTTGACTAAAAGAGAAGCCAAGGAGAGAATCGAAAAACTCAGAAAAGAGATAAATCATCACAGGTACTTGTACCACGTACTTGACCGCGAGGAGGTCTCTGACGCCGCGCTTGACGCTTTAAAACACGAATTAGAGGAGCGGGAAAAACAATTTCCGGAATTCATTACCCCCGATTCTCCCACTCAAAGGGTGGGGGGGAAAGCTCTCGAAAAGTTTGTTAAGGTTTCTCATCATGCCCCCATGCTTTCTTTTAACGACGCGTTTTCCGAGGAAGAAATGCGGGAATGGGAAGAGCGGATCCAAAAACTTCTCCCTCGCGGCGTTCGTCCCTCATATTTTTGTGAATTAAAGATCGATGGGCTTGCCATGGCGCTCGAGTATAAAAACGGGGTTCTCAAAACGGGTTCAACCCGGGGTGATGGAAAAACCGGTGAGGACGTTACAAGCAATTTAAAGACAATCGAAGCAATCCCCCTGCGGATTTTTGAAAAAGAGGAAGCGATACGGCACCTTGCAAAACTTAAGAGAAGCCTTGTTCCTGCGTTTCGCGCTCGCTACCGTTCTCGCGTGGAAGTTCGCGGCGAGGTCTTCCTTACGAAGAACGAATTTGAGCGTATTAACAGGGAACGAAAAAAAGAGGGGACTTCTCTCTATGCGAATCCCCGCAATATTGCCGCAGGTTCCATCCGTCAGCTTGATCCCAGAGTGAGTGCTTCGCGCCGCCTCGACTCGTTTGCCTATGCGCTTGTTACTGATCTCGGCCAAAAAACCCATGAAGACGAGCACGTGATACTTAAGGCGCTCGGCTTTAAAACAAATCCCCATAATAAGTTCTGCGGGTCGATCGAGGAAGTGCTTGATTTTCATGAAACGTGGGGGGGAAAAAGAGACCGACTTTCCTATGAGATCGACGGAATTGTGGTCATCGTGAACGATAATAAATTATTTTCGCGTCTTGGGGTGGCAGGGAAAGCTCCGCGCGGTGCCATTGCCTATAAGTTCGCGGGGAGAGAGGGAGTGACCGTAGTCCAGGATATTAGAGTGCAGGTGGGGCGCACGGGAAGCCTTACTCCGGTCGCGGTGTTAAAACCCGTGCGGGTAGGGGGCGTAACAATTACTCACGCGACGCTCCACAACGAGGACGAAATCAAGCGGATCGGCGTAAAGATAGGGGATACTGTCGTCGTGAGAAGGGCGGGAGACGTAATCCCCGACGTAATAAAGGTGTTTTCAAATTTGAGGATCGGGAGAGAGCGTGAATTTCGAATGCCTGCTCGTTGCCCCGTTTGCGGTTCGCGTACAGTAAAACCGAAAGGAGAAGTTGCGATATACTGTACCAATAAGAAATGTTTTGCGCGCTTGCACCGCTGGATTAAACATTTTGTTGCTCGTGCCGCATTCGATATTGAAGGGCTGGGGCACAAAATCATTGAGCAGTTGATGAACGAGGGGTTGGTTTCGGATCCCGCCGATCTCTTTAGGATTTCCGAGGGGGATTTAGTTCCTCTTGAGCGTTTTGCTGAAAAATCAGCAAAGAATATAGTCAGCGCGATTCAAAAGAGCACACACATCTCCCTCTCCCGTTTTATCTATGCGCTGGGCATAAAACACGTGGGCGAAGAGACCGCGATTGACCTTGCGCGTCATTTCGGGAACATCGAGAGACTCAAAGAGTCTCGTCAAGAAGAACTGCGTACTATTCCTGACGTTGGCGATATTGTCGCGAAAAGCATTTATGAGTGGTTCCACAACAAAGAAAACCTCCATTTTCTTAAAAGATTGGAGTCAGCGGGGGTAAAAATACAAAAGAAGAGGCGAGCGCTAAGCAGTACGTCGCGAGAGGAGAATCTCGCCTCGGGCGGGCGATTAGCGCGTAAAACCTTTGTATTTACCGGCGAGCTCGCGCGCTTTACAAGAGAGGAAGCGAAGGATAAAGTAAGGGAGTTGGGGGGAGACGTTTCAGGTTCGGTTTCGAAAAAGACTGATTATGTGGTGGCGGGGGAAGAGGCGGGATCGAAATACGAGAAAGCGAAGAAGTTAGGCGTGAAGATAATGAACGAAAGAGAGTTTTTGAAGATGATACGTTAGCGAATAAATACGAATCCGCTTCGCGGGTGCAAATCATGCGAATAATTCGCAGTATTCGCAAGCCCGAAGGACATTCGCAATATTCGTGATATCAAAAGACGACGTAAAACATATAGCCTATCTTGCGCGACTCGGTATTACCGAAGAAGAAATAGAGAAGTTCCAAAGAGACCTTGGCGCGATTTTGGATTATGTAAAAGAACTTGAGGGGGCAAATACCGAAAACGTCGAACCCACAAGCCACGTTACCGGCGCAGAAAACGTGATGAGAGATGACGACATAAGCGAAAAGCATAAGGTGAAAAGCGAAAAATTGATTGAGATGGCGCCCGAAACGAAGGACGGATACGTGAAGACAAAAGCCATCTTTTAGGAGTAACCAGTAATCAGTAACCCGTAACGCGTAATTATTACGGGTTACGCGTTACGGGTTACGCGTTACGAATTGGTGACCATAGCGTCCATTCTGATTGGTTATTTCCTCGGTTCAATTCCTTTCGCCTATATTGCGGGAAAGGTTTCCCGCGGCATTGACATCAGGAAACACGGAACAGAGAATGTCGGGACGCTCAATGTTCTCGAGGTTTTGGGACAATTCGAGGCGTTTTTTACCTTTGCGGGAGATGCAGGGAAGGGGGCTGCGGCAGTTCTTGTCGCGAAATTCCTCGAGGCGGGTGAAGCCACAATGATGCTTACCGCGTTCGCCGCGATCCTGGGGCACGACTGGCCCATCTGGCTTCGGTTTCACGGGGGGAAAGGACTCGCGACCGCGATAGGAATTACGCTTGCTATTATGCCCGCGGGGCTTTTCCTTGTGGGAGTAAGTTACGCTCTTCTTTTTTTCCCACTGAAACGCCACTCGCCTCTCGTGAATATTATCGCATTTTTGCTTCTACCTCTTTTTGCGGCGGTGCTGGGAAAATCTATTTTTATCATCCTTGGGTTTGCCGCAATCGTGCTCTTGCGAGCCCTTGCGGATTACAAGAGCTGGCGGGAGGATATCAAAGAGCTTATCAGCAAGAGACCTCACACGCCGGGTAAAAGATTAAAGGAGCTTACCTCGTTATTATGGAAAAAACAGAAATAGGAAAATTGACCATCAAAGAAGCTCACGAACGATTGATAAAAAAAGAGGTTTCTTCAGAGGATCTCACGAAGGCGGTATTTGATTTGATCAAAGAAAGAGACAAGGAGCTCTTCTCTTTTATTTCGCTTAACCGCGAGCGCGCATTACATACCGCGCGAGAGATTGATGCGTCCATTGCAATGGAAAAAGAGATTAATATTCTTGCGGGAATTCCCGTTGCGGTTAAGGACAACATGTTGGTAGAGGGCGAGCGATGCACCGCGGGATCAAAAATCCTTGAATACTATATCGCGCCGTATGATGCAACAGTGGTTGCGAAACTCAAGGCGCGCGGCGCCGTAATTCTAGGAAAAACCAATTTGGATGAATTTGCCATGGGTTCTTCAACCGAGAACTCCGCGTATGGGGCGACCAAAAACCCTTATGATTCCACGCGCGTTCCGGGCGGCTCTTCCGGAGGGTCTGCGGCTGCGGTTCGAGCGGGAGAATGTATATATGCGCTGGGGTCTGACACGGGCGGTTCAATTCGCGAGCCTGCCTCATTTTGCGGAGTCGTTGGGTTGAAACCCACCTATGGCGCGGTTTCGCGCTATGGCTTGATTGCGATGGCTTCTTCGCTTGATCAAATTGGGCCGATCACGAAAACGGTTGAAGATGCGGAGATCGTGTTTGAAGCCATAAGCGGGAAAGATCCGCTGGATTCTACAAGCGTAGAATATCAATTCCAAATTCCAAACTCCAAATTCAAAATTCAAGATATACGTATTGGGGTACCAAAAGAATATTTTATCGAAGGGATTGATCCGGGAGTTGAGAAGGCGGTTCGAAAGGCCATTTCGGATCTTGAAAAGGAGGGGGCACGCATTCAGGAAATAAGTCTTCCTCACACGAAATATGCCCTTGCGTGTTACTATCTCATTATGCCCTCAGAGGTTTCCGCGAACCTTGCGCGATATGACGGAATTAGGTATGGAACGAGCGCCGTAACACGCAACACGCAACAAGTCGCCAGTTTACTCGACGCGTATCTTGAAACTCGGGAACGGGGTTTCGGAAACGAGGTGCGAAAGAGGATAATCCTTGGAACCTATGCGCTCTCCGCGGGATACTACGACGCGTACTACCTGAGAGCTCAAAAAGTCCGCACGCTCATTAAACAGGATTTTGAAAAGGCCTTCGAGGAGGTCGATGTGGTGGTAACGCCGACCGCTCCCACCCCCGCATTTGCGTTTGGGGAGAAGACAAAAGACCCGCTTTCCATGTACCTTTCCGATATCTATACGGTTTCCGTGAACTTGGCGGGTGTTCCCGCGATCTCGCTTCCCTGCGGTAAGGTCGAAGGGGGACTTCCCGTGGGGCTTCAAATTATCGGAAAATGGTTTGACGAGAAAACTGTTTTCCAGGTTGCGGGACTATACGAAGCGATGCGAGGTCCTTTTGAATAAAGTAAAGAAGAAAGACCCATGAGCTACTACGCAATGGCAAATATATATTATGCGATATTCGATTTTATATACGATACCGACTGGGAGCGGCTGCTTTTTTGGGCACAGATTATTTCGGGAGTTTTAAGCCTGCTCTTTTTTGCGGGAATAGTGATATTGGCGATTAAAATTAACGTGCTTGGCAAAGCCGCGATTCTTTTTTCAGAAGCGGTTAATTCCTCTGCAATTCCCAAGAAACGACTTGCAAGGCGATGGGAGGCAATTCAAAAAAAACTTGCAATGGGGGACGAGGCAAATTTGCGGCTTGCGGTTATCGACGCCGACAAACTTCTTGACGAACTTTTGATGCGGATGGGATACCACGGAAAATCGATGGGGGAGCGGCTTGAGAAAATCACTCCCGGCCAATTTCCCCGTATTCAGGAAATGTGGGAGGCGCATAAGCTTCGCAACCGTATCGTCCACGATACCGAGCACTTCCCCACGAAAGACGAGGTGGAACACGCGCTTAAGACGTATGGGGCGGTGTTGGAGGAGTTGGAAGTAATCTAAGGGCGTTTACGGTACTATGAAATTCTATCCTCAGATAAACAAATAATAGTCGTTTGCTTCGAAGAATCGTCTCCCTGCCTACGCTTCGCCCTTCGACAGGCTCAGGGCTTCGCTCGGGGGAGCCCAGATGATTCTCGTCTCGCAAACTCCTTTATTTGTATTTATCTTCGTCAGACGAATTTCATAGTACCGTAAACGCCTTCACAATAAACGGGCTGGGTAATGGCTAAATGAAAAACTCCGGTGGTTAGTCCGGAGTTTTGGTTTGTTCCTCAAGGAACGCGAGGACTTTCTGAAAGCTTTTGCCCTCGTTATCAGGAATTTCGTCCTTGTTGATAAAGACGATTTTTTTCTTGTAGTCAAAAATTTGGGTGAGAATGAATGTGATGCCAAGGTCAAAAAAGAGGCCGGTACTATTTCCATCATAGAAAATGTGGATCTCGTCTGAGTCCAACATAGCGTACGCATTTTCTTCGCAGATTTTATTCCCTACGGGATCCGATTGGTCTGTGTCTCGGGGCGGATAGTGGACAATATATCCTTTGTTTTCAAGTTCTGCTACATATTTTTTAAGCCGTTTCTTAACCTGGGGCGTTGCATTCCGCACGGGGCAAATAATAAATACCCTTTTATCAATGTGTGTCCGCATCCATTGCGGCCACGTATTGATGTCTTGCCGCGTTTCTTCTAGTCCTTCTTTGAGCCATCCTGATTTAGGCTCTGAACGCTGCGTGGATTTTCCCATCACACCTCCTAAACGAAAAGAACAATCCTATCTCTTCTCTAGCATACTATACAATTTTCCACAAGCGGTTTTTAAAGGTAATGAGTTCTTCGTTTTTCAATTCATTGAGAATAGAAACAAGTTTTCTTTGGGGGCGGAATTTTTCTGTTCCTCTTTCGGTTTTGATACGCGCGAGAAGGGATTTTGTGGTGTGGGGGTTTTTCAGAAGCTCTTTTATGAGGAGAGATCGTGTAAAGCGTTTCGAACCCGCGAACGGGGGTTGGACACGCCACCGGGCGCTTTTTTTGTTGGGGTTAATTCCTTTTAAAAATTCGCTTGCGCCATAATCCATAAGCGCGAGGTACCACTCGCGCGTTTTTTGCTTCGGCTGAGTCTCTTGAATTTTTTGTAAAATTTCCTCGTCGCGCACTTTCTTTTTTCGGGGGAAGAAAAAATGAATGAAGACGCGGCGAATGTTGGTATCAAGAAACGGTTCGCATTTTGAAAACACAAAACAGGAAACCGCGCGCGACGTGTAGTGTCCTATGCCGGGGAACCCTGCAAGTATCTCGGGATCCTCGGGAAGACTCCCGCGCCATTCGTTTTGGATGCGTTCTGCGATTTGTTTTATGTAGAGCGCCCGGCGATTGTATCCCATTCCCTGCCATGCGTTAAGAATTTTTTTGAGAGGCGCGCGCGCAAGCGTCTTGAATGAGGGGAAGGTTTTAATAAAAAACGGATATTTTTCGCGTACCCGCGCGGTTTGGGTCTGCTGGAGCATGATTTCCGAGACGAGAATTTTATAAGGATCGCGCGTTCGGCGCCACGGAAAATCACGTTTATTTTTTTTGTACCAATTCCAAATTATTCTTCTGAATTGCACTGTTTTCATATTGGTCTATTGTACGTTGTCTTGTATCGAAAATCAAAAAGCGGCTTTTAAACCGCTTTATGTTTTGTTTCTTTTGTCCTTTGTTTCTACGTTTTTCTTTTCTAGATACTCCGGTGTAATCGCAATATTGGGAAACTCCAATGGCCAGAGATGGACGAGCTGTTTTGGCGTTTTCCCATCCGCTTCGAACGCAAGAACTTTTGAGACAGATACACACTGTGCTCCTTCGGGGCCGGCAATGTAATACGCAGATATCGTGGTATCTCCCGGAGATAGCTTCGCGACGTCGCGGGCATGCTCGACCTCTTCTTTGCTTGCGTATCCCATGAATCCTTCACCTGCCGCATAGAGGAGTCGGAGATCGCGTCCCGCGCCGTCAAGAACTTCGGGAACGGCTTTAAGCACAAAATAGAGTTTTTCCTCATAGTCGTCGAGCGTCATGCTCTTGAGCTTGAGCCATAAATTTGTCATTTCCGCGGTTTGTTTCGCTTCTAGTTCTTCGTAGACTTCGTTATGAGGGAGTTGGTACCCCGTTTCATGAGGCAATCCCTCAAATACAACTTTCATGATTCGTATACGCGAATTGCCGTAGTGTAGCCGTTGTCTTGCGATGATCTCGATCGCTTTTTGTTTCGCTTCCTCCTCGTTTCCGGCAGAAAAATCTTCGCCCCGGGTCCACGAGCCATCACCAAGTTGTTTCTGGATGATATATTCAGCCATTAGGATCTCCTTTCCCGTTTGTCTTACCTAGTTTTGTTACTAATTCGTGCGACCTCCCGATAAAACTCTTTCCATGAATGGATACGCGTTGCGATACCGGATTCGTTTTCGCGGGCATTATATCCCCACGAGAACAGGTAGAGGTGGGGGACAACTCCCACGGCAGGAACAAGTTTTTCAAGATCATCATCAATAAAAATATCGAATCCTTGTATATACGGCGTTTTGTCTTGCTTCCATCCGACTTCTACAAAGGGGACGTGTGGTAGTTTTTGGGTGTGCAACCATTTCTTCGCAATATCCGCCGCTTTTCCATCGCGTGAGCTCACGATGCTAATCTCATGTCCGTCTCCGAGGAGTTTAGGGAGAAACCTCCTTACTTCCGGGACAGCCGTCATCCGGAGGCCGACTTCCTCGACGAGGTTGACTTCCTTTTGAACCGCTCGAAGTTGTTCATGCGTGAGGAGACCATTTCCGAGAACAAACTCTTTCTTGAATTGATCCGGATGGATGGCGACTCCAAACAGTCTTTTTGCGGTTTCTGATTTTAGCTTCTGACAGTCGGATATTACCCCGTCAAAATCAAGCCCGATTTTTAAGCTTTTCACTTCGTATCTCCTTCGTTTTTAAAGATCAAAGAAACACGGGCCGGAAGGGATTTGAACCCTCGCTCTCTGCCGTGACAGGGCAGCGCTTTTAACCAGGCTAAGCTACCGGCCCCCCAAGATTTATTTCTTTCGCAGCTTCTTCAGAATTCCCCGTTGGGACTTCGCAATTTTATATGCATCGTACACCTGAAGCACCCACAGGCCCACTCCATATATTAGAACGCCGAAAAAGTCCGATCCGCTAAAACCATT